>CAYSPJ010000150.1:7273-11700 GCA_964432875.1 uncultured Phaeodactylibacter sp. | reverse complement strand
GCCTTTTCGCAAGCCGGAGCGATCAGCAGGATAGCCAGGAGGGCAAAGAGCGTTGTTTTGAAATCAATCATCTTGAACATGTCATGGTGTTTTAAGTGATACATTTGTTTTTAATGACGATGCAAAGATAGGCCCTGCTGCCCCCTGCCCGCTCGGCAGATTGACGGATGAGGGGGATCGATTGAGGGATGCGGGTATCCAGTTGAGGGATGCCTGTCTCAATCTATCGCCCCACTCAAAAAAATGCTTCTGGTGTACCAGATAGAAGGCAAGCAAAAAGAAAGCGGGGGCGCGGCATTATCAGCCGCGCCCCCGCTCATTTAATCCAGTACGGATGCCGCGCTATCAGTCGGCGATGATCATCCGGCGGGTAGCTGTGTTGGTATCCGTTTCCAGGCGGTAGCTCAACAAGCCGGCCGCCGGCAATTCGGAGCGCTTCAGGCGCCATTCGTTGTAGCCAGCGCCGAAGTCGGCTTCTTTGACCAGCAGCGCCTTGCCTGCCGCGTCAAAGACGGTGAGGCGGGCCCAGCCCTCCTGCGGTAGGCGGAAGGGGATGATGGTTGCCTCCTTGAAGGGGTTGGGCTGGTTTTGGTAGAGGGCAAAAGCAGGGAGTTCGGCGGCAGCAGTATTGCCGAATGCCAGGCTCAGGCCCATGGTTTCCATGAAGCGGTTGTAGGCTTCGCTTTTTGTTTTGCTATTATCCAGGCTGAGCAGTTGGCTGAGCTGGCCATCGCGCAGAGCGCGGAAATTCAGATAGAAGAGCGGCGCTGAGCCAGAAAGCTGAGCGGAAGCTGCCGCATTGACCCAGCTCGTGGTGATGAGGCCCTCTTGCGGGAAGATGCCGAAGTTATCCGTGTTGAGCTGGGGCAGCGCGCCCTGCTCTATACCCAGGAATTCGAGCGCCTGCGTTGGGTAGCGCAAGCCGAATTGATAACCGCTCAGGCGGTTGATGTCCTCAGCCATGAAGGCCAGGGTATAGGTACGGCCAGCTTGGACTTCCTGGTCTTCGAGCTGGAAAGCGAAAATCGAGCGGTTTTCTATTTCACCAGGGGCGAAACCACCCAGATCGGCATCGCCGTTCACATCGCCCACTTTGATGGCGATAAAGTCCACCGCCATATCCTGAGACAGCACATTGTCTACCGCTGCCCATTCGGGGAAGTTTTCCGCCAGGGGCGTATTGGTTTGGAATTCGTAGTCGGCCTTTACAAAGCGCCAGGGCGTATTATTGGGGAATTCGATGGCGATGCCCAGGATGACTTTGCGGATGTGGATTTGGTCCAGGGCGGTGATGCTGCCGTTGTGGTCGGCATCAGCAGCGATGATTTTGTAGGGGCTATCCAGCGGCGCTACGCCCAGGATGTGCCGGGAGATGAGGACCAGGTCACCGGTGGAGACGCCGTTGTTGACGGGGCCGCCTTTGGAAGGCATCACCATGTTGACATCGCAGGCAGCAACCCCTTCAAAGAGGAAGCTCCCATCCTGGCCTGATTGCTCTTGCAGGGGGGCAGCCTGGTTGTTCATAACCGATAAATCGACTTCCACGACGGGCAGGCCGGTTTCGGTATAGACATTACCGGCGATTTCTGCGGTCATGTGGCTGCATATTTCACTGTGGGTCATCGAGGCAAAGAGGTTGTCTTGCATGAGGGTGATGCCCGTATTCTTCATGATGATATCGCGTAGGGTGGTGCGCTTGATCCAGTCTTTTTCTTCTTGCGACAACACAGGGTCATTGAGGTAAAAGAAGCGGTCGCCATCGCGTAGCCGGGCAAATTGCACCTCCATGATGCGCACTAAAGTGGGGCCAAAGAGCTTGCCGGACATGCGCGGCTCTGCCAGGAAGCCAACCCATGGGTCCACCTCATTGATGTCGCCATAGAGGCTAATCAGCTTGAGGTAAACCTCCTGGCTGGGGTTGATCTGCTGGAAGAACTGGTAGCGCGGCAAATTGAAAGCCTGGCGCACGGTATTGAAATCGGGTAGCCCACGCTCCCGGCCACGGGCGATATTGATCGAGACCAGGTCCAGGCCGCCGGCGCCAGGAGGGCCGAAGAGGAAGTTGCGTACATCGTTGACGACCTTGGAATCAAAGTTTTGCTGCATTTGGATGCCCATGCCTTTGAAGATAGGGTCAAGGCCATGTTCGACCACCGGTTGGATGTTGAAGAAGACGTTGCGCAACTGCAAGTGGCCACCGGGCCAGGGGTTGCCATCGTTGTCCACGCGCATCAACTGGCCGTTGAGCAAGGTATGGCCCAGCCGGAAAGCCGCGGCAGTAAATACGTTGAAGACCTGTGCATGCATATTGGGGTTGTAGCCCTGATAGGCTGGTAGGTTGACACCAACCGTGGGCAGCCACTCGTCGTACATCACCGATTGGATCAGGCCGCTGACCAGCTTACGGGCATGCTGGTAGAGCTGCTCATCGTTCCAGTTGGGGTGCTTTTGAGCCAACTCTTCGCACATCCGGTTGTGCTCGCGCACAAAGAGGGTATGCATGCTCAGCAGCGCAGGGTTTTCATTGGCGCGGGGGTCCCCACAGACGAAGATTTTTTGTGTCAGGCCCACGGGATTATCCATGTGAGGGGCATTGGGGTCGATGGGGCCATCGAGTTCGCCGCTGTAGGTGTTGTAGGGCGGCAGGTTGCCTGCCGATACTTTCAGCTTGCCGCCAACAAAGGAGCGTAGCCAGTAGGCCGTGTGATCATCAGAGCCATAGACCCCTGAGCCATCGATGTAGGCCGTGATGACGTTGGGGTGGCGGCGTGGATTGAAGATGGTGGTACCGGTGGTGGGATCGAAGGCGTTGCGCTTCATCGGGATGGTCATCTGACCAGTGTTGAAGGGGTCAAACCAGGAATCACCTTGAGGTACCGGGATCGGCAAATCCTCATTGCCATCGGGTGTCAGGCCAAAGTCGTGGTCGATAAACTGGCCCCAGACCCAACAGTAATCATTGAGCGACAGCTGATCGTTGATCAGGTTGTCCTGTGCAAAGATGGAGTTGCTGATCCTGCGCGGGTTGGGGCGGTCAAGGCCGCCAGGCTGGCTGATCAGGTTGTCATAGCCTACCGGAGTATTGACCAATACGTTGGCCCCAGCTGCCCCCCAGTCGGGGTTGTTGAGGTTGTTGTTGCTGCCATCGTAAGTACGGTAGTTTTGGATGTCGATGGCTTGGCTCATCGCAGAGCCCCAGGATAGGCTGAAAAACAGAGACAATAGTAAAATTCTCGTTTGCATAAGCATCTTTTTAACTCATGGGTAATTATGATTTGTCTTATTGCGCTTAGAAGTATGCGAGCTTTTGTGCGCTAAATATGGCATTAGCGCATTGAGCAAATGGGGGATATTGCTCAATTGGCTTAAGTATTAGAACCTCATCAAAGCAAAAAATCGCGTAAATATACGGAAAATTATGATCTCCTACTTTCCTGTTACGTTTTTTTGCGTACAAGGTTTCAGCTATGTAGCATTAATACCGGCGGTTGCTGCCAAAGATAGCTTCTCCGAGCTGGGATAAAAATCGCCAGAGCACAAGAAAAAGTTCTGAGCAGGCCTTATTCGAAGTACTCCACTCCCTGCCAACTGATGTAGCCTGAGCCGGCAGCGGTTTCGACCTTGGCCAGATTGTTGGGTTGGAAAGCACGAAAATCCAGGTATTGAGGGGGGAAGAGTTTGTTGAAAGTGGGGCTAAAGAAGCCGGCTTTGCCATCGCGGAAGAGGCGATAACCGGGATGGGCCGGTAGGCCATAGATATACTCTAGCTCGATACCATCGTACTCGCAGGGCAGGATAGATTCACCTTGTTCGTTGACCAAGCCCCAGCCCAAGCCATCATGTACCATGAAATAAGGCCCCGCCTCAGCTTTGATGCCGATGTAATCGAAGCCCAATAGCAGCTTGCCGGCCCCTTTGAGCACACCCCAGCGGCCGCTTTTTTTAGCGAAGAAGTAGTCGTCGCGATTGAATACAGTGTGCTCCAGCGCTTCGTATTGCAGCGGCAGTACCGGCTGGCCGTAGGTATCCAACACCCCCCAGCGCCCTTCTTTGGCAGCCAGGATGAGCTGCCCGGCCAGTGCCAGGGTATCGTATTCTACGGGGATGATGGGCTCAAAAGCGCGGCTGATGATACCCCAATGCCCAGCGCGGCTGACGAGATAAGCCCGGTTGCCCCAGAAGGCGACCCAGCTTAGATGGTCATAGTCTTTTTCTAGTTGGACCTCATTGTCGGGGCCGACGATGCCCCATTTGCCATTTTCCAATACCGCTAACTGATTGGGCCCCAAGGCTGCAATCGAATCGTAAATCGGAGGGATGAGGTGGTCCCAATCGTATTGTACCGTCCCGGTTGCCGGGTCGTGGATAGCATAGCCGCTGCGGAAGCCGTATTTGTCTCCTTCCTTATAGATGCCCGCTTGGGCCAT
>CAYSPJ010000150.1:4763-7173 GCA_964432875.1 uncultured Phaeodactylibacter sp. | reverse complement strand
AGCCGCTGCGGAAGCCGTATTTGTCTCCTTCCTTATAGATGCCCGCTTGGGCCATAATGGGCTCGGCAAGCGGTGTAGCCTCTTGGGTAGCCCATTCCAGTTCGGCCGAGCTGGCTTCTTCGCGCCCGTCCTGCCGTAGCTCCAGGCGGCCTTCGCGGATCCTGGCCGGGTAGCCTTTTCCGTCGGGGGTGTCAAACAGCTCATACCCCCGCCCCGGCCGGTAGCGGATGCGGGCGTAGCCCCGTTCACTGGCGAAGCCCCCTGCCTCGTTGATGAGGTAGTACTGGCCATCCTGCTTCACGATGGCATAGCCTTCCTGGAAGAAACCAGCTTCTTCGTACTGCACGGGGATGAGCATTTGCTTGCCCGCATCGCAATACCCCCATCGGCTGCCCGAGCGGTAAGGGATCAATATTTCTTTGACTTCAAAAAGATAAGGCGATTCCTGCCCAAATAGTGAAATGCTCAGCAGAAAGATGAACGCAAGGAAGGCAAAAGGCCTGATATTGGACATGGCGATGCTTTTGGGTTTAATGAGGCAAGGCTGCCTGCATTATCATAAAAGCTGCCCAATGGTGATTTTGTTGATGTCTTGATGAAAAATGTAGTGCTCGCAGCACTAATAATGCAGCTCCTCTTCCCACTCTTCAACCTCTTCACCCTCTTCCATATTGCGCAGGAGCTCGTCGAGATGTTCATCCCGTTGGCGTGCTTCTTTTTCCCTGATAGCATCTTTGGCCTCTTGGCTGCTGGAGTAGAGCTCAAAAATAAAAGCTACGCTGAAAAGGAACAAGACGTGGGCAATCACAGAGGACATACCCATGACAATCAACGCAAACCAAGTGGCGATGAGGGTTAGCCCAAGTGCAGCAAATAAGTCTGGGAAAAATTTATCGATGGTACGCATAGCCTAGTGTTTTTTTCTATGATGAAGTTCGGGGTTTTGAGCAGCTTTGGCAGTGATTTTCATCAAGCAGGAGGGGTGAGAAAAATCAGTTTTGCAAGCCTGCTAAAAAGGCTTCCTTCTTGCGGCGGGCCACCGGTATCCTGGCACCATCGTGCATGAGGGCATAGCCGCCGTCTTCTTTAAAGAACCTTTTGACGAAAGCCGTATTCACGATGTGCGACTGGTGGGGGCGGAAAAAGTGGACAGGCGGCAGCATTTCTTCAAAGGACTTGAGGTTGTGGGAAACGAGGCAGCGCTCCCCGTCAGCCAGGAAGACAAAGGAGAAGTTGCCGCAGCTTTCAATGCGCACAATTTCGCCCACTCGGGTGAAGATCAGGCCCGAGCCGGTGTCGAGGGTAATCCGGTCGAAGGATTTTTGGGCCGCAGTGCTCAGCAGCTTGGCGATTTGTTGTTGCTGCCGGGC
Source organism: uncultured Phaeodactylibacter sp. (assembly GCA_964432875.1). GTDB lineage: Bacteria > Bacteroidota > Bacteroidia > Chitinophagales > Saprospiraceae > JACJYE01. The sequence goes on along the minus strand of CAYSPJ010000150.1, from coordinate 5,803 downwards.
CTGGTCGCGGTTGAGCTGTGCTTTGCAAACGGCGTTTTGCAGCTCGTCGGGGTCGATGGGCTTGAGCAGGTAGTCTATCGCGTTGTAGCGGAAAGCGCGGATGGCGAAGTCATGGTGAGCAGTGGTAAAAACCACCCTGAAAGGGATCGGAGAAATCTGGTCGAGCAGGTCGAAGCCGGTGCCATCCTCCATCTCTACATCCAGCAAGAGCAGGTCGATGGGTTCGCGCTGGAGCAGGTGCCGGGCTTCGGCAATGCTGCCTGCCTCGCCGATGATATTGGTGTCGGGGCAATTGTCGCGCAAAAGCTGGCGTAGGCTGCCACGGGCAGCAGGTTCATCATCAACTAAAGCGATCCGGGTACTCATTTTTTTCAGGCTTTGAAGTTTATGATAGGAATAATCGCCTTTGTTTCTGTAAAGTCCCGTTTTTTTCTGAAATTGAGCCAATTTTTTTTTACAAAAATCCAGATACCCCATGTTTATGTGGTATTCAAAAACGATGTGCCTTATTTTGTTTTGGGTCTGGTTGCAGCCAGCTGCAGGCCAGCATTTATCCTGGCGCAACTACACGGCGGACGAAGGCCTGCCCGATAATGAAGTATTTGATATGCTTCAGGATAGCCGCGGCTACCTGTGGTTTGTTACCGACCAAGGCATCTGCCGCTTCAACGGCTATGAATTCAGCCAACCGGTGGATACGAGCGCTATGCGAGGTAGTGAGGTTTTTTTACCGACCGAGGATGCTAAGGGTAAGATCTGGTTCACCCGTTTGGACGGCTCCGTTTGGTTTATCGAAAACGACACCATCCGCGCCTGGCCATATAATGCGGTAACTGCCCCATACAGGGAAAAATTTTTTCTTGTAGAAAAAATGGGGATTGCCCAAACCGGTGAAGTATGGTTGGCATTGGTCAACCTTGGCTTTTTGGTGGTTGAAACAGACGGCGCCCATCGGGTTGTATCCGATTCGGCCCAAAACGTTTTTCTGTTTACGGAAGTAGCGGGGAAGCTGCTATTTGCCTCGCGACAACGCCACACAA
>CAYSPJ010000150.1:0-4663 GCA_964432875.1 uncultured Phaeodactylibacter sp. | reverse complement strand
CTGTTTACGGAAGTAGCGGGGAAGCTGCTATTTGCCTCGCGACAACGCCACACAACAACCGACAAAAAAGAAGCGGCGGGCCTCAAGAATATGGATGTTTTGCAATTGAAAAATGGGAAGCCGATTCCATTTGGGCAGATACCGTTCAATACGCCCCTGCACCGACGGGAAAGGGGTGTCTGGAAATTGAACCATGATGATTTTGTTTTTTACAAACGAGGTTCAATCTACTTAATGCACGACAACAAGATTATCTGGCAGACGCCTACCGCTATTCTTCCAGAGGAAATCCGACAAACGACCGATGGCCGCATTTTCATCGCCTCGGCTGGTGTGAATAATGGGGGCTTGTTTTGTTTTGCTTCGTTGGAGCATCTGCGGAGGGGTGAATATCGCAACTTTTTGCCCGGGCGTTTCGTCTCTGATTTTCAGGTGGATCCAGCCGGTGGATGGTGGGCTATGACGACTCACGCAGGCGTATTTTATTGCAAAAACCCCGGTATCGACATTTTTGACAAAGCCTCGGGGCTGCCCTCCGACGAGGTCACTTGCATCACGAACGACGGCGCTACGACCGTTTTTGCTGGCCTTCGCCCTGTGGGGATTGCTGCGCTCAACCGCCAGAACGGAAAACAGATTGCCGTCATACAGCCACCCCTAGTTTCCCGAGAGGTTCAGGCTATCTTTTTTGACACCACCCAACAACGGCTGTGGTGCAGCGAACCTCTTCATTGTTTTGATCGCAATAAATGGACAACCGCGACTTCGTTTGATACGGAAGGCAGAAAGCTAGGGAGCGTTTTGGCAAAAAAAATCACCCCCGATCCTTTCGGGAAATATCTTTGGAGCAGTGCCACGCATGGTTTTTTTAACATAAATGCCCGCACCGCCAAGGCAATGCAATTGGGGGAAGCAAGCTCTAATACAATCATAGAACGCACTTTTTCCGTGACCCCCGATCGCGAAGGCAACCTGTGGGTCACTACTCCGCGCGGCCTGCGGGTTTGGCGCGACGGCGCATATATACTGCCCCCGTTAGACCATCCCGCCCTGCGTTATCAGGCGCGCGATGTGGCTGTCTTGCCCGATGGTGGCGTGGTCATCAGTCTGCAAGGCGCTGGATTGCTGATTCGGGATAAAAAAGGCAACCTGACCCACCTCACTCAAAGCCAAGGGCTTGGCTCCGATTGTATGACCAAACTCTACGTGAGTGCCGATGGATGCTTGTATGCTTGTTCTTTGGCTGGCCTCACCCGGCTCGCGCCAAATCCCGCAGGTGGGTGGGACATCAAAATAATCGGTATGCGGGAAGGCCTGCCTTCCAATCAGGTGAACGACGTCATGACTTTTGCTGGGGAAACGTGGGTGGCCACCAATCGGGGGCTGGCGCGTTTTCGCCACCTGCCCGCGCCAGCCATGCCCGCACCCGTGCTGGAGCAGATGCGGATCAATAAGGCCCCCTCCGACTTTACGCCCGGCCTGCGCCTGCCGCACCACCGAAACGATATTTATATTTGCTTTTTTGCCTTGCATTACCGCTCCGAAGGCCACATCCTCTACCGCTATCGCCTGAATGGAGCAGACACGGCGTATTCCTACAGCCATAACCGCGAAGTCAATTTTGCCAACCTCTCGCCGGGCGACTATACCTTTGAGGTACAGGCTCAAAACGAAGACAAGGAGTGGAGCAAACCCACGTATTGGGCATTTTCCATCCGGGAGGCTTGGTGGCAGACGGGCTGGTTTTGGTCAGCTTTGATTGCCCTGCTGGCCACAGGGCTGGCCCTGTGGTACCGCAGCCGCCTGCAACTGGCCCGCAAGGAAGCTGAAACGAACAGCAAAATTCGCAAGCTCGAATCAGCAGCGCTCAGGGCGCAGATGAACCCACATTTCATCTTCAACTGCCTGAGCAGCATCCAGTATTTTATCGCCGAAAACGATGCTGCCGCCGCTACTCGCTACCTGGCCCGCTTCGCCCGCCTGGTGCGCCTGGCCTTGCACGGCTCGGTGGATGGCCAACACAGCCTGCGCGAAGAGATCGAGATGCTGGACAGTTATCTCGCGCTAGAACAGTTGCGCTTCCGCGACCGGTTCAGCTATGCCATCGAAACTGCCCCGGATCTGGACCTCGATGGACTCGCCCTGCCGCCGATGTTGGTGCAGCCCTTCGTGGAAAACGCCCTGCTGCACGGCATGAAAAACAAGGCCGAAGGCGGCCGCATCACCGTCGCCTTTGCGCAGCAGCAAAACCAGCTCCTCGTCACCATCACCGACAACGGCCCGGGCTTCGATGCTGGTTCCGGGCAAACGGGCCCCTACAAATCAGTCGGCATGATGCTCACCCAGCGCCGCTTGGAGGTGCTTTCGGGCCAAGGGGGCGGGCAAGCTTTCAGCCGAGAAAACATCCTCGGGGCCGATGGGGCGGTGTGTGGCACCAAGGTGCTGTTGAAAATTTAAAATGTAAAATTTAAAATGTAAAATGTAAAACCGCAAAAGCGGGGCACTTTTACATTTTGCGGTTTTACATTTTGCGGTTTAAAACCTCCGTCGCCAAATCCCACTTATTTCCCGCCAAATCTCATCCTGCCCGTATTGCCAGCGCCAGGAGGGGCATATTTACCCCTACAACCAGCAGCTATGCCTGATAATCCGTTCCTTCCCGGCAGCACAGCGCTCCGCCAGATGATGCGCCGGGGCGATACCGACGGCGCCATCCGCCTGCTTCACGATCTGGGCAGCCCGCCAGCGGCTGCCTTGTCGCAGCGGTTGGCGGAGGGGGCCCAACAATACCGCGCCAGGCTAATCGATGGCGAAAACTGGAGCCGTATGCAGCTGCAGCTGTACCAAGCCATACTGGATTGGATGCCGATAGCTGCGGAGGAGGCCCAAAGCCAGCCTGCGGCACTGGACCCTTTGCGGCTCCGCCGCCTGGTGGATAACCATGAGATTGGAGCTGCGCTTACGGTGTGCGAAGCCCTTGGCGATGCCTCCATCCTGATGCAGGCCCGCTACGAAATCAACGGCAAGCTTTACGCCGAAGGCGCCGTCGGGCTGGAGACCTGGGAAATTACCCAGCACCAAATCCTGTACGAGCTGTGGGAGTTGGCGGAGGAGGCGGAGAGTAGCGCGAAAGCCTCAACAAAGGTGTGCAAGCGGGTTAGAAGGTGGTGGAAGGGGCGCTGAAAACAACCAAATCTCACCCAATTCCGACCGAATCGCATGGAGTTGAGCGGGGCGCTAACATGCTGGTTATATTTGGGGGCGGCGGCATGTAGCGGCCCAATCCAAACAAATAACCACTAAAATCTGGTTCGCCATGCGAAAGTCATCATCTAGCCTCACCGTTTCGTTATCGGTTTTTTGCTTCTTTGCCTTTGCTACGGGGGGATATGCGCAGTTTCAACGGCAGTATGGGACGGCGCTGGATGAGTCTTTCAGCAAAGTCATCCCCAGCGGAACGAATTATTATGTGTTGGGGCAGGGCGAGATTACTGACGGGCAGCCTGCCAGAGCCACCGTTTCGCGGCTCAACGCTGCCGGCGAACTGCAGTGGACGCTCAGCCTAAATATCGCTTCGGTGTGGAACGATGCCGTGCTTACGCCTTCCGGCAACCTGCTGGTGGTGGGTAATTCCCTGCCTAACGACAACACCAGCCGGGGCATCATGGGATTGGTGACAACCAGTGGCGCATTTACTTGGGTGCGGGGTTACGACCTGCCGCAGCGCGACGGTTTTTGGCGCATTGTGCGAAATGCGGCGCCACAGAACTCCGCTTTCCCCTATTATGTACTCGGCAGCCAGACCGATGCGATGACCTCCAACACGGATATGTTCCTGCTGAACCTGAACGAAAGCGGCACACTCAACTGGAAAATGCTCTACTTCGGCCCCATTTTCTTCAACGGCAGTAAAATACCCCGCGACCTGGAAGCCCTGCCCAATGGCGATTTGCTCATCGCGGTCAATTTAGAAGGACAGGGCCTCATCATGCGCACCGACAACGGCGGGCAGCCTTTCAACGGGGTGACTCCCGATGGCGGCTTTGTGTTTGAAGATATCGCCCTCGGTGCAGGCGGCAGCGTGTACGCAGTGGGTACGGGCCTGCAAAACAGCCAACAATATGTGATGAAATTCGACGCCGACCTGCTTGGGCTTTGGGAGGTGATTTTGGAGGGCATGACAGAAATACATCAGATATTGCCGGCCGGCGAAGTTTATGTGATGGCTAAGAAGGGCTTTAAAGAATGTGCTAATAGAATAATGGAAACGGGCGGCGCCCCAACCTTGGACTGGGTAAAATTCCTGGACAACGGCTTTACCACCACTACACCCGCCGCACTCGCCCTGAACGCCTCCGGCCAGTTGGTTTTAGCCGACGGGCGAACCCCGGTTTCCGGCGGTTTCGGGCAGCTCTGCGCGTTTATTTCCGTGAGTGGCCCGGATTTAGACCCCTGTTTTACCAGCGATGATGCCAGCGCAGTTCTCCCCGGCAACCTCATTTACAACGGCCCCCAGCTACCCGATGCCGATTTCTATGACGTGCCGCCGAGTGCCAATCTCACCAGCAGCTTGAGGGCGTGGCAGCAGGCGATGGCCTGCGGCCCGCCATGCGAGGCATCCTTTACCGTAAACTATGTGGACAACTGCGGGCATGTGCAATTG
>CAYSPJ010000149.1:5473-11736 GCA_964432875.1 uncultured Phaeodactylibacter sp. | reverse complement strand
ACTACCTATGATTGCCGGGCTGGCTTTGGCGCAGATGCCTGCTCAGAAAATTTCCATTTTCCAACAAAAAAACTATTTTTGCGGCTCGTGAAGCTTTTCTATCAAATCAAGCTATGGACATTCAGATACAAAACCTGAGCAAGAGTTACGGTGCCCAAAAAGCGGTTGACCAAATATCCTTTGAAGTCAAAACCGGAGAAATATTAGGCTTCCTGGGGCCCAATGGTGCGGGCAAGACCACCACTATGAAAATGATTGCCAGCTATCTCGAAAAAGATGAAGGCAGCATATACATCGGCGGGCAGTCAGCCAGCGAAGGGCAAATGAAAAAGCACATCGGCTACCTGCCTGAGCACAACCCGCTCTATACCGATATGCCCGTCATCGACTATCTTGCCTTCTGCGCCGCGCTGCAAGGCGTGCCGCGCAACGATATCCCCGGCCGCATCCGGGAAATGGTGCGCGTCTGCGGGCTCGACATAGAAAAACACAAGTATATCCGGGAGCTCTCCAAGGGCTATCGCCAGCGCGTCGGCCTGGCCCAGGCCATGATCCACAACCCGGATATCCTCATCCTCGACGAGCCGACTACAGGGCTGGACCCCAATCAAATAGTAGAGATACGCGAGCTCATCCGCAAACTCGGCAAGGAAAAGACGGTCATCCTCAGCACCCACATCCTCCCGGAAGTAGAAGCTACCTGCGACCGCATCCTCATCATCAACCGCGGCCGCATCGTCGCCGATGGCACCGCCGATGTACTGCGCAAACAGGCCCAGGGCCAACAGGTGCTTCGCTTGCGCATCAGCGGCGCTGATACCGAGGCTATCTATCAGGGGCTGCAGGGCTTGCCCACCGTCGCCGCAGTAGATATCCTGGACGCCGCTGAGCAGCGCTTCGAACTGCAAAGCCTCCCTGAGCAGTCCTCCAACCAGGCCGCCTTCGAGCTCTGTGTGCGCAACAATTGGACCCTGCTCGAAATGATCCCTTTTGAAACCAAGCTGGAGGATATCTTCCGGAATCTGACGCTTTAATGATTGAATGGCAAAACTGGTCGATTATCAAACTGGTGCCGCGATTTCACCAAGCCAAAACATAGAAAACCAAGACCATGAATCCAATTTGGGTTATTGCAAAAAAAGAACTCGGCTCGTTTTTTGATTCGCTGATCGCCTACGTTATCCTCGTGGCGTTTTTGGGGCTAAGCGGGCTATTCACCTGGGACCCGCTGGAAATGCTGGGCCGCAGCGACATCTTCTTCCGCAAGCAGGCAGACTTGCAAGCTTTCTTCGGGATCGCCTACTGGACGCTGTTTTTCTTCGTGCCCGCCCTTACCATGCGGCAGATTGCTGAAGAGCGCAAATCTGGCACGATCGAATTGCTGCTGACCAAAGACATTACCGAGCGCCAGCTCGTGATTGGCAAATTCCTGGCTTGTTTGCTCATGGTGTGCATCGCCCTGGCATTTACCCTGCCCTATTACCTCAGCATCGCCAAACTGGGCGATATGGATCACGGTGCCACCTTGGCCGGCTACCTGGGCCTGCTGCTCATGAGCGCTGCCTACATCAGCATCGGCTTATTTGCCAGCAGCCTAACCAGCAATCAAATCGTGGCTTTCCTGCTAGCCATCCTCATCGGGGTACTCTTTCACCTCCTTTTCGAGATCATGGCGGGCAATGGCCAGGGCTGGCTCAGCTCGCTACTGCAAAACCTGAGCTTGCGCTACCACTTCCAGTCCATCCAACGAGGCGTGATCGATACCAAAGACCTGGTCTATTTCGGCTCCATCATCGTCCTGGGGCTGGGCTTGTCAGAATTGATTATTTCCAAAAGAAACTAGGAGCGCATAATGAACAATAAGAATCTGTTATCCATACTCTTGGTGGTTGCTATCGTCATCCTGGCCAACCTGATTTCTCAGCGGTTTTTCCTCCGCCTGGACCTGACCGAAAACCAACAATACACCCTCAGCAAACCTACCCGCGACATCCTGCGCAACCTGAGCCAAACGGTGACCGTGACCGCCTACTTCTCCGGTCAAATGCCCCCGGATATCGAAAAAGCCAAACAGGATTTCCAGGAGATGCTCGTAGAATACGCCAACCTTTCTAAAGGCAATGTCGATTTCCTCTTTATTGACCCTCGGGAAGAGGCGCAGAAGCAGGAGGCGATGCAAGCCGGCATCCAACCCGTGATGATCAATGTCCGTGAAAGAGATCAGGCCAAACAGCAGCAAGCCTTCCTGGGCGCTATCGTCCGGGCGGGCAACAACACGGATGTGCTGCCTTTCCTGCCACCCGGCGCCCCCATCGAATACTACCTGACCACTTCCATTAAAAAGCTCACTGTGCAGGACAAGCCCTTTGTCGGGCTGAGCCAGGGGCATGGCGAGCCAAGCATGTCGGAGCTGGGGCAGGTGGTCCAGGAACTGAGCATCCTATACAATGTGGAAAACCTGGACTTGGCCGCCGAGGCCTCCATCCCCAGCCGTTACAAAGCTATTGCCATCGTAGCCCCCCAAGACAGTATCGCACCGGAGCAGCTCGCCAAACTAGACGATTACCTCAGCCGCGGTGGCCAGTTGTTCATCGCGCTTAATACCGTGCAAGGCGACTTGCAAGCGGGCTCAGGCGCAGCGGCTTACACCGGACTGGAAGGCTGGCTGGCAGAGAAAGGCCTGCTGGTGGAGCCCAGCTTTATCATCGACGCCAACTGCGCCCCCATCCAGGTGCAGCAGCAACAAGGGCTCTTTACCATCCGTACGCCCGTCCAGTTCCCCTTTTTGCCGATTATCACCACCTTTGCTGAACACCCGGCAACGAAGGGCCTGGAGCAAGTCGTGATGTTCTTTGCCAGCCCGATGAGCTTCACCGGCGCTGGGGAGGCCTCTTTTACCCCCCTGGCGCAAAGCTCCGGAAAGTCGGGTGTGGTCAATGCTCCGGCTGTTTTCGATATCAATAAACAATGGAGCGATGCAGATTTCCCGCTGGCCAACCTGACTGTGGGAGGCATCCTGGAAGGCAAGCTCGCCGGTGAAGCCCTTTCCCGCATGATCGTCATCTCGGATGGGGAGTTCCCAATCTCCGGGCAACAGGGCCGCCAAAGCGCCGACAACATCAGCCTCATGGCCAATAGCATCGACTGGCTGTGCGATGATACGGGGCTGATTGAGCTGCGCACCAAAGCGGTCACTACCCGCCCCATCAAACAAGAATACCTGGGCGATGATGCTGCCAGTACCCGCGCCTTCTATAAATACCTTAACTTTGGCTTGCCGATCTTCCTGGTGCTGCTCTACGGCATCTTCCGTTACCAGCGCCAGAAAAGGCTGCGGTTGCAGCGGATGGGGGATAGGTATTAAAGGGTAAAGGGTAAAGGTTAAAGGTTAAAGGGGGGGGGAGGGGTAATAAAAACAGCGAGATATGAACAACAAAATCCTTTTGATTATCTTGGTTGGGCTGATGGTGGTGTATGGCCTGAGCCGTTTATTTTCCGGCAAGCAGGAAGGCACTTTCAGCACCGAACTCATCAAGGTGGACACTAGTGCGATAGCGTCAATCGTGCTGAACCCCAAGGGGGAAGGAGCGCAGCCATTTACGATAAAAAGGGCTGAAAACCAATGGCTGGCCACGCAAAACGAGCTGACGGTAAAAGCGGATCACGATGCGGTGCAGGAATTGCTGCAGGCTTTAACCTTAATCAAAACGCAGTATATTGCTGCTAAAGATAAAGAAGAGCAAGCAGGCTACGAAGTGGAGGAAGGCGTCGGGCACCGGGTGCAAGCCTATAATAAAAGCGGCAAGCTGCTGGAAGACTTCATCGTCGGCCGCTTTGAGGTCGATCAGCAGATGCGATCCATCACCTCTTTCATCCGCCTGACGGGGCAAAATGAGATTTATGCCGTAGATGGGATGCAGACCATGCCCCTCGGCAGGGTTTTCGAGGAGTACCGCACCAGGGAGCTCATTAAGATGCAACGCGAAATGGAAGTGACCGCCTTCGAATACCAGTTGGCCGACAGCCTCATACAGTTCCAAAAAACGCCCTCCGGCTGGCATGTCGGCGATTTGCAGCTCGACTCCATGAAGGTGGAGGACTACCTGAATTTCCTGCGCAATGTCTCCGGCGAAAACTTTGCCGACGATTTTGACGAACTGCGCGCCAGCCAATACCCGCAGCAGCAGCTTACAATCAAGGGAAACAATATACCAGCACCATTTGAAGTCGTCGTTTACCAAGACACTACCCGGGAGCTGCCCTTTGTGATGCGCTCCAATTACAACCCCCATACCTTCTTCGCCAGCGATTCGGCCTGGGTGGCGCAGCGGCTGTTTTTACCGGTGGCGTTTTTTTTGGAGTGAGGATAGTGCCGTCGGAGCTAAATCTCAGGCCTGCCTTCGGGTTTTCTTGGGATGCGATGAAACCTTTACCTCAGTGTAGCGGCGAAAATTCGCGACTCCCTCTACTAAAAACCCTTGATTTTTCATACACTTGTTTATTCAAGAAAAAAAAATTCTTCAGGATGGGTACTACTTTGACCACAAGCGGGACTAAAAGATGAATCAGCGCCAGATGACAGATGAAGACATCATCAAAGGCATCATTGGTTCGGAAAAAGAGCGAGAGGTTGCGCTCCGCTACGTGTTTCAACAATCGGGCTGGCAGGCGGCTGTCGTCAGCTTGGTGCAGCAATATGGCGGCAACGCCCAAGATGGGGAAGATATATTCATGGAAACGGTCATTGCATTTGATCGCAATATCCGCTTCGGCAAGTTCGAAGCGAAAAGCAGCTTGAAGACTTATTTCCTCTCGATCGCCAAGAAATCATGGTGGAAGAAAAGGAAAAAACAGCGCCCCGAAGAAGAGATTACCCCCCAGCACTACGATGAGGCCCTGCCCAGCGTAGAAGATTTGGCGATCGCCGCCGAACAGAAGGAGTACCACCGCCGGATGCTGTCTATGTTGGGCACGCGCTGCCAAGAACTGTTGAAGCTGAGCCAACTGAGTTATACTATGGCCGAAATAGCCCAAGCCATAGGGCTGAGCAGCCCAGAGGCGGCAAAGAAGGAGGTTTACCGCTGCCGCCTGAGGATGCGCAAATTCATTGATGACCACCCGGAATGGGAAGACTTGATCAAATAAAACCGCCATGGATGAACAGGAAAGGGGCTTTTTCAAGATAGAAGACTACCTGCGAGGCAAATTGCCGGCCGCGGAAGCCCAGGAATTTGAAAAAGACATCGCAGCCGACCCGGAACTCGCCGCCGCAGTGAAAAAACACCGCTTCGAGCAGCAGGGGCTGGAGTACCTGCTGGAGCAAGAGCTGCGCGAGAAGATGCAGGCTTGGAAAGCCGAGGATTCTGGTGCCAGCCGCCCGCCGCGCCCGCGCCGGCCGTGGTGGCTGCTCGGCCTGTTCGCGCTCCTTACAGCAGGGCTTTTTATCTATCTCAAAAAAAAACCAGAGCCGTCGCTGCTGGCCCCTCCTGCTATGGAGGAAACCCCTACGGGAACCTCCGAAACGCCTGCTGACGAGGCGCCAGCAGCACCCGCTGGCCCAGTAGCCGAGGCACCCTCTTCTTCCACCAAGCCTGAAGCGCCCGCGCCTCGGACGTCAGCGCCGCCCGCTGCGCGGGCTGAGCAAATCCTGGCTTTCCACGAACTGCCGGAGCGCTACCAAGGCCAGGTGCGCAGCGCCACTCCCCCACCGTCTCCTACTGCGCTGGATGCTGCGCTGAAGGCTTATGAAGCGGGGCGTTATGCCGAAGCTATCCAGTTGCTGCGCAGCGGCGAGATGAGTGATGATGGCCGCGAACTGTTGGCCCACGCTTACCTCAAGCAGGGCGAATATGCTCAAGCCGCCAGGCTCTTTCGGGAAATGGCCCAAGCGGGCTACAGCGCCCCGGTGCAAGACCGCATGGAGTGGAACTTGCTGCTGAGCCTGCTGTTGAGCCAGCCCTCCGGCAATGCTGAAACGCAGGCATTGCTCGAGAAGATGGCCGCGCCGGAGAATTACCACGATTATCAGGTAAAAGCGAGGGAGCTGGCAGCTTTGTTGAAGCTTAAACTTGGAGAATAATTTCTGAGCTACAGCTGGGTACCTTTATGCTATCTGCGGGGACTAAACTAAAAATAACCGCTTATGAATTCCAACCAAGTCCAAGCTATCGTGGAGGCCTTCGATGCTTCCCCTATGTTCCAGATTTTCACGCAAGCTGAAAAGACACAGCTCGCCCGCAAATCGAAAATCGTGGCCTACCATG
>CAYSPJ010000149.1:0-5373 GCA_964432875.1 uncultured Phaeodactylibacter sp. | reverse complement strand
TCCCCCAGCCCGATCAAACCCGCCCAATAATAGGGGTGGGCCTTCTGACCGCTGCCGGAGTACTTTTCGAGATAGTCGAGCTTGGCCTGGCGCAGCGCTTCGGCCTTGCCCATGCCGGCTTTGAGGTGGGCGTAGAAATCCTGCGCTATCTCGGTCGTTGAATAGTCTTTCACCTGCCACAGGCTGTTGACGATGCCGTGGGCACCAGCGTAGGCGAAGGCTCGCGCCAAACTGATGATGCCCTCGCCTCGCCGGAGCCGCCCCAAGCCCGTTTCACAAGCCGAAAGGAAGACCAGCTCTGCATCGAGGGAAAGGGTGTAAATCTCACGGGCATGAAACTTGGCGAAGTAACCTTCGCGCTCCGGGACGCCAAAAGCCAAATAGGCATAATCGCCCCGGCGGTCATCGGCCTGGCCGTGAGTGGCCAAGTGCAGGAAGCGGTACTGGGGTGCAACCTGGCGGAACAGTTCGATAGAAGCCTCGGCACCATAATAAGCTTGACCGCCCCAGAGTGCCGCAACTTGGCCTGCTTCATCTTTGCTGCCGGGTAAGCCCGCCAGAGTGCCAGGGCGCGAAGGCCGATAAAGCCCCGCATAGCCTTCTATCCATTCCACTAGTTCATCTGGTGAATGGAAGGGGGCCAGGGCGAGCATCCCGCTTGTTGCCGACGCCTGGCGCGGCGGCTTGCGCATCTCCCGCAGCAAAGCCGCCGAGGGAGCATAGCTGATGCAGTGATCGCGCAGCAAGAAGGGATACGACCAGAATATCCCCTCGCGGGGCGGTTTGCCGGAAATCAAGGCTTCGAAGGGGACATACCCCAACACGCCATCAGGGATAATAATGACCGATTCGCCCAACTTGCCGTGGATAGGTAGCCAAAGCTTGGCGTAGAGCTGTTGCGCCGCAGCGGTGAAGCTGTCGTTGGAAGCAGTTTCCAGCTCGAAGCCCTGCTGGCCCCGGGCGCGGCTACCAGCGCCCGCCAAACCCTCCTGCACCATCTGCCGGACCCAGATTTCTAGTTCTTCTTTGGGCACGATTACGGCATCATAAGCCTCGGGCTGCACCCAGAAGATATAGAGGTGCTTTTCGCCGACCACGTACTCTACCAGCGATTGTCCAGGGCGGAGCAGCTCGCGCTGGATGGTTTCCAGCCCCGGCGCTGCCTGCTGGTGCTTCGCCAGGAAATAACGAGGGTATTGCTCCTCATAGACCGCCAACAAGCGCTCATACTGATCGTCGATGCGGCGAATCTTGCCGGCGATAGCCAGCAAGGCCGCGTCATCCTCCTTTTTTCCAGCAGCGAACAGGCTCTGGCGCAAGGTTTCGTAGTGGGCTAAGCTGTCTCTAAGTTCGTTTTCCTGTTGCAACAAATAATGAGGTATGCCAGCGATTTGCTGGGCTTCGGCTTCCAGTAGCGCTTCGTAGAGCAGCGCGGCTTTGGAGCGCTCAGCATAGGCCAGCGCAGCGGCGAAATCGCCAGCGCTGCCCGCCTGCTGGTAGCGGCGCAGATGGGCGGCGATGGCGATCTCGAAAACGGGGTAAGCCTGCTCCATCAGCTCCTGGCGGCTGGAAGCCCGCCGATAGGTGCGGCTGACCTGATCGAAAATATCGAACAACGCCTGGCAAGTCGCCAACAACTCGTCCATATCGCCCCGCCGAGACACTTTGACCTGCTCCCATAACCAGTGGCAGCGCTGGCTGAGCGTATTGACCAAGTACAAATCGGAAGAAACGCCCTCCCGGCTGCTGCCGCCTCGATAGCCAAGAGCGCCGAGCGCTTGCTGGTTCCAATCCAAAGCGACGGCAACTCGGCCTTGGGCCATTGCCACATTCCCTAGATTATAATAAGCGTTAGCCACATGGGGATGCTGGGGGCTATAGGTTTTGAGCGCCGTTTCCAGGCTGAGCCGGAAGCTGGCCTCCGCCTCAGCATAGCGCTGGGCGGCAAACTGAGTCAAGCCTAAGCCATTGATGAACTGACAGCGATCGCGGTGATCGGGGGCAGCTGCATCTAAGGCGCGCTGGTAATAATGGGCTGCGGCGGCGAATTGCCCTTCATCTTTATACGAAACGGCCAAATCATGCAAAGTCGTCAGGATTTGCGGATGGTCGGGCCGGCCGTAGAGGGATTCTTCTATTTCCAGAACCATCTGATAGTATTCCCGGGCACGGGCATGCTCTTTTCTGCCGCTGCTAGCGACACCGAGATTGGTGTAAATAGCTGCCAAATAGTCTTGCCGCCCCTCCCTTTGGGCAATGGATAATGCCTGATATAAATACTCGGCAGCGTAGTCGAAGTCGCCCAAAGCATTGCTAGCCAAGCCGATATTGACCAGAGATGCCGCTACTTCCAAATGGCCGCCCCCCAACAGGCGCTCGCGCAAGGCCCGGGCACGCTGATGGTATTCCAGGGCTTGCCGAGGCTGCCCTAGCCCATAGAAATAGGCCAGGCCGATATTGTTGTACGCATGAGCCAAGCGCGGGTAGTCTGCGCCATATGCATCCGACCAAACCTGGATAGCCAACTGGTTTTGGGCAATCGACTCGGCATAGTGGCTTTGAAAAAGCAAGGCGTAGCCCCTGGCGGCATAGATGCGGCCCTCGCGGCCCGGCCTGCCGCCCACTTGCCGGAAGCATGCCAATGCCGCATCGAAGTGGCGCAGCGCTTCCTCCTGCTGCTCTTGTAGGCGCGAAGCGTACATCCCTTGGAAATAATGGAGATCACCCCAGGCCGGGTCGTCCTTGGCCAATTCCAGCGCCAGCACTTTTTGCTGGTAACGCTCGGCCGCAGCCCGATCAGCTTGTATGGCTGCCAGCCCTGCCGCAGAGTACGTTGAAGCCAGGCGGGAGTCTTTTTCAGTATAAACCTGTAGCAACTGCTGCTCAGCCTCGCGCGCCAAGGCCAGCGCTTCGGCGTATTGGGCGTAGTCCATCCGGTCGGAGGCTTGTTGCAGCAGCGCTTCGGCCTGCGCCCTTTCGGCAGGCGCCACTGGTTGAGCCAGCCCAGGGTAGCTGCCAAAAAAGCATGAGAACAGCAAGAAAATGTGGGGAAACACAAGGCGAGTGAAGGTGTTCATTGCATAACTGTTAAGGATGAATAAAGGCGTTGCAAGGTAGTGAAAGCATGCCAATGCCTAGCTTCTATAAGCGTTTTTTTTAGATTACCGCCTGCAAACTTTTATCAACTCGCTGCTTGTGATACGCAATTGGGCGTCGGCTCCATCTTTTTTGATTTTTCCTTCCCACTCGTGGGCACCACCCTGCCCTTGCAGGGTACCAAGAGAAAAAACATACCGACCATGAAGCAAACCATTTTCCCTATTTTCCTGGCCGCTGGACTACTGCTACTTGCCAACCCGGGCGAAGCTCAAGCATACAAGACAGCAATCGGCGCCCGTTTAGGCGCCCCCTTAGCTGCTTCGCTGAAGCACTTCCTCACTGACGATCAAGCTCTCGAGGTTTATGCGGGTATGAGCTGGTATTCGAGTGATAGCTGGACGAGCATCAGCGGGGCTTACCAAATCCACCGCCCACTGGAGATTGAAGGCATCGAAAACCTACGCTGGTATTTCGGCGGCGGCGCTACGGCCCTATTCTGGAACTTTGACGCTCTTTTAGGCGACCGCTATCCGACCATGTCCATTGGCCTGCAGGCCTATCTGGGCGCGGAGTACGTCATCCCGAACTACCCCATCAGCATGACCGTAGATTGGGTGCCGGCCTTCCTGTTCAATGGTTATCGCTCTGGATTTAGAGCGGGCTACGGGTCGGTAGGGGTGCGCTACATCCTGACGCCCAAACCTTGATGTAGCACAGCGCGAGGCTGCTCAATCCAAAGGTCTCATATCGCCAATAGCGATGAAGCCCGCCCAGAAGAAGGGGTGCGCCGCTTGGTTGCGCCCCTTGCTTTTTTTCAGGTATGCTGTTTTTGCCCGGTGCAAGGCCTCATCTTTAGGCAATCCTTTTTTGAGCAAGGCATAAAAAGCCACCGCAAGCTCGGCGGTTTTTTCGTCACTCACCTTCCATAGAGTGGTCACCAGGCTCTTAGCGCCGGCATAGGCAAAAGCTCGCGCCAAGCTCACGATGCCCTCCCCCCGGCGCAGCCGCCCGGTGCCAGTCTCACAAGCAGACAGGAAGACCAGATCGGCATTCAGGGAAAGGTTATATAACTCGCGAGCATATACCTTAGAGAATTCTCCTGATTGCTCTGGCAAGCTAAAAGCCAAATAAGCGTAATCGCCCATCCGATCATCGGATTGGGCATGGGTGGAAAGGTGCAAGATGCGGTGTTGTGGGGCGAGCTGCTGAAACAGCGCCTTCGATGCCTCAGCACCGAAGTAAGCTTGGCTATTCCAGATTTTGGCGACAGCAGCCGCTTCTCTGCCGCTGGAGGGTAGGGGGATCAGTGTATCGCGCAAGGAAAAGGAGCTCAGCAACGTAATGGTGTCAACCTGTTCGGCTAACCGATGCACATCGCCCTGAAAGAAAGGCGCCATGGCCAGCAGCTGACCAGCACCTGAGGCTCTGTGGTGCTGCTTTTCGCGCATTTCCTTCAGCAGCGTGGCAGAGTAGGAATAGCTGAGCTGATGATCGTTGAGCAAGTAGGGATAAGCAGCGAAGGCGCCTTCCCGCGGCGGCGGCGCCGAGAGTAGCGCCTCAAAAGGCAGATAGCTCAGCAAGCCGTCGGGTACGATAATCACCTCCCGGCCGAGCTTGGCTTGCACCGGCATCCAGAGTTTGGCGTATAAATCCTGGGCGGCTTGGGTGTAGTTGCGATTAGCCTGCGCCTCTTGCTCGAAGCTGCGCTGGTTGGCTGGCAGCGTATGAAAGCCATAAATGCCCTCTTTGGTTAAGCGCTGCACCCATTCTTCCAAGGGGAAATCCCGTTTCACTTCGTGGACTTCAAAGTAGTCGGGCTGCACCAAGAATATATATATCGCGCTATCCCCTACCAGGTACTCGATGAGCGACTGCCCCGGCTGCAGCAGCTCGCGCTGCACTTGCTCCAGACTGACGGCCGATAAGTCGTATTTCGCTGCATAATACTGTGGGTAGTCTTGCTCAAAGCGGCTTTTCAGGATTTCATAGCGGCGGTTGAGGTCAAAGAGCTTACTCGCGATGTCGAGCACGACGGTGTCAGCCTCGCTCAGGCCCGCGTTGATTTTTTCCTGGCGCTTGGTCTCGAAGTAAGCGATGTCCACTCGCAGGTCATATTCCTGCCGGAGCAGGCTGTCGGGTATGCCGGCGATTTTCAAGGCGTTCGCCTCCTGCAGAGCCTCGTAGAGGAGCATGGCCTTGGAGCGCTCGGCATAGTCGAAAGCTTCATGCAAATAGTGCAGGCTGTCGGTGAGTTGGTGGAGCAGGAGGTTGGTG
>CAYSPJ010000148.1:8991-11803 GCA_964432875.1 uncultured Phaeodactylibacter sp. | reverse complement strand
GGCGCCAGGCCAGGCAAGCTGAATTGGAGGTGCCTTTGCCCTTGGTAGTGGTTTTGATAGATCAGCTTGCCTTTCGCATCATTGATCTTCAAGGAGATGTTTTGATAATGATCGCCCAAGTCAATATTGAACACACCATGTGTGGGGTTGGGGAATAGGCGGAGGCTGTCGCGTTGGGGCAAGCTATGGGTTGGGTTCGGTTTATCCTGGCTCATTTTGATGATAAACCCCTGGGGTGTATCTGCCGAAAAAACCGCCGAACCGCTTGGCGGGTCGAAATCTACAGTGCCTTCAAAAAAGCCGGAGAGGTAGTAATTCCTACTGGTGTCAAGGCAAGCCGAGAAGGCTTTGTCATTGTCACTGCCGCCGAAAGATTCGGCCCATTGGCTATTGCCATCGCGATCTAGCTTATGGGCAAAAACATCCCAACTGCCCGCACTGGTCAAACTGGCCGGGCCAAAATCCGCTTCGCCGCGGAAATAGCCTGCCACATAAACCGCTCCTGCCGCATCGGCGCAAACGGAGCGGGCTTCATCTTCGCTAGGCCCGCCCATGGTTTTGGCCCACAAGAGGCTACCGCCGCCATCTAGCTTCAATACAAAGGCATCGGCACCTCCGTTGCTGGATAGGGTGCCCAGGCCATCTAAAGCCATGCTATCGAAAAAACTGCCTGCGACATAAACCTGCTCATCGCCCACTGCATAGATGGCGTACCCATAATCGTCGCGGGGCCCGCCGAAAGCTCTGGCCCAGAGGAAGCCGCCATCTGAATCCATTTTTTGGATGAAGAGGTCTCTTTCACCCTGGCTGGCCAGGACAGCAGGCTGGGCGCCGGGGTTAAAGTCTGCCACGCCATAAAACCAGCCGGCTGTATAAACGTTGCCTGCGGCATCGAGGCCTATCGAGCTCCCCTCGTCGCTGCTGTCTCCCCCGAAAGATTTTGCCCACAAGAAATCCCCCTCGCCATCCAGCTTTAGCACAAAAACATCGGCCAAGCCTACACTGGTGAGGAAGCTGCTGCCCGGGCCAGGATCGAAATCGGGCGTGTCGGCAAACCAGCCGGTGGCATAGACGCTTCCTGCCTCGTCGGCACAGATGGCATAAGCCATGATGTTATTGCCCCCTTGAATGGTTTTGGCCCATAAAAAGCCCCCCTCGGCATCCAGTTTTAAGATAAAGGCATCGAAGCGCCCGGCGCTGGAGAGCAGAAAGGAATCGGGGCCAGGGTCGAAATCGGCCGTGCCTTCAAAGAAACCGGCGGCGTACACTTGCCCTTGGGCATCAACCG
Organism: uncultured Phaeodactylibacter sp.; assembly: GCA_964432875.1. Taxonomy (GTDB): domain Bacteria; phylum Bacteroidota; class Bacteroidia; order Chitinophagales; family Saprospiraceae; genus JACJYE01. Next base: position 10,515 of record CAYSPJ010000148.1, on the reverse strand, counting down.
CCACGGAGAACCCATAATCGTTTTGATCTCCGCCGATGCGCTTGGCCCAAATCAAGCTGCCAGCAGGGCTGATTTTGGCAATGAAAACATCTGCCTCTCCGGCGCTGGCGATGGCCGTACTGCCCAGCCCGGCGCTGAAGGATAAAGAGTCCCGGAAGTAGCCGATGGCATACAGGCAGCCTTCGGCATCGGCGGTGATGGCCTGAGGCCCGAAGCCAAAAGACCCACTCGTGGCCCTAGCCCACTCGAAGCGGGCACCTTGTGCCAGGCAGAACTGCGCTGCCAGGGCAAGCGCTACCGCACCGGCAACAAATCGCCTGTTCTTGATAAAATATATGCTTCTGCTTGCCACAACCCCTTATTCGTTAAGCAAATGGATGAGCCCTTTGAGAACGCCTGATGCGCTCCATAGTTCGTTGTCATAAACGCAGGCGATGCGCCCTTTCTTGTCTACCAGCAGCAACTGTATGCCGTGTTGATTGACAGAGCCCTGCCCGTAGCTCACGCGCAGGGCGAGCTGTTCGAATAGTTGCTTTTCCGAACCGCCCTGGGGCGTCAAGAATCTGGCTTGCCCGGAAAAGGAGAGCCCATAAGCTTCGCCAAAGCTTTTCATGATCGAGGGGCGGTCAAAATCGGCGTCATAGGTCATCCCATAGATGCCTACCCTGGAGGCGATGCCTTGGCCTTCGGCCAATTGCTGCAATTTCCCGAGGCGTTGTACGGTTGCTGCACATTTGAGCGGGTTGACGCAGCGCGTGTAGAAAAAAGTCAGCGCGAACGGCTTGCCTGCCAGGTCCTTGAACTTCAAGCGGCGGCCATTCTGGTCAAGCAGCTCTAGTTCAGGCGCGGCGATTTTGGCCCGGTTTTTTGGCGGGATGAATTGCGGTGGGCTGCCGGCTGCTTTGCGGGCGGGGGCTTCCTGGCGGCAGCAAAGCGGCGTGGCGCTCAAAATGCTGTCGATTGCCTGTTGGCACAAGCGCAGCAAGGTGGTGTCGCTGGCGCTTGCCCGCTGTTCTTCTCGCGCGATGATGCCGGCCAGGTATTGCACTGCCGGGTAGGCATCAAGCCCAAAATGCGGCAAGGTCCTGACGATTTCGTAGCGCATCGTAGTCGGCTGCCGCAAAGGATAGTGCAGTTCGTAAGTAGAAATGTCGATCCACTCCTCCTGATAGTCGTTTTGCAGGAATGGCAGCAGCAAAGCGACCAAGTCTGGAGCTTGGGCTTTGAAGATTTTAGCGGTGTGCGCAGCGGCGGCGAGATTGAAGGCGTGGCCAGCGAAAAGGAGCTCGTTTTTAACGTAGCTAAGCAGTTCGGCATTGGGCGGGCCAGCGGCCAGCAAATACAGCAGGTAGCCGCGGAACTGGTTGGCCTCGGTGGCGCTTTTGCCAGCGTAGATGGGGTGGTTTTCCCGTAGCCAATCCACCAAGGCCAGTGCAGCTTCGTTGGCCTGCTCTCCCTGGAGCGCGAGTTCAGCAAGAGCAGCCAGTTCTTCGATCTGGTAAGCTGCGTCGGCGGCTTGGATCA
>CAYSPJ010000148.1:0-8891 GCA_964432875.1 uncultured Phaeodactylibacter sp. | reverse complement strand
AGCAGGTATTTTTCGGCGATGCTGCGCAGCTCTGCGGCCTGTCCTAGCCCTTTCCCTTCGCTGATGGACAGCATGAGGCGGTCGTATTCATCTGCTTTTTGGGCAGCTTTGCTGCGGCGGTAAGCCATAGCTTTGCGCACATCGATCGACATCTGGATGCCCAGGGCTTGCAGCCGGGCCGGCGCAGCACGCTCCCGCAACAGCGGTGTGACGTACTGGACGATATTGTCGCGGTCGCCCGAATAAAGGGCCATGAGCGCGGATTCCCGGAAGGCTTCCTTTTCATTGGGGCTCTGGCTGATAGCGATTAATCGCTCACGTGCCGGGGGGTAAGGCCCCATGGTTTGCAATGCCGCTAAGCGTGCCGCTTCATCGCTGGATTCGAGCAAAACCTTATACGCCGCCGGGTAAAACTCCTTTTTGGGCGACAAGGCCAGCAGCTCGATGGCGAGCGCAGGTTCGAAGAGCGCTGCGCCGGGGTTTTCCAACCCCCGGATGAGCAACTGCTGGGTGCGGGCATCGCCATTGATCAGGAGCTTGGAGGCGGCGAAGGCCCGGTACTCCAGTTCGGGGTCCTCCAGCATCTTGGGATACACTTCCAGGATGCCTGAGAGGGAAGAGAAAGATGCGTTGCCGATGAGGCGCAAAGTTTCGGCCCGCAGCGGCTTGGGCGTCTGAGGGTCGCCCAGCCATTGGATAGCTTGCCCCAGCAGCCTCTCGTCATTTTCAACAAAGTGGTAAATCTTGCTCAGCGCCATAGCGCGCAAGTCCGGTGACTCTTCAGCGGAGAGCGCGAGCCTTTTGAATTGCTCGGCTTGCCGGGCTTCATAAATGAAAGGGTAGGGCGCTATCGCCTTGAGGCGCTCCGCAGCCGGGCGTTGGCGGTCCAGGAAGACATCTGCCGCCTGGTTGACGGTGCGCACGTATTCGTTCACGGCGCGCTCGATGGAATCCCGCTTCGAGATCTGGCAATTAGCGGCGATGCAAAAACAGGATATGATGAAGGAAAGGATAGTGACTCTCATGAGTAGTCCGTTTTTAGGTGGTTAATAAGGGAACACATCATCGTAAGCAAAATTCATCGCCCGGTGGTCGATGGTCAACCTGACGGAGGGCTTGCTGCCCGGCATCAAGCCGCCGATGACGATGGGGAATGGCGTCAGGGGGGCGATCGATGGGCGTTGGGCCGTCCCAAGCCCGCCAGTGATATTGTCCCATGGCCACATCTGGTCTTCCAGGTATTGCCCAAGGGTCCTGTTGGCGGTGATTTGCCCCGATGGCGCCTGGGTGAAAACCGGGGCAAGGCCTGCCGGAGGAGAGGCGTGGCTCTGTTGCAGGTCGTAGGTGTTGGTTTGCGTGGGATCAAAGCGGTTGTTCACCCATTGCCACTTGGCCCACAGGCGATCGACGTTGGAATGTAAAAAATAGAACAGGGGGTCTTGTGGCGCGATTGCGGGTGAGCCGCCAATCCAGGTCCCGGACCCCGCCACAGATGAATTGGAGTGAGCCCCGTTATGGGTATTCACTTCCATGTTTTTGAAGTTGACGTAGTTGAGCCCCAGCCCCAAAGAAGCCGCCTCGGTGAATACGCCTGGGGTGCCGCTGTCGCCATAGGGCGTCCGGCGGCGTATGCCCGTGATTTCGCCAGGGATTGTCCAGGAGCTGATCGGGTTAGAAGCATTCAAAACCGCCTGGTTGCTCGGAGCAGCAGGGTTGGCCCCGATAAAATTGGCGTTGAACATATTTGGAGACGATTGGTCAAAATGCCAGTAGGGTAGTGCTACGCTGGGGTCGCTGGACTGCAAGAGGCGCTCGAAGTGCAGCACGAAAGCCCGGTGCCAGGGTAAAAACCCTGAGCCGCTATGTGCTTGCCGGTGTGCAGTCACGGAGGCGCCGCCGACATCCCGGCTGTGAGAATTGCGGAACAGCATATAAAAATCATAGGTTTGGTGCACATCCCGCAAAGCTTCCAGATAGCGGTCTCGCTCTCCGGCACTGATGGCGTTGGCGTTTTTCCGCACCCTTACCATCACGCCTTCGCGGGCGAGGAGGTTGTTGCTGGAGGTCTCCAAGACTTCAATGACGGCATCTTTGTCGTTGACGCTGGGGTTGCCGTTATTGCCGGCGATGAAGAAGGATTGCCAAGCGCCATCGCCGCTCAAGGTTAAGGTAGTTGTCGTGCTGGTCGCGGTTGAACCAGCGGCAGGCTGGGTATTAGCAAAACGCAGGCGGTTGGAGGCGGGCATATTCCGCAAGGTAATGCCCAAAGTAGCAGTGGCGTTGGGTGGGTTGATCCACTTGACGCGGCAACTTGTAGGCGACCAGGTGACGTAGTCGTCGAGGCAGGAGATGCTGCCCACCTCGATTTCCACTAGTGGCCGCCCGGCAGGGATGGGGGGCGCGTTAGTCACCATCAGGCCTTTCCGCGTCAGCACTACTTCGTTGCAGCTTGACCCAGCTGTGGCTAATTCCAGGATGGCTGACTTGTCGGTGGCGCTGGCAGTATTGCCACGGATGAAAAAATCCAGCCAGCCTCCATTGGCCGGCAGGGTTGCGAAAAACTGGGTGCTCGTGCCGGAATTCACTGGCGAGACCCTCAGATCAGTCGATAGCTTGCGGTTTCTGACTTCTACTTCCACCCCGCCGGGGAAGTTCAGCCCGCTTCCCAGCACTTTGTTCGCATTCGCGATCCTGGCCCGGCAAGGGATGAAGGTGCTGGTATTGACATAATCGTCGTGATTCGAGGCCGTGTTATTGATCTGCACCTCGACAATCGGCATCAACTCGCCCGGGCACCGGGGGTTGACCGCACAGCCGCTCCAAATCCCGATGAGCGCTGACAGCAAAATGAACAGGGAGAAATTCAAATTTTTCATACAATCGAAGGTTTTAGGTGAATAGGATGGTATAAAGCCGTTATGGCAGCTTAAACTGGGTATACACTCCTTAATACGATCATTTTGTAATTCGTTACTTGGTAGGCGGAGCGATTATCTGCCCATGCTTTCAAAAAAAGGAGGCTTTGCCTATTCCACCCGATACACCCCCAAAATCTTCGAGCCATCAGCCCAAATGGCATAGACTTCTTCGCCGGCGTATAATCCTTCGCGGTTCAAGGCCCGGCCCATGCCGATTTGCCAGAGGCGGAAGGTAGAGAGGTAGTAATCCGCATCTTGAGGGTCGTCCACCAGGATGAAGCGGTCGCGGATGTGGGGTTTGGTGAAATCCAGGTTGTAGCGTGCGGGGAATTCAGCGGCCGCCACTTTGATTTTCTCGCGCGGATCGAGCTGGGCGAGCGCCTCAAAGGCTTGCTTGTAGGACAGCCCCCAGTAATCCAGGTCGTAGCGGCCCAGTTGGTCGCCCTGGATCAGCTCGTTGAAACAAACGTATTGGTGAGGGTGGCTGCGGGCCATTTTCCAGGTAGTGCCAGCCAGGCTCAGGGTTGTGAGCAGTGCCAGCAGTGCTCGCCCGTGCTGGTAGCCAAAAGAGGCCGCCCAAAGCTTATGCAGCCCTAAAACCGCCAGATAAATCAAGCCGGGATAGACGAAGTAGAGGTGTCGCCAATCGTCATAAACGATAGATTGTTGCACGATGACGGCCGCGATTGGGGCGAGGAGGAGGCCCAGCATCAACCAGTCCTGGCCCTCATCTTCCTGCTGCCACAGCTGCCAGCCCGCCGCCAGGTTGCGGGCCAATGGCGGCAGCAAGAGCAGCACGCCGGCCAGTGCCAGCAGCAAGTAAAGCAGTGGCGTCGTGATGCCCATCCACCACAAGGGATAGAACCAGGGGAGTTCATTGCCGAAGAACCAGTGCCCGCGGAAGATGGCTTTGCCGCCCCATTGGTCGTATTGCCCCATCACGCGCAGAGCCTCCAGGAGGTTCTCCCAGGGTGACTCCCAAAGGAAAGGCCAGCACAAGGTGGTAAAGCAGGCAAGCGAGGGCAGGAAAGCCGCTAAAGCCAGCGCGTAGCGCCGGTGTTGCAGCCATTGTTTACGGTAGTTAAAAGCCAGGTCAACCGCCAGGAAGAAAAGCGTGAACAGCGGAACGATCAGCCCCGCTACCCGGATGCCGATGAGCAGCCCGCAGGCCAGGCCATGCAGCAGGCCGTTGAGCACGCCCGGCCGCCGCCAGAGGCGCAGCAGGGTGAAGGTGCTCAGCACATAGAGCGAAAGCAGGGGGATGTCCTTGGGGTTGTAAAAGGAGTGGGCGAAGATGCGGGGGCTGGCAATCAGGAAAGCCGTGCCCAGCAAGGCCCAGCCCCAGTGCCGGAAACGCTTCAGCAGGATGCGGTAAAACAGCACGGCAGCCAACCAGAACAACAGGAATACCATCAGATGCCGCAAGCGGAATTGCTGGCGGAAGGTCTCCAGCCCTAACCTCTTTTCCAACCAGATGGCCGGCAGGCTGAATGCCACGCCATAGTAGCGGTGCTGGTATTCGTGCAGCCGCTCCCAGGTATAGATCGGCGCGGTGCCGCCAAACTGCTCGTGAACGTACTGGGCTGCGACGGTGCCATGTTGCCGTTGCAAACCCTCATCCCAGGAAATGCCGTAATCGCCATAAATGGCAAGGCCCAGAGCGAGATAGCCCAGGAAAAACAAGGGCGGCAAGAGGCGGTGCCAGGCTGGGTGGCGGTTCAGTATTTTCAAAATTCGCCTGTTTTTTTTACGGCAATAGCAAATATAGTGCTAAATTCGTATTATATAGAGCAGCAAGCACCATCAATAGGCACTATAAGGCCTAAAAAGCACCATCATCCATGACCACAACCGAACTCGACGAACTCAAAAGGGAAGTGCGCAAGCTCATCGGCGAGGGGGATATCCCTGGCGCCCTGGCTTTGCTCAAGGGCGCCCTGCCGGAAAGCGTAGCTAAGTACGACCTGGCTTTCCAATTGTTCACCCGCTACAACATGGCCAGCCGTGAAAGGATCAAGGGCGTGCTGAGTTATGATCAGGCTGAGGTCGTCTTCAACCGCATCACGGCAGACTTCCTGGAATTGCTGGCCGGGCTAGAGCCGCGCGACTTCCAGGCAGAGGGCAATGCCTCTCGTTCCGGGCAGATCTTGTACAAAGTGCCTAAAGAGATGAGCGTGGGCATAGAAGAGCGCTGCATCGTGCGCCTGGCTTTCGAAGAGTCAATCATTATCCAAAATATCGAATTGGAGGGTGCCGTCCTCAAGCCGATCCGCCTGGCAGAAGTGATGGAAGTGGAAATGCTGGACCCCAATGGCGACCCGGCCTTCAATATCCGGGCATTAAATAGCGCCGAGCAGTTTGTCGAGAAAGGGGATTATTCCGAGTGGATCTTCATGGTGGAGCCCCTGCGCGCGGGCGAGCTGCCGCTGATGCTAAAAGTGACGGTCTTGGAATTGCTCGACGGCCACGAGCGCAAAAAGGAGATCGTCCTGGAAGAGGTCATCCAGGTACTGGCCGAGCCTGCCCCGGAACAAGCCGCGCCGCCGCCGGAAGAGCCTTTCCGCCCTTCGGGCTACTATTTCACGCCTTCTGGCGGAACGGCAATCATTGCCCCTATCCAGGCGGAACCTAGCCGCCAGCGCGGGGCCGCTTATTTTTACATCAGCCGGGTAGCGGCAGCGCTAGCTTTGCTCCTGGTAGTCGGTGCCGGGCTGTGGGCTTTTGGGCTGCAAGATTATTATGCCTGGTACCAGGCGCAAAAAGAAGATACCGAGGAGAGTTATGAGGAATACCTCGCCCAGCGCCCCCAAGGGCGGTATCGCGACCAGGCCCTGACCAGGCTCGACCGCTTTTTTTGGGAGGATATCCTGGCCGAGCCCGATGATTCGCTGCTGTTGCTGGCTTACCTGGAGGAATTCCCCCAAGGCGCGTACCGGGCTGACGCCCAGCGGTTATTGGAAGAAATACGCCGCGAGCAACAAGGCCAAGATACTACGCGCATCGAAGAGCTGCCGCTGCTGATCGATAGTTTGCCACCGATAGATACGGTATTTGATCTCCATCCAACTACCCCCAAACCGCGGCCGCGCCCCAAAAAGCGCGCCCCAACCCAACAACCCACCCCTTCGCCAGTGCCGCCGGCTGAAACCAAGCCGACCAAGCCTGCGGAGGCCGAAAAAGCACCCGTTGAAAACCCGCCCGCCGAAAAAGAACCAGAGCCGGAAGAGCCCGCCGGCCGCCGCTCGGGCTTCGATATGGTGCCCATCAAAGGCGGCACCTTCACCATGGGTAGCGATAAAGGCGACCGGGATGAATGCCCCCACCAAGTGACCGTCCAGGATTTTAAAATCGGCCGCTATGAAATCACTCAGGCCGATTGGCGGGAAGTCATGGGCAAAAGCCCCGCTTATTTCACCGCTTGTGGAGAATGCCCGGTGGAGCAGGTGAGCTGGAACGATGTCCAGGAGTTCATCCGCCGGGCCAATGAAATGAAAGGCACGCGTTTCCGCCTACCCACGGAAGCCGAATGGGAATACGCGGCCCGGGCTGGCACCGACGACCGCTTCGCCGGCGGCAACGGCATCGCCCGCTTGGGCTGGTACCACGGCAATGCCCAACGTGCCCAACGGGTAGGCACTAAACAGCCGAATGCCTGGGGTCTATACGATATGACCGGCAATGTCTGGGAGTGGTGCCGCAACCTCTACGAGCCTTATCCCGGCTGCCGAGGCTCGGCTAACAACCAGCGCGCGCTGCGCGGCGGCTCCTGGCGCAACCGCGAGGCGGATTGCCGCACGACCGCCCGCAAGGCGGAAAAGCCTGGCTTCAAGGACTATACGACGGGCTTGCGATTGGTGCACCCTTAGATAGGTAGGGCCTGATGCATCACGCCCCTAACGGCTGGCGCTGAAAATGTAACCTACCGAAAGATAATACACCCGGTTGCTCATTTTTAAATCTCCGTATTCCTGAAGCCAGTCTTTGGGGATGAGGTTGGCAAAGCCGTGGTGATAGCCTGCGGAAAGGCGCACATTGCGGTAGCTGGCGCCAGCTTCGAGCATGGCGCCAAAGTCGAAGCGGCGCAGGTCGCTATCGAAACCATTGCCCCACTCCAGGCGGTTAGCGTCTTCCCTGCCCGACACTTCGCTGATGGCATTGCCCGTCAGCCCCATCCCGGCATAAGGCCCGAAGTTGAGGTAAAAACCCCGGGCTCGGAACTGGCCGTAAATCGGGATTTGTACGTAAAACGGGCGAGCGGCAAAGCTGGTGAAGTTTTGCTGCATCCCTTCAGCTTCGATGCGGAAGCCCCGGGTGGCGAGCAACAAGCCCGCGCCGGCCCCAAAGTTTTCATGCAAGTCCAGCTCGGCAAAGCCCATCAAGTGGAAGGCGATGCGCAAGTCGTTCTCCTGGCCGATGATCATGTTGTTTTGAAAAAGGTATTCAGCACTGAAATCGCCAAAGTCTGTGCCGATGCCAGTTAGCCCCAATCCTGCTTTCATGCCGTAGCGCACCTGCTGCGCCTGAGCCGCAATGCCAGATATCAGCAAACAAACAAAGAGGAAAATCGGGAATCTGTAAGTCTTGTTTTTCATCGCAATGGGTTTTTGTTATGGGCTAAATGTAGGGATAATTTTCTAAATTTGCCCTCATGCCAGCCATGAATGCCGATATTGAAACCTATTTGCCGCTGCTGCGCCAGTCCGTCGAGGCAGTTTATCCCCTGCCGGAGGAAGATTGGCGGGCTTTCGCCGCTGTGTGGCAGCTTTTCAGCGCCCGCCGCAAGGCCATCCTCACCGCTGAGGGGCAGACGGAGCAATACGTTTACTTCGTGCTGGAAGGCGTACAGCGCGCCTACGCCGTAGACGATGCCGGCAAGGAGGCGACGCTGGTCTTCACTTATCCGCCCTCCTTTTCCGGAGTGGCCGATTCTTTCCTCCTGCAGCAGCCTTCGCGCTATTTTTTCGAGACCCTTACCCCCAGCCGCTTCCTGCGCGCGCCCTTCCGGGAGATGGACGCCCTGATGTGGCAGTACCACGCCCTGGAGCGCATGATGCGCCTGGCGGTGAGCCAAACCCTGGCCGGCGTGCTGGTGCGCCAGATCGAGACCCAGTCCTTTACCGCCGAGCAGCGCTTCCGCGCCTTGCTGGCCCGCAGCCCCCACCTGCTGCACCTGGTGCCCCACAAGTACCTCGCCAACTACCTCGGCATGGACCCGACCAACTTCAGCAAGTTGCTGGGGCAGGTGCGCTTGTAGCACTTGCGGCTCGGAGCGCTTGGATATTGGAGGAAAAACCGTTTATTTGCTGGGAGGTATTGGCTGGCAAGAGACTTTATATTAGATTTGTCCAAATGAAAAATTAGAGTTTGCCTTTAGCGCTAAAGAACAGACAACAACCAAGGCTGGAAGCGTTGAACGAAATAGCAGAAATTCTTGATGTTGCTGTAAACGAATTAATAGGCCTAACAAAGAATCATGACCAAAGATAAACTCACCCTCTCCCAACTGGAGCAATACCTGTCCAAAGCAGCCTGGATCCTCAAAGGTCCTGTTGACGCTTCGGATTTTAAGGTCTACATATTCCCTTTGCTTTTCTTCAAGAGAATATCGGATGTGTATGACGAAGAATACCAAAATGCGCTCAAAGAATCTGAAGGCGACACAGAATATGCCTCACTGCCCGAGTTTCACCGGTTCATTTTGCCGGAAGGCTGCCACTGGGAAAATGTAAGGGAAACAACTTCCAATGTAGGGCTTGCTATTGAGCAAGCCTTGCGGGGAATTGAACAAGCCAATCAGGAATTTCTCTATGGCATTTTTGGCGATGCACAGTGGAGCAATAAAAACAAACTTTCAGACCGTTTGCTCATCGATTTAATCGAGCACTTCTCTCAGTATAATCTATCGAACAGCAATGTAGAGCCTGATCTCCTGGGACAAGCTTATGAGTACCTTATCAAGCACTTTGCCGACCT
>CAYSPJ010000147.1:2397-11894 GCA_964432875.1 uncultured Phaeodactylibacter sp. | reverse complement strand
TTAGCGATCGATCTGCTGCGGGTAGAGGTTTATCAGGAGGAGTGAGGCTGGCGGGTGGGTTTTAGCCACGGATTGCGCGGATTTTCACGGAGGGGAGGGCTGGCGAGGGGTATGCTTTTTTAGCCACGGATTGCGCGGATTTTCACGGATTGGCTGGGCGGGTTTAAAACCTCCCTCCCTCTTGCGGGCTTCGCGGTGGCAGCACCCTGCCAGGTTCGGGATGCACGGCATAGCGCTCAAAGAACTCGATGATGCGCATGAGCCGATCCATCATGCGCAGGGGATTGCCACTGCGGGAGAGCTCATGCCCTTCCTTGGGGTAGCGTACGTATTCCACTGGGCGCTCTAGCAGTTTGAGGCTCTTGTAGAGCATTTCGCTCTGGATAACGCCCGTGCGCAGGTCTTCATCGCTGTGCATGATAAGCAGGGGGGTATGGATATTTTCCACGAAAGCAAGCGGGGAGTTGGCGTCGAGGCGGGCTTTTACCTCGGGCTGCCAGGGGTAGCCACCAAAATAGCCGGGGACGAGGCGCCAGGCGTTGCCCTCGCCCAAGAAAGTACTCAGTTCGTAAACGCCGCGTTGGCAGTTGGCCGCTTTGAAGCGCTGATCGTGGGCGACGAGCCAGGCCACCATATAACCAGCATAGCTGCCGCCCGTAGCGAAGAGCTGCTCGCCATCGATCCAGCTATAGCGCTGTTGGGCATCTTCCAGAGCAGCGAGGATATCGCCAGCCGGGCCATGGCCCCAATCGTTGATATTAGCTTTCTTGAACGCATCGCCATAGCCGCTGCTGCCACGGGGGTTGCAGAAGACCAGGCCGTAGCCCCAGCTGCTCTGCAATTGGAATTCGTGCCACATGGAATAGGAAGCGGGGCCCCACATGGCCGTTGGGCCACCGTGGATATTGAGGATGGTGGGGTAGCGCAGGCCCTGCTGGAGGCCAGCCGGCTCGATGACCCAGTACTGGACGCGGGCGCCATCGGGGCGTTCTACCCAGTGTTCGTGCATTTTACCCAAGCGCTTATCCCTCAGCCAGTCGCCATGCAGGTTGGTCAGTTGGCGTGATTGGGAGGTATCCAGAGTTTGGGTATAGAGCTCCCAGGGGCTGGTGGGGTGGCTCAGGGCATAAGCCAAGCGCTTACCCTGGAGCGCAAAATCCATCACGCCCTGGTTTTCGCCGCTGAGGCGTTCGGGCTGGCCGCTGCTCAGGTCCAGGCGGTAGAGCGGGATGTCGCCTTCGCTGGAAGCAGTAAAGTAGAGCGCCTGCCCATCGCTGGCCCAGCGGAAGGCATTGACATCTCGGTCGAGCGTGGCGGTTAGCAGGCGGAAGCTGCTGCCATCGGCAGCAGCCAGGGCGATATTGGATTGACGGGCGATAGAGCCTTCGCCACAGGAAGCGATAAACGCGATTTGGCGGCCGTCGGGCGAGAATTGCGGGTTGGATAACACGCAGTCAGGCAGGCGTAGCCATTCTTGCAAGCCGCTGCCGTCGGGGGCGATGGACCATAGCGCCAACTCTTGGTATTGATAGTCGGGATGGATATCGGGCTGGGTGGCAGTGCACAGGATGGTTTTACCGTCGGGCGACCAGGTATGTTGGTTGAAATTTTGGAAGCGGTGCGTCAGTCGGCGTGTTTCGCCACTCGGGAACGGCTGGATGAAGAGTTGATTGAAAGCCTCTTCAGGCTGCAAATCCTGCTCTGCTTGAAATTGCAGGCGGTTGATGACGCGAGGGTTATCTTTGCTGTTGTTGCGTGCCAACCAGGCGCGCAGAGCTTCAATACTGCCGTCGGGAGAGGCTTCGATGCCCTTCTGCTGCTCGGCATCGAGCAATAGCCAGGCCGGTTCATCCTGATGGTTGCGACCTGGCCGGTCGGGCGGCCAGGCGGGGGTGCCGCCCAGGGCGTGGCGCGGCATAGCCGAAGCAAAGAGGATGGCTTGTCCATCAGGTGACCAACGGGGCTGGCTTGCGCCGTAGCGGGCCTTGGTCAAGGGATAAGCTTCCCCGCCATCCAGGGGGAGTATCCAGATTTGTGGCTTGCCCTCATGGGCGCGCACGAACGCCAGGTGTCGTCCGTCGGGCGACCAGGCAGGCTGGCTATCGCTGCGGTCGCCATGAGTGATTTGAGCCGGGGGCTGCTGCCCATCCAGGCGAGCCAGGAAGAGATGACGGGTATAGTAATAATCGTCGTCGTTGCGCAGGGCGCGGCGGGTGAGCACGTAGGCGAGCTGCTGCCCGTCGGGGGAGATGCTTAATTGGTTGGCAGTAGCCAGGCGCATCAAGTCGCTGGCGACGATGGGCAGGGTGCCGTTTTGCGCCCCAAGGGCGGTGCTGCCGAAGACCAGCAGCCAGAGTATCAGTCTTGTCATGCTATTGCCATTATGATGGTTCAACAGCGGCTAAAGGTAAGGAATGTGTGGGAATACCTGATATAGAAACGACAAAAAGGCCTGGGCAAGAAATTTGCCAGGCCTTTTTGCCTTTGCCTCAGCAAAGCGAGGGCTTACTGGGAGAGCAACTGCTCGCTGCCTTCGCCGCCGCTGCCCACGATCAGGGCAGTGATGATGCAGAGTATAAAAAGAGCTGCCGCCAGATACCAGGTGGCTTTCTCAATGAAATCTGCAGATTTTGCTGCACCAAACATCTGGTTGGCCTGTGAGCCGCCGAAGGTAGAATCCACGCCGCCGCCTTTGGGGTTTTGGATGAGCACTGCGCCCATCAACAGCACACCTACCAGGGCGATAAATACAGTCATTGCCGTCAACATATTCTAATTGCTTTTAAGGTTTTCTATTTTGGACGCAAAGTAACTGCTTTTTTCTGGAAAAACCAACATTAAACGCTGATACATTTCAATTGCTTTGTCTTTAAAGCCTTGTGCCTGCAATATCTCGGCCAGCGTCTCGGTAGCGATCTCCTCATTTTCGGTAATACTCCTGATAGCGGATGGCGGCAGGGCCGCCAGCGAAGCCGCTTTTTTAGCTTCTTTTTTGGGTTTGTTTTTTTTGCGTTTGGCCTCTGATTTCCTGGATTCCATGAGCTCATGGAGCTGGTTTTGGATGTGGGGCGGCTGAAATTGTTCCACCCAGGAAGTGAAAGAATTTTTAGGCAGCGGGCTGGCAAGGGCATCGTAGTGTGCCGAGATGGGCTGGGCCACCGGAACCTGGCGATGGCTGGCCCGCTGGATGGATTGGTTTAAAACCGTCAGATGGGGGCTGGCCATTACTGGCTTAGCCTCTTTGCCTTTGGGCTCAGGCTGGGGGGCGAAATCGGCTTCAAAAGGCAAGTTAGCGATAACCAGGGCAATGGCAACCGCATCGTGGACGGCATCGGCACTGGGCGATGCTGCTGATGCCGCTGCCTTAGCTGTAGTGGGGAAGTTTTGGGTATCGGGCACTGCTTCGGCCGCCTTATCCTGGCTGCCCATATCCTCCTGTGCTCCAGCCGGGGAGAGGCTGGCCGCCTCATGCTCCTCAGCCGCCGGGGCGGATCCGTTGCTCATCAAGAAATCCTCATGAAAATCATCATCATCATCAGGGCTGATGTTGAGCGGGGTAGGGGGGGGAGGGAAGTTAAAACTCAAGGATTGGCTAGCCGGGTTGGTATCTGGGCGCTGCTGCTCTAGCAGGGCCATTTCGTCATCAAGTTCTGCCAGGCTTTTCAACTCGAGGTATTCCTCATCCAGCAGGAAACTATCCGTTTCCGGCGTTTTCGCATCCATTTGCTTCATGAGGTGGTAGAGGAAAGTACGGTCAATGCTATAGGCTGCTGCCTTGTGGAGGTTTTGCCCCCATTCTGGTGACCCCTCCAGGTAGCTTTTCTGCAATAAAAGCAGGTGGATGTTCTGGCAATAGGGGTACAAGAGCGAAAGGCTTTTCAGCTCTTGATAAGAGGCCTGGTAAAGCATAGAGGGGTTTCGTAGATAAAGTGCGAAGCTCTCGGCGTTCATATCCTGCTGTATTTAAAAAAGATACGCTTATTGGGCGGCAATAGTTCAGTAAACGTGCCAGCGGCGCATTTTAATCTTCAATTCTCCGCTTTTTTCAAAAGAAAAGCTTTGAGTTGAGCGACCGCCTGCCCACGGTGGCTGATGGCGTTCTTCTCCTCGGCGCTCATTTCCGCAAAGGGCCGGTCATACCCATCCGGCACGAAGATGGGGTCATAACCAAAGCCTTTGGTGCCGCTCTTTTTCAGGGCGATGGCCCCCGAGGCGATGCCTTCAAAGAGGTACTCTTGCCCGTTGAGGATGAGGGCGATGACGGTGCGGAAGCGGGCACGGCGGTTGCGGTGCCCTTGCAACTGCTCCAGTAGCAAGGCCATGTTGTCTTCGGCATCTCTGCCGGGGCCGGCGTAGCGCGCGGAATAGACGCCAGGGGCGCCGCCCAGCGCTTCCACCTCCAGCCCGGTATCTTCTGCAAAGCAGTCCAGATTATAATGGTGGTATAGGTATCGCGCCTTTTGGAGGGCATTGCCTTCCAGGGTAGGTTGGTCTTCGGGTATTTCCTCTGTACAGCCCAGGTCTTCCAGGCTGATGATTTGGAAGGCGCCTTGCAACAAGGCGGCAGCCTCTTCCACTTTGTGCGGGTTGCCGGTAGCAAAAACGATTTTATCCATGTGTTTGGTTTTCTTGATCAATCCCGGAAAAGGCTTTTGAGCGCCCGCCACAACTCGCCCGACATCTGCTTGCCCCCTTTTTGGCGCTCTTCATAAATTGCCGCCAGCGGATGGGCCATGATGAAAACAGCGTCGGCGGCGGCAACGGGCTGATAGAGCGGCAAATGGAAATGCAGCCCCAGGTTTTTAGGCGCTATCCCGAATATAAATACATAACGCAGGTCGTGTTTTCGCGCTAGCCGCGAAAAACTATAGGCCGAGCCCTTGGTTAATTTAATAAGGAGGGCTTGTTCAGGTAGGCCTGCCGATGCCGCCGTGAGTATCTTGCCCAGAAACTCAGGCAGCTCTTCCTCCAGCCCGGGCTGCTCTTCGTAGAAAGCCGCTAAAACCGGGGCTTTGTTGCCTGCCAGTTGACTGGCGGCAGCACCCTCGTCTGGAGCGGGGAACAAAAGAAAGTCTATAAAGCCAGTTTTCAATATATCGTTCTTTTTGATTCTGATTTATGGTTTTTTCATTCCGAATTGAATACAAAAATAGCCTTGCAATAGAATTTATGCATAAAAATAACTAAATTTGTGTAAAACTTATCGCAATGAAGTATAACATAAAAATTACGAAAGCCAAGGAGTCCCGCCTTGCCGAAGTAGATTTTAACAACATTCCCTTTGGGCGGGTCTTCTCCGACCACATGTTCATTGTGGACTACATCGACGGCAAGTGGGTGGACCCGCGCATCGAACCCTTCGGGAGATTCTCCATGCACCCTGCAGCCATGGCCTTGCACTACGGCCAGGCCATCTTTGAGGGCATGAAAGCTTCTAAGAGCTACGACGGCAGGCCCATGCTTTTCCGCCCGGAAATGCATGCGCAACGCATCAACAAGTCCGCGCACCGGCTCTGCATGCCGGCCATACCGGAAGATTTATTTATCGAGGCCCTCCACCATCTGGTCGGTTTGGATAGCGACTGGATACCGCCACAGGAAGGCAGCGCTCTGTACATCCGGCCTTTTATGTTTGCCAATGACGAGTTTATCGGCGTCAAGCCTTCAGAAAACTATCGCTTCTTGATCATCACTGGCCCCGTAGGGCCGTACTATCCGAAGCCCGTTAGCCTGAGGGTAGAGCAGGAGTACGCTCGTTGTGCCGTGCATGGCGGCACTGGAGAGGCTAAAGCCGCGGGCAATTACGCGGGCTCGCTGCTGCCAGCCAAATTGGCCCAAAAAGATGGTTTCGACCAAGTGATGTGGCTGGATTCCAACGAATTCAAATTCGTCCAGGAAGTGGGTACCATGAACATCTTTTTCGTCATCGACGGCAAAGTGGTCACTCCGGCTCTGGATGGCGGCATCCTGGCTGGTATTACCCGCGACAGTATCATCAAGATTTTCCGTGAAAAGGGCTATCAGGTAGAAGAGCGCCGCATCGCGGTCGAAGAGTTGGCCGATGCATATCGCGCCGGCAAGCTACAGGAAGTTTTCGGCGCGGGCACTGCTGCAGTCGTCGCTCACGTAAGCAAAGTGCTCTATGGCGATCTGCTCATGGAGCTGCCGCCAGTCGAAATCCGCAAATTGGGCGAAATGGTGAAGGCCGAGATCAACGGGATTCGCTCCGGCAAAATCAAAGACACCCATGGGTGGGTGGTGCCGGTCAAGAGCGAGGAAGCCGTAAATGCTTAGCAATAGCCTGATAATCAGGCATCTGTTCTAATATTTTGACCAAGGGAAGGGCTGCTCCAGCGGAGCAGCCTTTTCCTTTGGGCCAATGGGCTCAAAATTTTTATAAAAAACCCAAATAATATTTTGGGGAGTGAAAAAAAAGAACGACTTTAGCCTATCCAAAAACGGTGTCGATATGAAGCTCCAAGACGGGATTCCAACTCAGCCAGAAAGCGCGCGCTCTGGTATTAAGAAACTGCTGCTGACTACATTTTCGCTCTTCTTTTTGACGCCCCTTTTGTGGGGCCAGGAAGGTGGAGGGGATTTCATGCGCAGCACTGGCAAGATCTATGTCGTGGTAGCCGTTATCGCCGCCATTTTTGTAGGGATAGTCTTGTTTCTAGCCTATCTCGATCGTAAACTGACCAAATTGGAGAACCAAATTAATGAAAAATGACTGGATTAGAACCACAAGCTCAAACGAGCTTTTATGACAGCGTAATCAGCTACTTTGACAAGGCTGCCAAGCACACCGGTTTACACCCGGGCTTGCTGGAACAAATCAAAGTGTGCAATGCCGTTTACAAAATGCACTTCCCGGTGAAAATAGGCAATGAATACCGGGTAATAGAGGCATACCGTGTACAGCATAGCCACCACCGCGCGCCTACTAAAGGCGGCATCCGCTACAGCAACCACGTTGATCAGGAAGAAGTGATGGCCTTGGCCACGCTGATGACTTTCAAGTGCGCTATCGTAGATGTGCCTTTCGGCGGGGCCAAAGGTGGGGTGAAAATCAACCCTTGGGAATACACCCCATCGCAGATCGAAAAAATCACCCGCCGTTATGCGGCAGAGCTGGTGAGCCGCAACATGATTGGGCCGTCTTTGGACGTGCCCGCTCCGGATTATGGGACAGGTTCCCGGGAAATGGCCTGGATTTTTGACACCTACCGCACCTTCAAAGGCTCCGATATTGATGCAGCAGGCTGCGTGACTGGCAAACCGGTGACCCAAAACGGTATCCGGGGCAGGACGGAGGCTACTGGCCGAGGCGTTTACTTCGGCATTCGTGAAGCTTGCAACAACAAAGAAGACATGCGCCGTTTGGGCATGAGTACCGGAGTTGCAGGCAAGACCATGGTCGTACAAGGCCTTGGCAACGTGGGGTCCCACACTGCTTCCATTTCCCAGGAAGAGGGGGATATCAAAATCGTGGGGGTTTCTGAGGTAGAAGGCGCTATCTATAAGGCCGATGGGATCAATGTAGACCAATTGCTGAAATTCCGCAAGGAGACCGGCTCTATCCTGGGCTTCCCTGGCGCTAAAAACTTCGAGAAGAAAGACCGCCTCGCCGTATTGGAGATGGATTGCGATATACTGGTGCCAGCGGCTTTGGAAAACCAGATCACCTCCGCAAATGCCCACAAGATCAAGGCAAAAATAATCGGTGAAGCGGCCAATGGGCCGATAACGTCTCTGGCCGAGGAAATACTGTTGGACAAAGGCGTGTTGATTATCCCCGATATTTATCTCAATGCCGGCGGCGTCACGGTCTCTTATTTCGAATGGCTAAAGAACTTATCTCACATGCGCTTCGGCCGCATGGATAAGCGCTTTAACCAGCAGACGTATGAAAACCTGGTAGACCTGGTCCAGCGCCTCACTGGCCATACCGTTGGCGATCGCGAACGTGCATTGGTGGCCCGCGGCGCTGATGAGATTGACCTGGTGCGCTCGGGATTGGAAGAAACTATGATCGAAGCCTACAACCAAATCCGGGAGATCATGAGCCGCAAGCGTAAAGTGACGGACCTGCGTACCGCCGCTTTCGTTAGCGCAATCAATAAAATCAGCAGCGATTATCTGGCTTTAGGGATTTTCCCATAAGCCCTGCAGGCCTTGCCGGAGGGGGCCTAACAGCCCCTTCCGGCAGCAGCCTGGGGTTGGCGCGCTGCCGGAATATTGTTGTAAATAGAGCTATTTTCGCCGAAGCGAAAAAAATATTGGTGGGTTTATCACAAGAATGATTTGTTTTTCGTTCTCTTTGTGAATATATTGCGGCGTTTTTTGATTGTATAAAGCATAACGGAAAAAACAATGGCAGACAAGCTAGACAAAATTGATCTTAAGATCCTGAAAATCCTTCAGCAGAACAGCAAGATTACCAATTTGGATCTCTCCAAACGCATTGGTCTTTCACCGGCCCCAACCCTGGAAAGGGTCAAGAAACTGGAGAATTCCAATATGATCGAGAGCTACCATGCCAAGGTAAACCCCCAGGCTATCAACTTGAATGTCAAGACTTTTGTCTTGGTTTCTTTAGCCTGGCAGAAAGAAAATGCCCTCAATCATTTCCTGGAGAAGATCAAGGAGATTGAGGAGATTACCGAATGTTACATCATCACTGGCGAGGCTGACTTCCTCATCAAGATTATTTGTAAGGACATCCCGACCTACGAGCAGCTCTTGTTTAAGACCCTCTCGCAGATTGACGAAATCGAGCGGCTCAAGACGCTGATGACCTTGTCCACGGTGAAGGATTCCAAAGTCCTTCCCTACAAATACGACTAAGCCTGCTCCCAGGCCCAAAGATGAGAGCCGGAAAGAGGACGCTGCTCTGGGAATTTTCTAAGGACGGCCATGCTTCTCCGTGCTTCCTCTTTGGGACAATGCACGTCCAGGATCGGCGTGCATTCGCTTTTTTAGAGCAAGCCAAGGATAAAATCCGTCTTAGTGGATGCCTGGCATTAGAATTCGACCTCGGCGCAGCACAAGGGGACCTGGACCCCAAGCTGTTCCGCTTGCCGCCGGGCGTTTCGCTAGAAAGCTTGCTGCCTGCCAGCAAGTATGAGCGGCTACGCCGGGCGCTCCTTAAATCGGCGCAATTGGATATTGCGGCTTTTCGGCATTTCTCTCCGATGTTGATCGTCAACCTCATCAATGAGCGCATCTTCTCTAAGGACATGCCCTTTTCATTGGATGAACACCTATGGCATTTCGCCCAGGAAGCAGGGCTGCCCTCAATCGGCATCGAAACCATGGAAGAGCAAATGCAAGCCCTGCAGCGTATCCCGTTGGAATTGCAGCTTCAATCACTGTTGAGTATGGGGCGTAGCCTGAAGCGCTATCGCCGTCAAATCCTGCACATGGCTGAAATATACCATAGCGGAGATATCTACAAACTGCATCAGGCTGCTAAACGCAGCGCCTCCGGCCTGCGG
>CAYSPJ010000147.1:0-2297 GCA_964432875.1 uncultured Phaeodactylibacter sp. | reverse complement strand
TTTTATTTTCTCACCGAAATCATAACAATCATGGGCAAAGCGCGCGAAAAAAATTTATGGGCCCTTCAGCAAGAGATGATGGAACAATGGTTGAGCCTTTCAAAGGGCATGTACCAACCGCTCTCTTTTGAAAAAGGTGCCGGCAATTGGAACCAGTGGGTGCAGTGGATGGAAAGTTTCATGCCCCGCACTGGGCTGGAATCCAAGAGCATGGACATTCGCTTCTTCATGAAAGCTTATGGAGAATGGCTGTCTAGCATGTACCGGTTTTGGAAATCGGGTTCCGAAATGTTCAACAATAACGCCTGGGGCAAAGAATGGGGAAACCACTTCCTTTCTCCGAGCATATTCCGCGATTGGCTGGATACCTACCTGAAGTTTGTACCCAATGACAGCTGGAAAAACATGTTAGGCTCTTACCAGAAAGGGCTGGATCAAAACATTCAACTCCTGAATGAAGTCGACCTGCCTTTTGACGAAATGGCGGCATCCCTGGAGCGGCTGGTGGCGCGGTATCTGCCTTTGGACCCGCTGGGTGATGAGCAAGCCTTTAGCCTTGGAAACAACCTGCACAAGTACCTGGAAGTGCTGATTAACCCCTTCTTCGCTATCTCTGGCACCCCTCGCATGATCGAGTGGTTTAGGCACTGGCGCATAGCGCAGATTTACTACCTGTCCTTCCTGCTTAAAAGCGCCGAACTAAGGGGCAAAGTGCTGGAAAGCAGCCTGGCCGTCTTCCTCGAAACCTTTAAAGCACTGCTGGATGAATACGAAAGCAAAGGTGTCAACGGCGAAGAACAGGATTTCTACACCTTATTGGTTACTAAGATGGAAGAACACCTGGAAAAGCTGTTGAGGTCGGATGAATATGTCCACATCCAAAAGGAATTGTCAGAAATCGGCCTGGCCCTGAAATCCCGTATGGATGCATTGGGCGAGCTGTCTTTCTCGGGCCTGCCAGTAATGACTAAATCTGACGAAGATGATATCGCCCGGGAAATAGAGACGATGCGGGTTAAAATCCGCAAGTTGGAAAATGCGATGAAGCAACAACGTAAAACTGAAAAAACAACCGCATTTAGTGAAAGCTGATCGCAGGTAAGTACAAAAAACAAGGTCTGTTTTGCGCAGAAGGGTTACGTTGGAGGGCTCCAACTGCCTGCTTAGCCAGTTCCTGGCGGAGAGGTGGTTTGGTCATTTCTAAAAAGCATCGATGAGGCGCTTGCCCCATTCCATCACCCGGCGCTCCTGCTCTTGGCAGATAGCTTCCCGGATGCCGTCGTCGGATGATTCGAGCAGCTGTATGGCAACGTTCCATACGTTGCGCCGCCAACTGGTGATGAGCTGGGCAAGGAGCCATTCATCCATGCGCCCGAGCAAGCGGTCGAGGATGACGAGGGTGGGGGCGTGTGGCCCTATCACCGAATCTTGCACCGCATCAATGGTTTGGCCAATGATCTGGTTGACCTTTTCATGGTCGTCTTGCCTCAATCGCTTTTGTGTGTCGTCCATTGTAGCCCAATCGTCGCGCAGGCAATCATATAGGGACAGCGGCAGATCATAGTTGATGTGGGCATTGATACCGAGCAACAAGTTTTGCATCACATGCATCCTTAAGTGCAAGTTTGCATCGTAAGCTTGCCGCCACACGGCAGCCGTTTTGTCGGGCTGACGTTCGTACTGAGCAAGCGCATCGAAGTAGTAGCCTGCAAAATGCAGCATGAGGGTCGTCACCCAAGGTGGATCGGCAAAGCGGCTCTCGCGGATGGCAGCAGCCATATTGGTGCTCATCATGCTGTAGCAGCGCAGGAATACGTAACGCTGATCGTTGGCTTTTTCCCAGGCATCAGCGTGCTCATTCATGCTGAGCAGTACGCTATCAATATTTTGCATTAGTGTAAGGCTTTTTCATTAGCTCATTGATGATTGGTGAACGCTGGCTTCCCCCCGCCCATGAAAATGGTCAAAGAAGGAGTCTGTTTTATCTGCCGTTTGCGGATGATGCTTTGCATACCTCCTTCCCTTTAGCGGCTACTATTAGGACACATTTTCACGCATGGTATTTAAGCCCTGCGCTTGGTGGAAACAGGTCCTTCCTAAGAAGGGAGGCGTCTGTGCCGGGGGCCTGATCTGCAAGCATGCAAGGAGTGGTGTAAAAAATTCAATGCGGCCAGGCAGTTCCGCCCCTCACTAATCCCCGGACCCAGCGATGCATACGAGTGCAAAACCACCTTTTTTCCCTAGTCATCCGTTAAGTTGACGACATTAGACTCCATAGTCGCCGCCCAACTATCTCC
>CAYSPJ010000146.1:4989-11952 GCA_964432875.1 uncultured Phaeodactylibacter sp. | reverse complement strand
GGCAGTCGCCCGGAGGGCGTCCCGGGCGAGCGCAGCGAGAGCGGGATGGCGGTAGGCAGTAGGCAGTTGGAGCGGAGCGACATCCCGTCTGAGCGGAGCGAAGCGGGAAGGCGGTTGGCAGTAGCATAAGATTCAATCATCATGTTCAAAGCGCATTATTTAGCATTGACTATCTTGCTTTTGCTCGGATTTTTCCAGTCTGGGCAGGCGCAATTGACAGAGGCGGACACGCTTCCCTTCAGCTACCAGCTGGCGGTGAATGGCAGTTGGATTACGGGCAACGTGGAGCGGCTGCTTCTCATCGGCGCGGCCAATCTGTCCACCGTGCACGAGCGCTGGGCGTTCCGCTCTTCCAACCAGTACCAGTATGGCACTTTCGGCGCTTTCCAAACCGAAAACGACCTGCTGTCGCGCAACTTTTTTTATCTTTCGCCCCAGAAGAGGGTTTACCCCTACCTCATGGGCTGGGCCGAGCGCAACCTGCGGCGCGATTTTGCTTTGCGCTACCAACTGGGGCCAGGCGTCACTTACACCCTGGCCCGCTCGGAAGACCGGGTCGTCAAGGCCTCGCTGACGGCGACCTATGAGGAGGCGCGCTTCAACCGCGATACGTATGTGGACCGCTCCTACGACGGCAGCAAGACCATCCGCACCTACCGGGCTACGCTGCGGCTCTTCGGCCAGCACCGCCTGAGCGGTGGCAGGGCCCGCTTGCGCTATGAACTATGGGGGCAGCCTTCGCTGGAAGATGCCAATAATTACCGCTTGTACGGAGATATGTTTGCCGAGCTGCCGCTAAGCAAAGCGGTCTTTTTCCGCACAGGCTTCAACTATACCTATGAAAGCATCGTGTTAACTGGCGTGAAACGGCAGGATACCTTTTGGGTGTTCGGCCTTTCCGTTTCAAACCTGAAGCAATGATCGTCAAAAGAAACTTTAGCCCCATCAAGGTGTGGCAATATATCAAGCGACCCATGGTTTTCATCATCCTGTGGTCGATTGCTGCCTGGGTGCTGTTTGCCCTGTCGGGCGGGCGGCTGAGCCTGAACTTCACGCCCATCGGGGTATTGGGCTCGGCCCTGGCCATTTTCGTCGCTTTCCGCAACAACTCCGCTTATGGACGATGGTGGGAAGCACGCACTTTGTGGGGCGGCATCGTCAACTCCAGCCGGGTGCTGGCCCGGCTGGTCATCACCTTTACGGACAGCCATGCCCACCAGACCAATTACGTGCAGGCGCGCAGCGAGGCTTTCAAGCAGGATATGGTCTATAAGTGCATCGCCTGGGTGCATGCCCTGCGCTTACACCTGCGCAAGCAGAGCGATTGGGAAGAGCTCCGCCCTTTACTCCCGCCAGTGGAGTACGAGGAGCTGATCGCCACGCAAAACAAGCCCTCCTACCTGCAATTGATGATGGGGCGCAAGATTTACGAGGCGATGGGCAACGGTACCCTGGGCGGGTTCGACAGCTTCCAGATGGAAGGGCAACTGCTGGCGCTGGCCAACTACCAAGGTGGCTGTGAGCGCATCAAAAATACGCCTTTGCCTCGCCAGTACGACTTTTTCACCCGGGTCTTTGTCCAGCTCTTTGCCTTCCTGCTGCCCTTTGGGTTGCTGAGCTTCTTCCTGGGCGAAGGGCTCATCCGCTTCTCCTGGCTGGCCATCCCGCTGACCATCCTCATTGCCGGCGTCTTCGTCATCATGGAGCGCACCGGGGCGGCCAACGAAGACCCCTTCGAGAACAAAATCACCGACGTGCCCCTGGCTGCTTTGTGCAACACCATCGAGCGGGACCTGCGCGAAATGCTGGGCGAGCGGGAGCTGCCGCCCAAGCTGGAGCCGAAGGAGGGGTATTTGTTTTGAGGATATATGGGAGGTAGAATTGTAGAATTCATAAAAAAACAAGCCATGACCGAGCAGCCTGTCATTTCCACCAGCCGCCTGGAGGCCTTCAGCGATGGGGTCATCTTTTTCATGAATGCTTTGGCCTTTACCTTACTGCGCAGGTACGTCATAGATGCAGAGCTGATCCATCAGACGATCAGCAAAGCGGCACAGCGGCGCGCCAAGCGCAAGAACCGCCTGGCGCTGCTGCTGTATTTGTCTAATGCGCTGTTCAGCCCCGTTTCGGTGTATATCTCCTTCGCCATTTTTTGTATCGTGCCGGCCATGTATTTTATGCCAGAGAAAATCGTTCATGAGGCACAGGCAATCAAATCCATAAACCAATCATCAATCCAAAATCAGAAATAGCATGAAAATTGCCATCATCGGAACCGGAAACGTCGGCGGCGCGCTGGCGACAAAATGGGCCCAGGCCGGGCACCAGATTTTTTTGGGCGTCAAAGACCCCAGCCACTTCAAGGGGCAGGCGCTCTTGGCAAACCCCAATACCTCTGCCCACCCGATAGCAGAAGCCGTGCTTCAAGCCGAGGCCGTCCTAATTGCGGTGCCAGCTACAGCAGCGGCGGAAGTTGCCTCATTGCTAGGCGATACCACGGGGAAGGTCATCATTGACGCCATGAACATCGTCATGGGCCGGGGCCCGGCGGGCTATGCCAATACTGGCGACGCCATCCTGGCTCATACGGCTAGCAAAGACGTAGTCAAGTGTTTCAATACTACCGGTGCCAACAATATGCAAAACCCGCTCTACGGCGATGTGGCCCTGGATATGTTCATGGCCGGCGATTCGGGAAAAGCCAAAGCTGCTGCCCGCCAACTGGCGCTGGATGCGGGCTTCGCCGCCTGCTACGACATCGGCGGCAACGACAAGTTTAGCCTGCTCGAGCAGTTCGCCTTATTTTGGATCAACCTCGCCATGTTTCAGGGGCAAGGCCGGGAGATCGGGTTTAAGCTGTTGAAAAGGTAAGGGGAGCTCTGTCCTTAACATATCTTTAGCATTAGCCTCAGTAAACCCCCTCGCCTTTTAGCCGTCAAAAGGGGGAATCAAAAACAATTGAACGATGAAAAATGCAAAGCAAGCCATCCAATTTCTGCTCTTGGGTTTAGTACTATTGCTGGCTACCGCCGCTAATGCTCAACGGCCTGGCCGGACTGCCACCGAGGGTAGGCCCCAGATGAGCGCAGAAGAACGCGCTCAAAAAATGGCTGACCAGCAGAAGGAAAACCTTGGGCTAAGCGAGGAACAGCACCAGAAAGTGTATGCCATCCACCTCGCACACGCTCAAAAGCACGAAACTAAGCGGGGCGAGCGCCAAAGGGATATGGAACAGCGCCGCGCCGACCTGGAAGCCATCGAAGCTTCCCGCGACAGCGAGCTCCGCAAGGTATTGACTGATGAACAGTACGCGAAATATCAACAGAACCGCCAGGATGCTGCCAGCAAAATCAAGGAGCGCCGCGAGAATGCCCCCCAGCAAAGGAAAAGAAGCTCGGGCCGGGGCTGATGCCAGGTAAAATAAAGTGAGGTTTATGGCCGAGGTAGGGAGTAGGGGGTAGGGAATGGGGGGTAGGGTGAGGTGAGGGCTACTCCGACAAAGCCGGATTCTTGTGTAATTAGTAGGTTGCGATGGGGTTCCGCGTGGCTGGGAAAAGCACCCTTTTCAGCCCGCGGCACCCCCATCGCAACAAGGTTAATAAAGCCACACTGCCTTTGGGGAATATCCGAGAGCAGGCGTGGCAAAAAACGAGCCTAAACCGTTATCTTATCTCGCAAAAAAGCCAGGGCCATCTGGTTGAAACGCTCGTACTGCTCAATATTGCAGATATGGCCACAGCGCTCGATGATGGCCAGGTGCGCCAGGGGGTGGATAGCAGCGAAGCGCTGGGCGGCACGCAGAAAAATATGGTCCTCTTCCCCCATGACAATCAGGCTCAGCTGGCGCAGCTCGTGCTTGAAGGATTGGCGTAGCATCCTGAAAAAATCCCGATAAATCGCCACCCATTTGAGGAACTCCGGAGGGGATATCTTGCGCGACTGCAGGCGGAATATTCGCCGCGACTGCTCGTGGTTTTTGCGCGGCAGCACAATCCAGGAAAAGATATCGTACAGCACGCGGAAAGGCAGCACCCGGCTCAGTAGCTTGGCCGAATAGACGAATAGCTTGAGCATCGGTGTGGCCCGGAAGATGCCGCCAGCCATCACGATTTTGTCTACCACTTCCGGCCTTTTTTCGGTCAGCTTCTGCAACACGACACTACCCAGCGAGAGCGACAGGAAATGCGCCCGCTGAATGCCCAAATAGTCAATGACCTCCAGCACATCATCGGTGACGATGTCGAAATTGTAGGCGGGATATGCTGGCTCGACCCCCTGAGAGGCGCCGTGGCCGCGCAAATCCAGCAACAACAGGTTAAAAAAAGGCTTAAAAGCCTCTACCTGGTACTTCCAGGTGGTCATATTGCCTCCCGCGCCATGGATGAATACGACCCATTCCGCTTCGGGATCCAATATGTGGGTTTGATAGTACAGCATTGGGTGTGTGTTTTATTAGCCGCTCTCCTTGTTTAAAAGGGCTGAAAGGCACAGATAGTTTACCATCCGGATAAAAAAACGCGAGCTGGGGCATCGCGCCAGCTTTCTGGTGCACTCAGCCAGGCTCCGCATCTTGGGGAAAAGCCTCCCCCCCCTACCCTACCAGCGCCAGGAACGCCTCCTCGGTGAGCACCTCTATCGTGCCCAGTTCACGGGCCTTTTTCAGCTTGGAACCCGCATTTTCCCCCACGACCAGGATATTGAGATTGCTGCTCACGGCGCTGATATTTTTGGCACCAGCCGCCTCGGCTTTAGCCTGAGCCTCCTTGCGGCTCAAGTTTTGCAGGCTTCCGGTGAAGAGGATCGTCTTGCCCGCCAGAGGTGCATCGCCGGAAGCCGCTTTGGGGCGATCGTCCTCGGTTTGGGCAAGGTTGACGCCCAAGGCCTCCATCTCCTGTAGCAAGGCGATATTAGCCGGGTTGGCAAAAAAAGCGCTGATGTTTTGAGCCACTACCGGGCCGATGTCTTTGATGTGGGTATAGTCCTCCTCCCCCCACTGTTGAAGGCTGAGGACATGGTCGATTTCTGCAGCCAGGATTTTGGAAACCTTCTTGCCGAGATGGTGGATGCTCAGGCTATGCAACAAGCGATGGATAGGGTTGCCCTTGGCTTTCTCGATGGCAGCTTTCAGATTGGCCGCCGATTTTTCGCCAAAGCCCTCGAGCTGGGCGATTTTGCTGTAGTCCAAGCGATAGACGTCCGCGATGGTACGCAGCCAGCCCAATTCGTAAAAGCGCTCCACAATGGCTTTGCCCAGCCCCTCGATATCCATGGCGTCTTTGGAGGCGTGGAAGATGATGCGCTGCAGGTTTTGGGCGCCGCAGACACAATGGGGGCAGCGCCAGGCCGCTTCGCCCTCGGCCCGCACTAACTCGACCGGAGTCTCGGTCGTGTTGACCGGGCAATAAGGGGGGAATTCAATGGGCTGCTCTGAGCCGTCGCGCAGTTCCTCCATCGCTTTGACGATGTAGGGGATGACGTCGCCAGCCCGCTCTACCAGTACCGTATCGCCCAGGCGCAGACCCTTACTCCTGATAAAATCCTCGTTGTGCAAGGAGACGGAGGAGACGGTCACCCCTGCCAGTTGCACGGGCTCGATTTTAGCCACCGGGGTGATGGAGCCGATTTTACCCACCTGATATTCTACGCTCAGCAGCTTGCTGGTAGCCTGCTTGGCCTTGAATTTGTAAGCGATGGCCCAACGCGGATGGTGGCTGGTGGCACCAGAGCGCTCCTGTAGCTCGCGGCTATTGGCTTTCACCACCATGCCGTCAATCTCATAAGGGTATTGCTCACGTTTTTCTTGCCATCCGAGGCAAAAGTGGATAGTGTGCTCGATGTTTTTAAACACGTCCCGCTCCACTCCCTTGGCCGGCACCTTGAAACCGAGTTGGCTGAGCATGTCCAGGCTCGCTTCATGGGTATTAAAACGGGACAATACATCCTGCCCGGCTTCGTCAACCGCATAGCCCAAGGTGTAGATAAAGGCTTCTAAACCGCGCTTGGCCACCTCTTGGGGGTCCTTCATGCGCAGGGCGCCCGTAGCTGTATTGCGGGCATTGGCAAACAAGCTCAAGCCCTCCTGCGCCCGCTCGCGGTTGATTTTTTCAAAGCTGTCGCGACGGATGATGACCTCTCCCCGCAACTCGGCTTTGTAAATGCCAAAACGGGCAAAGTCGGCCTTCAGCGGGATGGAGCGTATGGCGCGGGCGTTGTTGGTCATCTCTTCGCCCAGCAGGCCGTTGCCGCGGGTAGCCGCGCGCACCAGCAGGCCTCCTTCATAGACCACGGCAATGCTGCCGCCATCGTACTTGGGCTCTGCGGCATAGGCCACATCCTGGTTTTCGGGCAGGTTGAGATAGCGTTTGAGCTGGGCGTCGAACTCGTAGAGGTCTTCGGCATTATAGGAATTGGCCAGCGAGAGCATGGGGGTCAGGTGCTCCACCGAGGGCAAATCGCTGGTCAAATCCAGGGAGACGCGCTGGGTGGGGGAATCGGGGGTGACGAGCTCCGGGTGGGCCGCCTCCAGGGCTTCGAGCTGCTTGTAGAGCAGGTCGTACTCAAAGTCGCTCACCACTGGGTCATTCTGGATGTAGTAACGGTATTCATGGTAAACCAACAAGCGGCGCAAATCGGCCAGCTGTTGCCCGGCCGGCTGTTGGCGCCGGGGGCTATTTTCGTCTAAATAGGCCTTGGATAGCTCGTAAAGCGAGCGTTGTTCTTCTGCTTGGTACATCGGCACGGGTTTAAGGTGCAAGTTTAGGGATTGTTGGCGGGTTTTGCAAGCGCGATTTTTGGAGGGGGGGTATTCAACATTTTCTTCTGAACTTAGCTATCCATGTCAGGTTCAGAGGCGAGGCGACATTCCAGCAGAGGAGGGACAGGTGTTTCTACGCCAGCCCGGTTTTATGTTTCAAATCAACTTTATCAGCTAAAAGCTGTTTTTTATGCTATGAAAAGCAAGAA
>CAYSPJ010000146.1:0-4889 GCA_964432875.1 uncultured Phaeodactylibacter sp. | reverse complement strand
ATCGAAAAGGACTATGTAATATCTTGGATACTGTACGGGATGGCACGGCATCCTTTTCTGAGAGGCAACCTGCTGTTCAAGGGTGGTACAGCTCTGAAAAAATGTTATTTCCCTGACTACCGCTTTTCAGAGGATTTAGATTTTACTTTTCTGTCGGAAAACTTCGACCGACGGCAGGTCATCAACGAATTCGAGCAAGTTTTTTCGTGGATATATGAAGCATCCCGAATACGGATTTTGGTAAAAGATGCCAACGAACTGAGCACTGGCAATATTAATTTTTTTGCTGGCCATATCGGCCCACTTGGTGGAGATGGCTCGAAAAAGGGCGTAAAAATAGATGTGGGGCAGGATGAATTCGTCTATTACGACCCAGTGGATGTGGGCGTATTATCTGACTACTCCGATCTGGATGGAAGCTTTTCCGTGAAATGCTACCGCTTGGAAGAGATTGTTGCCGAAAAAATGCGCAGTCTAATGCAAAGGACTATTCCGCGGGACTTGTATGACCTTTGGTACCTGCTTGAAGTGGAAGAGTTGGACATAGAGGACTGTATACCAGGCTTCCAAGCCAAGACTATTTTCAAAATGCTCAATCCCGATGATTTTATCAACAAGGTTTCTTCAAAGCAGGAGTCACTCAAAAAGCAGTGGACAATATCCCTCTCCCATCAAGTTGCCTTTCTTTCAGATTTCGATGCTGTTTGGCGAGACTTCAACAAGCACTTGCGGCGGTTCGCAAAATATACTGGAAAACAGTAGCAATCAGAGTGCCAACCTGCTTGCCGGGGCCGAGGTGCCGTTTACTGGCGAGGTTTGGTAAACGTAGCGCCGCAGCAGTGCGGGATGGCCCCTTATCCTTTGCTATCGCTATTCATTAGTACCTAAAAAATAAATGGGATACAACGGTAAACAGGCTGCGTGATTATTCAAAATTCATCCGCCTTTTGATACAACCGCAAAACCTGATTGTACCAGCTTTTTCACTGGTCGACTTTTGATATCGCCTCTAGCCTATTAAAAAAATGACGGGGGCAATTTCAAGGATTGCCCCCGTCATTTAAAAGCGGAAAAGCGGCCGATTTGATTAGCTGATCAGCCCCTTTTTTCCATTAGGCAGAGAAAATCACGGCCGAGGGGTGCTTTCTACCTCATAACCAAAAACATCCTTCAAGCTCAGCTCCACCACTTTGCCGTAAGGCTTGAGGGCCTCCAGGTCGAGTTTGTCTTTTGAGCCGATAAGAGCGATCGACCAGTTTTTGCCGGACATGTGCTCCTGGTGGAACTTTTTGATGTCCGCCAGCGAAATGCCATCCGCGGCCTGGTAAATGTCGCGGCGCAAGTCGTGGTCTACGCCCAGGCGCAGCGCATTTTGATAGTTGAACAGGATACTGGTTTTGGTGACGCGGCGCGTTTCGATCCCTTGCTTGATGGAGCGCTTACCGACTTCCCAGAGCTGCTCCGATTCGGGCATATTGTCCAGCAGGTTCTGGACGGCGCTCATGGCATCGCTCAGCTTGTCGGCCTGAGTGCCTACATAGAAAAGAGAACTGAAGGGGTCGGAAGCTTTGCTCGGGCGGGAGTAGGTAGCAAAAGCGGAATATGCCAGGGCCTTGGATTCGCGGATGTCCTGAAAAACAACCGAGCCCATACCACCGCCGTAGTATTCGTTGAAAGCGCTAGTCAGGGGCACCATCGCCGGGTCCCAATCTGCATCCCAACGCCGCAAGCCAATCTCTGCTTGCACCATATCGTAATCTACCAGGTAGATCGTGTTTTCGCTCGGGATTTGCCGGGTATATTTCTTCTCGGCAGGGTAATCCATCAGTTTGGCCGGCGTTTGGTGCAAGGATTTCATCTCGAGCTTGAACGCATCGAGTGATTTCGGGCCATAGTAGTAGATGCGGTGTTTGTAAGCAGGTATGGAGCGGATGATATCGGTCAGTTCCTGCGCTTTGATCTGGCGCATCTCCTGATTGCTCAGCACATCGTTGAAGGGGTTGTCGGCACCGTAAGAAGCATAGCTGCCCAGTGCTTGCCAGAAAATGGCGCGCTTATTGAGCGTAGCGTCATTGCGGGCCTTGATTTTAGAAGCGATCATTTTATCCAGGGCCTCCTGATCGGGCTTGGGGTCGTTGAGCAGGGCTTCCAGTATCTTTACCGCTGGGGCAAAATTTTCCTGCAGGCCGGAGAGAGAAACGTAAACCTGATCGTCGCTGCTGAAAATCTGTAAGTTGACTGCCAATTGATACAACTCCTTGTTGATTTGCTCATTGGTCATGGCCGAAGTGCCGATGAGTTGTAAGTAATCAATGGCCAGGGGGAGCTTTTTGTTGTGGTTGTTGCCCATATCGAGCACGTAGTAAAGCGTAAAAAGCTCGTTGATTTCGTTGTTGACCGCCCAGATCGGCAGGTCGCGCTGCAGCTCGGTTTTCTGGATGTCTTTATCATAATCCAGAAAAACCGGGGTGAGCGGCGTGGAGGGAGATTCGACGATGTCCTTGAAGAAATCAGACTGCGCCTCGCGGTTGACTTCCACGGGGTTGATTTCCGGTTTTTCTACCTTTTGCACGTTGGGGTCTTCCCCAGATTTCTTATAAACGACGGTATAGTTATCGCCAAACCACTTGTTGGCAAAGCGGACGACGTCTTCTTTAGTGATGCGGCTCATGGCCTCCACTCCAGCCAGGTATTCGGCCCAGGGTTTGCCCACCACGAATTGGTCGTGCAACACAAAAGCCATGTTCATGGCATTTTCCTGCTCTTGGATGCGGCTCACTTTAAGGTTGTTTACTGTGGCCTGGATGAGGCTTTGGTCAAAATTGCCTTTTTTCAGGTTGTTGACTTGCTCGATGATGAGGTCTTTGACGGTGCCCATGCTCTGCCCGTCCAGGGGTTTGCCGCCGAAATAGATGATGCCATAGTCCTTGAGCAGGTAATTGAAGCCATAAGCTTCGAGCACCTTCTGTTGCTTGACCAGGTTCTGATCGATCAGGCCGCTCTTGCCGTTGTAGAGGATGGAGCTGACCAGATCGGCCATCACGGCTTCTTCGGACAAGGCGCTGGGCATCACGAAGCCGATGGCCACTTGCTCTTCATCCGGGCTGAAGACGGAGACTTCTTCGATGGCAGTGCGGGGCGCTTCCGGCTCAAAGTTCAGGGGAGGGACTGGCTTGGCCTGCCAGTTGCTAAAGTGCTGATCGACCATGGCGATGGCCTGATCGGGATCGAGGTCGCCAGTCAAGATCATCGCCATGTTGTTGGGCACGTAGTAGGTATCGTAGTAGTTGCGGATGGCGGTCAAGGAAGGGTTCTTCAGGTGTTCGATCGTGCCGATGACCGTTTGGGTGCCGTACGGGTGTTTTTTGAAGAGGCTGCCGAACATGGCTTCGAACACCTTACGGGAGCCATTATCCAGGCCGATGTTTTTTTCTTCATAAACCGCCTCGAGCTCAGTATGGAACAAGCGCAGTACCGGCTGGCGCAGGCGCTCTCGCTGGATGACCAGGTACTTTTCCAGGTTGTTCGAGGGGATATTCTCCATGTAGGTCGTGTTCTCGAACGAGGTAAAAGCATTGGTCATATTGGAGCCGATGGAAGACATCAGCTTGTCGTATTCGTTGGCGATGGCATACTTGGCAGCGATATTGGAGACCGAATCGATGCGCTGATAGATCGCCTTGCGCTGGCTGGGGTCGGTGGTGCGGTTGTAAACTTCATACAAGGCTTCGATACGGTCCAGCTGTACTTTTTCTTTTTCGTAATCGAGCGAGCCGAAGCGGTCGGTGCCTTTAAAGAGCATGTGCTCCAGGTAGTGAGCCAGGCCGGTATTATCGGCCGGGTCTTGCTTGCTGCCTGCTTTGGTGACGAAGAGGGTCATGATGCGCGGCTCCAGGCGGTTTTCGGCGATGATGACCGTCAGGCCATTTTTCAGGGTATAAAACCGCACCCCCGTGGGGTCACCCTCGACTTCCTGCCAGGCGTATTTCCCATCGGCAGAAGTTTTGGTCACGGTCTTAGCGGGTTGAGCTAAGGCTGCCGCGCTGAGGAGCAAAGCAGCCAGAAGAGTTAGGATAGTTCTTGACATAGCAAGTTGGATTTTGGTTAAGATTTCATTAAAACGTTTTTTTGCAGCAGCTGGTATAAGGTACTTAGGCTCTTGGCCGTCATTAAATGGCAGTTGGCCGGAGTTTGCGGCTGGGGCATGCTGTTCCAATGGTGTTGCCGCGAAAAACAGCTTCCCCACTCCGATGCGTGACATAGGATGAAGTGGGGAAGTTGTTTCGATTCCTAAGGTTCGATAGCGCCGGGGTTCTTGTTGTAATCCCTCCAATTGATACTTGGTTTTTCCTCTTTTTATCCTGAAAACAAGGGCGAGAACGGCCCAAAGAGCAGGGCCCTGAAGCCAAGCTTCAAAGGGGCTGTCTTAACTTTAAGCTCCTGAAGCCAAGCTTGCAAGCACGGCCTTGGGCCGTCCACAGGCTGAGCTTAGCACGCCCTCCGGGCGCGCCAAGCGTTTTTAGCCACGGATTTCGCGGATTCTCACGGATTGGCCATCCGGCCAACCCGTGAGCAGGGCAGGGCAAGGGGGTGCGGGAGGGGAGCCGCAGCAATGGCTGCCGCAGGTGGATTACCCTTTTTAGGGCAGGCTGATTGCCCCTGTTTTTGGCGTCTTTAGCTTGGGACACCTGCTGCCCTGCGCGCGAGGTGTCACCATGCCGTTGCTTGAGGAGTGCCCCGGGGCACCTCGCGCTGCTGGCGCCAGCAGCTTTCCCACGATGGTCGCAAGACCGGCACCTTAGCCCGTGTACGACCACAGGCCGTAACGAACGGGGCCATAAATAGTGTCTGTCTTTATAGTCCGATAGCTGCGTTACGCTCGGCCTAAA
>CAYSPJ010000145.1:0-11961 GCA_964432875.1 uncultured Phaeodactylibacter sp. | reverse complement strand
ACCGACGCGAAGTTCAAAGAGACCGACCGCGTGCTGTCCGAGCGTTTTAAAGCAACGGATGATCGCATCAAACAAGGCTTCAATCTTTTTGAGCCTCAGTAGGGCAAACTGATCGAATCCCTCGTCGAAGGGGATTTGGTGCGTATCTTGAACCAACGCGACCTAGGGATCAGCGATACGACGCTTCGGCGCAAGGGGAACCGGGGCGGAGAAAACTACGAATTTGACATCATCGCTCACAATACTACCGAGATCGTGATTGTAGAAGTGAAGACGCCCCTGCGGGTAAAAGACGTCAAGAAATTTCTCGACAAGATGGCAAAAGCCAAGCGCTGGATGCCTGAATATAAAGACTATCGCGTACTCGGTGCCGTCGCATTCCAGCAAGATGCTGATGTGATGTTTGGATTGGCCGACTGCGTAAATGTCAAAGGTCGCAATCCTGGATTTAGGGATTTTTTTTAAAGGTGTACGCTTCCATGGGCAGGTTTTTTATTTTTTCGCCAATCGCTGCAAGTTATGTCAAAGCATGTGCTTATGCAATGCCCTTTATCATCTTCCCGCGCCCTTCACCTAGCCGTTTCCTTGCTTCTGCCCCCCCAAGCTCCGCATCCCATTCCCGATGGCCAGGGCCATGGCCGCCGCAACGGCAGAGAGGGCGAGGGAAAAACTCCAGCCCGCATCGAGCAAGATGCCGAAAACTACTGGGCCGATGCCGGTGCTGATTACAATTACGGTAATGAAAAGGCTGCGCACTTGCCCGATGACTTCAATGCCATAGACCTCGGCAATCATGGCGTTTTTGATGGTGCTGCCCGAACCATTGGACAGGCCCAGGAATAGCAGTGCCACGGGATAAGCCAAAGGGTGGGTATTGAAGATTAGTACCATCAGCCCAAGCAGATAAGGCAGGGCGAAAAGTTTGAAGAGCCTCCGGCCAGACAGACGATCGACTAAAGGCCCGCTGGCCGACATGCCGAAAGCGTTGGCCAGGGCAAAAGCAGAGATGGAAGCTGCTACCCATTCCTGGCTCCAGCCGCGGTCGCCCCCCAGTTTAAGCTGATAAAAGAAGATGACGGTGCTGGTGAACCCGAGCATGAACTCTAGGGGCGCGATGATCCAAAAGCGCTTGTCGCGCATGATGGCCAGCCGGCGGATGGGTTGCCCAGCCCTGAATGCCGAGCGCGTATGGATGGCATAGGCCCTGATCCGCGCCTTGGATTGACTGAGCAGGTAGAGGCTGAGCGGCGCTACCAACAGGATGCAGCTCAGGGCAGAAACTTGCAGCGTGCCGCGCCAGCCGATGGCGCCGATGAGCAAAGTGACGGCGATGGGCAGCAGGGCCTCGCCAGCGGGATGCCCTAGGGTAGCCAGCCCGATGGCCTTGCCGCGGCCGGTGCTAAAGTAGCGCGCCATAGCCGATACGGCCGTATGGCTCATCAGGCCTTGCCCAAACAAACGCAGGCCGTAAAAGGCCAACACCACGGTAAAGAGGTGGTAGGAAAAAGACAGCAACAATAGCGCTGCCGTCATCCCGCCGACTACCATCAGGACGTAATGCCGGACGTCCATGCGGTCGAAGCGGCCGCCCAGCCAGGGCAGGGTGAAGGCGCTGGCCAGCGTGGCCGCAGCATAGACGCTGCCAAAAGCGGTGTTGCTGATGCCCAGCAATCGCTCAATAGAGGGCAGGTAAAGCGAGAGCAGGAAGGTCTGTCCATAGCTAGAGAAAAAAGTAAAAAGCAGCCCAAAGGCTAGCAAGGGGAAGCTCCTTTTGAAAAATTCAGCGCTACTCATTCAGCGTATCTTTTTCCATATTTTCAAGTATCCGGTAAAGTGGGCTGACTCAACCTGGAAGCTTGCCGGTATCTCATCGGCATAGCTAAAGTAGGTAGCCAATTTTGTCCCTTTGGGCAAGGCTGCTAATCCTTCCTTTACGGCCAGGGAATATTCATCATACAAGTGCCTTTTCAAGCTAACTGAGGCATCGAGCTGACCAGCCGGGTAGATGTGCTCATAAAAAGGGTTGAAAAGATAAAAGGCATCAAAAAGGGCGAAATCAATGTTGGTGATATTGGCGTGTATAAAGGCTACATTGGCCAGCGCGTAGTGCTTTGCCAGTTGCCTGGAAAGCAGGCATAGGCTTTCCCGCTGCTCCACTCCAGTGAAATGGCCAGAGGTACATGCAGCCCCAACCATACAGAATTTGCCAGCCCCAGAGCCGATATCTAACACTTTGGTGCCTGGGTGCCCCACTAGAGCCTGGGCAGCAAATATGGCCACCTTGACCGGCGTGAAGTGGAATTCCGATACCTCCCTCACAGGCGGGGCGTACATGGCATCAAAATAATCATCGCCCACGGGGATGCCGGCTTTTAAATTTTTGATGATCAATGTTTATGGCTTTAAGCCTGCTGGTTTATTGATTAGGCCCATGACAAATAGCCTGCTCCGTGCCCGCTTGTTTATTTTTGCCTCCATCAATTTTGCAACTATTCATTTAGTCGAGTGCCTGCGCTTTTCGCGTTCGAGAGCAGGCCTTGCGAAGGCCCCAAAACCGGAGCTTGCCGGCCGTAAATAAGGCTTTTTGCAGCTATCAGACTATAAAGACAGGCACTAGATAGCTAGGGTGTACTGCTACGATAAGGATTAATTTTAGGCATAAGGTGAAAAAACTCCACGTAGCTGCTCGGGTTTTCTACTTCTCCGCGCTCCGAGATCAGCTTAACCGTAATATTTTTAGCTTTGGCTTTAATGGCAAACTCATCCAAGACCTCCAATACATCGTAATCGAGATATCTGGTTTTGGTGACATCCAATTCTAAATAAGAATTTTCCGGCAGCTTGTCTAGTTCCCTCAAAATCGCCCCCTTATTGATGTAAGTAACTTCTTCGGCAAGCGTCATTTTTACTTTTCCAGACATCTCGCCTTCGCCTTCTTTATGTAAAAAGTGAGAATTTTGGAAACTCTTCAGGACAATAATGAAAACCCCGACCGCTAAGCCGATGCCAACACCTACCAATAAATCTTTGAAGACTACGCCCAACACCGTCACGATGAAGGGTACAAACTGTTTCCAGCCCAGGTTCCACATTTTGGTAAACAAGGCTGGTTTAGCCAGTTTATAACCCACGATAAATAAGACCGCAGCAAGGACTGACAAGGGGATCTTATTTAAGATGCGAGGGACGAGGATTACCGAGATCAAGAGCAAGAAGCCATGGAT
The DNA here is from genome assembly GCA_964432875.1 of uncultured Phaeodactylibacter sp. GTDB lineage: Bacteria > Bacteroidota > Bacteroidia > Chitinophagales > Saprospiraceae > JACJYE01. The sequence continues at coordinate 8,737 of CAYSPJ010000145.1, read as the reverse complement.
AATTGTGGACATTTTGGATTTCCCGCCAGACTGGATGTTGGCAGAGCTCCTCACAATGACCTGGGTGATGGGAAGGCCGCCGATTAGGCCGGAGATGACATTCCCGGTACCTTGTGCAAACAACTCCCGGTTGGTGGGGGTGACATTCTTATCCGGATCGAGCTTATCGGTAGCTTCTACGCTGAGGAGGGTCTCCAAGCTCGCTACTATCGCTATGGTAAAGGCGACGATCCATACCTCCGGCCTAGTGATCGCCCCGAAGTTGGGCAAAGTAAATTGTCCAAAGAAGGAAGCTGCATCGGTGGGGATGGGCACATTTACTAAATGGACAGAGCCGATTGATAAAACCTCGTGCGATTGGGTAGCAACATAAAAAATTATGCCCAGCACCACTGCTACCAATGGCCCTTGAATCAAGCGGAATATCTTCCCCTTTTTAGACAAGACATTGTCCCACAATATCAAGACTGCCAGTGATATGACACCGATGAGCGCTGCCCCCGGATGAATGTAGCTAAAGGTGGACATGATTTCTGAAAAGGTAGTCCCGCCGTCATGTTCCAGAAAGGCGATATCCCAGGCTGATTCCTCATCGTAGCCAAAAAAAACGGGTATCTGCTTCAGGATGATAATGATGCCAATACCCGTCAACATGCCTTTGATGACTGCTGAAGGGAAAAAATATCCAATTATCCCTGCCCGCAAGACGCCTAAAACCAACTGAATCAGCCCCCCAATAACCACGGCGACCAAAAAGTCTTCGTAGCTGCCCAAGGTGGCGATAGCAGCTAGTACAATAGCAGCCAAACCTGCTGCCGGGCCGCTAACCCCCAGCCTGGAGCCACTAAGAGCCCCCACGATAATGCCCCCGACAATGCCGGCGATAAGGCCTGAAAATAACGGTGCTCCACTAGCCAGGGCAATGCCCAGGCATAAAGGTATTGCCACAAAAAACACGACAACGCTCGCGGGCAAATCATTCTTTAAGGTCTTGAACATTTTTTGTTTGTTTTTTAGAAAAATGATTTGGCTGCCATTTTGACTTTGGGTTACTCCCCCTAAGGTTTTGCGGCCAGCTTATGGAAATCAGGAAATCAGGTGCCAAAGATAGATATTGCCCTTGAAATAGTCAAAAAAAACGCATCGCGGTTATTTGCCGATACAAAATCTCGAAAAAATATTCCCCAGCAAATCCTCTGTGCTGATTTCCCCAGTGATTTCGCCCAGGGAATGCAGGGCTTGCCGGATGTCCATGGCGATCAAATCGGAAGGGAGGCTGCTATCCAGTCCTTGCAGCACCCGGCCGAGGCTTTCACCGGCATGTTGCAGGGCTTCATAGTGGCGCACATTGGCTACTACTGTACCCTCCAGCAACAGCTCGTTGGACAGGGCGGCCTCATAGAGCTTCTCTTTGAGGTATTCAATATTCATCTGGTGGATGGCGCATACCGGTACCCAGGCATCCGGGGAGACAGGCAATCCGGCGACAGTATCGGCTTGAGCTGCCGGGAAGTAGTGCTCGAATACCGTGTAGGGGTTCAAGTCCATCTTATTGGCCACCAGGAGGAAAGGCAGGTTGGCGTGCACCAGTTTTTCCAGGTCGGCCCGCACCTCTTCAGGAGAGGTTTTGATGACGTCGAAGACATAAACTAGCAGGGCGCTTTGCTGTACTTTTTGCAGCGTCTTTTCCACCCCGATGGCCTCGATAGCGCCTTCGGCCTCGCGGATGCCAGCCGTATCGATAATGCGGAATTGGACGCCTTTGATATTGATGACTTCCTCGATGGTGTCGCGGGTGGTGCCGGCAATTTCACTGACGATGGCGCGCTCCTCATTGAGCAGGGCGTTGAGCAGGGTGGATTTACCAGCATTGGGCCTCCCGGCGATGACGGTGCTGACGCCCTGCTTGATGACGTTGCCCAGCTTGAAGGATTGCACCAGGGCACGGATGACGGACTGAATTTTGCCCACCAGCGCTTTCAGCTCGCCTCGGTTGGCAAATTCCACGTCCTCTTCAGCAAAGTCCAGCTCCAGCTCGATCAGGCTGGCGAAGTCGATGAGCTGTTGGCGGAGTTTTTTGATTTCGTCGGAAAAGCCGCCGCGCATCTGCTGCATGGCGATGGCATGAGCTGCCTGGGAAGAAGAGGCGATCAAATCGGCCACGGCCTCGGCCTGGCTCAGGTCCATGCGGCCGTTGAGGAAGGCGCGTAGGGTAAACTCGCCGGGCTGAGCCAGCCGGGCCCCCGTTTCGATAAAAAGCTGCAGGATTTCCTGGATGATATAGCTGGAGCCGTGACAGGAAACCTCTACCACGTTTTCACCAGTGTAGGACTTGGGGGCGATGAAGAGGGAGGCCAGCACCTCATCCAGGATGCGCCCCTGCTTATCGCGGATGGTGCCGAAATGGATGGTGTGGGTAGCTTGTTGGCTCAGGTCCTTACCATGGAAGACTGCATTGACGATCCGGATCGCATCCTGGCCAGATAGCCGGATGATGCCGATGGCACCGATGCCAGGAGGCGTAGCTAGCGCGACGATCGTATCGGCGAGGTTGTGGGCAGCGTAGTTCATACTCAAGGCTGGTTTTGATAATAGTCCATCAGCGTGGCGAAGGCTTCCGCCAGAGATGCTCCAAATGCAAAGATACCTTCCTTATGCCCTTCCATCACAAAAATTTTACGTGCTTTCAAATCTGTCTCCTGCAGCAAGCGGATGATGCTCGCAGCCATTTCGGGTGATCCGTAAGGGGCGTTCAGATCGGTGGTGGGTACCTGGTGTAACAGCCGCGCCCACAGGCCCGCGTGGTGCACGTGGATGACGCCTTCTACCCAGGGGCATTCCTGGTAAACGGCAGCATGGCTCATCGATTCGGAAGAGGCAATAACTGGGCCTTCGCACCACAAGCTGTTCTCTGTGGGGATGACTTCAGTGACCAGCGCGTAATGCGCAGCCCCGAGCACCGACACATTGCCGGTAGCCGAGCCGGAGATGATGAACTGCCCCTGCTGCTCATATCTACGGCTAATATTGCCGAAGCCGATGCCGTTTTCATAAGCACCGATGAGCCCCAGGGCATAGAGGCGCTGCCGCCAGATATTGAGCTCGGCGATGGCGTCCTCTGGCAGCGGGTTGGTTTTCACCCAATGGGCTGCAAATTTGATATAGCCTTCATCCATCATGCACTACCGTCTTAGCGCAAGGCTTGGCGGATGCGCAGCAGGCGCTCCAGCAAGGGTTCGAGGCTCTCGAGGGGCAGCATGTTGGCGCCGTCCGATTTAGCTTCCGCCGGGCGTGGGTGGGTTTCGATAAACAAACCATCAGCGCCGACCGCGATACCGGCCCGGGCGATGGTTTCGATGAGCGCAGGCAGGCCGCCGGTTACCCCGCTGGCCTGGTTGGGCTGCTGCAGGGAGTGGGTACAATCCAGTACCACTGGCACGCCAAAAGCCTGCATCTCCGGGATGCCGCGGAAATCTACCACCAGGTCCTGATAACCAAAGGTCGTGCCACGCTCAGTGAGCATGATTTGGGGATTGCCCGACTGCGCCACCTTGTCTACCGCAAAGCGCATCACCTGCGGGCTGACAAACTGCCCTTTTTTGATGTTGACGACTTTTCCAGTGCGGGCTGCTGCCACGAGTAGGCTGGTCTGGCGGCAGAGGAAAGCAGGGATTTGTAGCACATCCACATAGGCGGCAGCCATGGCGGCTTCTTCCTCGGTATGGATATCAGTAGTGACGGGGATGTCAAAGCGCTCGCCGACAGCCTGAAGGATGCGGAGCGCTTGCTCATCTCCGATGCCAGTAAAAGAATCCAGGCGCGAGCGGTTGGCTTTGCGGTAGGAGCCTTTAAAAATATAGGGGATCTGCAAGCGTTGGCAGACCCCCTGCACCTTTTCGGCGATTTCAAAAGCCATATCTTCCCCTTCGATGGCGCAAGGCCCGGCGATGAGGAAGAAATTTTGGTGGTCCAGGTTTTTTAGCCTGGGGATTTGTTCCAGCATGGGTTGATGAGTTTGAAATGATGGGCGGCCTGCTTGGAGATTTCTTTAGCCCGGCGCAGGCCGCCCATCAGGCCTGGCTTAGAGCTTCCATTGGATGCCCATATTAAACAAGGAGATGCCATAGCCTAGTTCAGCGAACATGCCCAGATTTTTTATCGGGAAGTAGCTGGCGCCTACAAAGGCGCTATACGTCATTTTATTCTCTGCCGGGCGGCTGAAAGTTGGCCCGTCGCCGCCAGCTGTTTTTTCATCGCTTACCGTTTGGCGTACAGTGGGCATATTGTAGCCCAGCATTGCGCCGCCGTAAATATCCCAGTTTTCCATGCGGTTGGCATGCACCGCCGCGCGCAAACCGGCGATGAACATCTCGCTCTCCACATCTTTAAAGCTGCCATTGGGCAGGGCGATGTTTTTAGCTTCATAAGCCGAGTAGGCGGCGTAGCCGCTCAGGCTGAAGTTGGAAGCCAGCCGCAGGCCCAGGCGGGCGCTGAGCGGCGGCATCATCATCTGTGCATCATCTTTGGCAAAAGTGGATAGCAAGCCGATGCCGCTGGCAAATTCTACGTCGCCTTTCTTGAAAATCGTTTGTGCGTTTGTGTTGGTCAAGCTGAACACCAGAAGGGTAGCGAGGATTAATAGGTTTTTCATGGAATTCCGTTGTTTAAATGGTTTTTAAATTTCTGGGTGCGTTTTGATCGTAGCGCCCTGAAAAGCGCTAGCTCAAATTTCGTCCCAAAGATACGTTGGTCTGGTGTAATTGTCAAGCAATAGGCAAAATTTTATTCTGATTATAAGCGCCTTTAAGCGGGTTTGAAAAAATTAAATTTTGTTTTGGTGTTTATTTATTAAAAATATTTTGATGGTTTGTGGTTTTCAAAATCCAATGCCGACGGCCCCTGCAAGGGGAGAATTTAAATTTTTTTTGTTTTGAAACCACTCTCCTGGAACGCGGACATGAAGGCCAAAATTTTATTTGTCGCCAAAAATATCTTCCTGTTTCGTTCAACCCTCAATGCCTTGTTGCTGTTTGTGATGGAAGTAAATGCGGCCCAACGCTCGCTCACACAGCACAAATACTAGCGAGGGTTGAAAACAAGCCGTTCACAACTCATTCATTATGCGTTTAGCGATTATCATTACGCTGTTTTTCCTTTTCGATTTGTACGCCTTCCAGGCATTCCGCACCATCGCTCACAACTGGCAGCCCCTGTTGCGTCAACTGACCTACGGCATCTACTGGTCTATCCCTCTGGTGATGGTCGTGTGGATGTTGTGGTCTGGGCCAGACCAACACCTGAGCAAGCATGCCTCTACTCTGCTGCGCACGGCTTTCTTCATTGTGTATGTCTCCAAGCTGCTCGTAGTCGGTTTCCTTTTCATCGACGATGTCCGGCGAGGTTTCAACTTCATCCAGCATCAATTTGTCGGCAACAGCCCACTGGACCCCAGCCGTTCCCGCTTCCTCACCCAGATGGGGCTGATGATCGGCGCGGTGCCTTTCGTGTCACTCTTGTGGGGTGTAGTGCGCAACCCCTATCGCTATACCCTTTTCAAGGAAACCGTCCGCATCCCCAACCTGCCCAAGGCATTGGAAGGGTTGCGTATCGTGCAGATATCTGACATCCATACTGGCAGTTTCCTGCTCAAGGAGCCGGTACGCAATTCCGTGGATTTGATCAACGCCCAAAAACCCGATCTGGTGTTCTTCACTGGCGACCTGGTCAACAGCGTAGCCCGCGAGGCCGAGCCTTTCCTGGATGTGTTTGATAAGATCCAGGCGAAGTATGGGGTTTACTCGGTATTGGGCAATCACGACTATGGCGACTATGCCCAGTGGGAACAGCCTGCCGACAAGGAAGCCAACTTCGAGCTACTCAAATCCATCCACGCCCAGCTGGGTTGGGATCTGCTACTGAACGAACACCGCTTGTTGGAAGTCAATGGGGAAAAACTGGCCGTTATCGGCGTGGAAAATTATTCAGCCCACCCCCGCTTCCCCAAATATGGCGATTTGGCCAAGGCCCATGCTGGTACCGACAGCGCAGCGCTAAAGCTGCTCCTTTCCCACGATCCCTCGCACTGGTTGGATCAAGTATCCAACAGCTTCAAAGACATCGCCATCACTTTCTCCGGCCATACTCACGGCATGCAGTTTGGTGTGGAAATACCAGGCTTGATAAAATGGAGCCCCATCAAATACGTCTATAAGCAGTGGGCGGGCCTATATCAGCAGGGGCATCAGTACCTCTACGTCAATCGCGGCCTGGGCTATCTGGGCTATCCCGGCCGGGTGGGTATCCTGCCAGAAGTGACGGTGCTGGAGCTGAAAGCGGCTTAAGCGGCAGTGCCCGAGGTACGAGCATCATGCCGTGGATTTTGCTAGCAACGCCAAGAGCTGTAGAAGGGGGCCGGTACAACAGCGAGCGCTGCAATTGGAGGAAAACTAATCCAAGGGTGATTTTGTCTTTTGCCAATATCCTCTACCGGGAAAAAGGCATAGGGCTTACTCTTTGGAAGACAGTGTATTAAGGGCCAGGCACTTAAAAAATCCTGCTGTAATTCCATACATTAGGATATTTTAAATTAGTTTTGGGTTACAAAAAAGCCCAAAAACGATTGCTCATGCAACACTGCAAGTATCTGCTCATCGCCCTTTTTATATCCCTGGGCCATTCTCCGGCCCTGGCACAAGTGTTCAAGAGCCCTGGAGTAGCCGATGTTTACCGCGAAGCCGAGGCCGCGTTGCTTGCCGGCAAGCCCAAAGAAGCGGTTAAGCTGTTTGAAAAAACGCTGAAAATGCAGCCAGGGCTAAGCGCCGCCCGCAGAGGGATGGGCGCCTGCTACGAGCTGTTGCGCAATTACCCCAAAGCAGCCGAGCAGTACGATGCCATCTTGCTCTCCGACACCCTTTTCTCCAGGGTGCTCTATTACGAAGCCGGGCAGGCCCACTACAAATCCGGCGACCGTGCCAAGGCGCTGGCTTACTTCCGGAAATTTGCCGAATTGCAAAAGATCGACCTCGACAGCTTCTCCATCAGTATGAATACCGAGCGCGAGCGGGCGATGGAAGAGCGCTTCCTGAAAAAACTGGCCGATAACATCCGCGCTTGTGAAGTCAGCCTGGATTCCCTCAAGTTCATCAACATTACCGAGGTGGTCAACCTTGGGAGTGGGGTCAATTCTAAAGATGATGATTACTTCCCTTTCCTGGCCAATAGCCAGGATCAGCTCTACTTTACCCGGAAAACCGATAAGGGCGACGAAGACCTCTATTCCAGCAGTTTGAGCCAGAATGGCAATTGGGAGCGGGCCAGCCCCGTCAAATCCATCAATACCAATAATGACGAAGGCATGAGCACCATCGTGCGCGACGGCCGGCGCCTCTACTATACCGCCTGTGGCAGGGAGGGCAACCTGGGGCCCTGCGATATTTGGGAAGCCATCATGGATCCCGAACTTGGAGTGAACAACCAACAACCCCTGCGGGGCTTCGCTAATTCAAACAAGTGGGAATCGCAGGCCGCCATCAGTTGCGATGGCAGCACCTTGTTTTTCTCCAGCAACCGGCCTGGCGGTATGGGCGGCACCGATTTGTGGTATACCCTGCGCCAGCCCGACGGGAGCTGGAGCGCGCCCATCAACCTTGGGCCTCGCATCAATACCGAACTGGATGAGGAGGCGCCTTTCATTACCAATGACGGACAGACCTTGTACTTCTCTTCCAACGGCCACCCGGGGATGGGCGATCAGGATATCTTCATGAGCTGGAAGGGCGAAGACGGAGCATGGAACTTGCCGATCAACCTCGGGCCGCCGGTCAATTCTGCTTTCCGCGAACTAGGCTTCTTCCTCACTGCCGACGGCTATACCGGATATTTTGCCTCGGACCGCCCCGAGGGCAAGGGCAAGCTCGACATCTACCGCTTTCAACTCACGGAGCACCTCCACAGCAGGCCCATTACCTTCGTAGAAGGCCTCGTCATTGATAGCACCCTGGATGTACCGGTGCAGGCAACCGTCCATTTCAAAGGGCTCTCTCCTATCCAAGTGGACCGCGACGGCCGCTTCTTCCTCTGCCTCCCGGCCTGGGATACCCTCGGCCTAAAGGTCGAAAAAACCTTTTTCCACCCTTATGAAAACGACTTCATCATCCCTGCCTGGGACAACCGCCAGCACTACACCATCGAAATCCTGCTACGCTCGAAATTCGACCTCCCCGCGCCGCCCTTGCCCGAACTGGATACCATAGTAGAAGTGCCCAAGAAATCGCGAGTGGTAGAAATCAGCCACACCATCTTCTTCGGCTTCGACAAGTCGGCTATGGAGATTAATGAAATGGAGCGGCTGGATGCTTTTATCAAGCCGTTGAAAAAAAAGCAGATCCAGCGGGTCGATATCGTCGGCTACGCTGATGATATCGGCACTCAAGCTTACAACCTGCGCCTATCAGAGGAACGCGCCAAGGGCATCGCCCTCCTGCTCAGGGATGATAATATCGCGGTGGATCGAATCTACCTGGAAGGCAAAGGGGCTATCGAGGGCGGCAACCGCAAGGAAGACAACCGTAGGGTAGAGCTGAAAATAAGGATATTGGAAGAGTAGGGATTCAAGGGGGTGCGTAAGGAGATGAAAAAAACAGACTATACTGCGCCTTTGCCGGCTGAAGCCTGGGCGACGGACCTGTGCCAATACCACGGGCTATCGAGAACAACCTGCGCTGGCCTCTGGATGGCC
>CAYSPJ010000144.1:0-12191 GCA_964432875.1 uncultured Phaeodactylibacter sp. | reverse complement strand
ATTTTTAGGCCGAGCGTAACGCAGCTATCGGACTATAAAGACAGACACTATTTAGTGCCGTCAGCACTAGGGTAGGCAGGTTGCGGGGCATATAGCTTTCCTCCTTGATTAGTCGGCGTAAAGAAAGGTTTTGGGCCAAGCCTAACGCAGGCAGCTATCGGACTATAAAGCCAGACACTAGGCCGCTTTCTTCGCATTGGTAGAGCAGGTGCTCAGCCCAAACGGCAGGTATAGCGGGCAGAAGCTGACCACACTGGTCAGCACAAAGACCGCACCCAGCACCAACAGCACTATACCCAAGGTACCCGTGACCGTACCCGTAAAATAAAGCGCAGCAAAAATAATCGCGGCGATGACCCGGATGATACGATCGGCAGAACCCATGTTCTTCTTCATGACAGTAAGTTTTTAGTGAAACAATGATTGAATGAGATAAACCATGCCGGTCACGATGGCCAGACATGCCAAACAAACGAGCAGGAATTTGATGATTTTGGATTTCATGTCCGTTGTTTGTGGCAAAGATACTGGATTGCCGGGGCCCAAAGCGGTAACTTCGGTCACCACCTCATAAAATTTCTATCCCATCGGGGTGCTGCCGCACTTTTTTCTCCCGCTCCAATTTTTTCATTACCCGGCTGATGACCTCGCGGGCGCTGCCCATCTCCCGCGCGATCTGGTGGTGGCGCAAATCGAGGAAGCGGCTGTCAAGCACTTCAGATTTTTCCCGCAGGTAGTCCATCAGTCGGCGGTCCATTTTTTCAAAAAGCAGTTGGTTGATGGTGTTTAGCAGGTCTTCGTAGCGCTGGTTGAATTGCTGGAAAAACAGCTCGTTCAGTTGGGGGTATTCCAGCACCCAGCGGTTCACCAATTCGACGGGAAGGAGCAAGGCTTCCGTGTCTTCCTCTGCCACTGCCCGCACTTTGCTCGGCGAATTATGCCGCCCCGCCGAGAAAGACATCACACAGCTCTCCGCTGGTTCGATGTAGTAAAGCAGGAGCTCCTTGTCTTCATGGCTGCTGAATACCTTGATGCTGCCTTTGAGCACCAGGGGTACGGCTTTCACATACTGCCCTTCCCGCAGTATCTCCGTGCCTGCCGGGATGGTTTTCAGAATCCCCTTTTCGAGGATTTTACGGCGTAGTTCCGCTGGGAGAGGCGGGAGCTTGCGTTCGATGTTTTCCATGCTCCAAAGATAGAGCACACTACTTTAGATTTCGTTTCTTAGTGATGAGAATTTACTGCTACCGCATCGCGGCAAGGTTTTGGCAGCCTGCCTTGAGCAATAGTAGATAAAGGGGAATAAATCTGGCCCTGCTCCCCGCCACTTGCAATAAATCAATTACGGATGGCGGGAAACAGGGCCAGTGTAGTTAACACCAGTGCTTCGGCACCAGCTTATCCTTTAATCCGGCGCGACTCGGCATCGATGCCCGACTTGCGCTGCTGTACGTTCTTGACGTTTTTATTACCGAAGCGGTAATTGAAATTAACCCGCAATTGCTGCGACTCCCAGTAGCCACTTCCACGGATGGTAAAGCCCGGGATAGCGTCGCTGAAGCTGCCCCAGGGAGCGGTGTGGAAGACGTCGGTGAAGCTCAGCTTGAGGGTGCCGTTTCCGTCGAACACCTTTTTTTGGATCCCTACATCAAACGAGCCTTGTGGGCGGGTGAGCCAACTACCGCCCCAAATGGAAGCCGAGTTGTACCAGCCCGACATCTCGAAAGAGAGCGTCGGGGAGAGGGTGAAAGTCTGTTCGGCGTAGAGGTTCACTGCTACGGGAGTGGCGGCCTCGAAGCTGTACTCAGGGAATTCTGCTTTAAAGATCGATTTATATACCGTGACGTTGACATAGCCGTTCCACCATTTGTTGATAGGTGTCGGCGAGCTCAAGCCGAGGTTGAAGTTATCCTGCGATGCCAGGTTGCGGAAGTTGATGAAGCTGCGATCGGGATTGTCGGCATCCTGCTCCACGATGTCGGAAATGAGGTCTTCGGTATGGGTGTAGCCCACGCTGAGGTTGACCATCTGGAAGGCGATGTACTTCAGCTCGAAGGCATCGGCATACTGTGGGCGCAGGAAGGGGTTGCCCTTGCGGAAAGCCAGTTCATCCAGCCGCCACTCGAAGGGGTTGAGGTCTTCGTAGCTCGGGCGGTCGATACGGCGGCTATAGGTGGCATTTAAGGCGTGTTTTTCGTGCATTTGCCAAGTGATGGCGGCACTGGGGAAAAAATCAGTATAGTTGCGTTTTACATAGTCCTGTTCGTTGGTCGGCTGAGAAGGGTCGCGCTGCAGGTCGCCAATAGAGCGGGTATGCTCGACCCGCAAACCGGCTTGCAGGCTGAGCCCCTTGCCCAGCGGAGTATTGAGGTTGGCATAAGCAGCCTGTACGCGCTCGTCGTAGTTGAACTGGTTGCTCTGCATCGGGTCTTTGACCGGCTGCCCGTCGGTGATCATGAAGAGGTCGAAGGTGTTGTCGGTGTTCACCATCGTAGTTTTCAGCCCCATGCCCAAGCGGCCTTTGTCCCAGAGCTTCTGCTCGTAATCAGCTTTCAGGCTAGTGATATTGATGCGAGTCGGGGAATTGATCTCGAAGTCGCGGCGGCTCAGGAGTTGCGTCTCATCGCCGTTGTAATAGGCATTGGGCTGGCGGCTGAAAGCAGTGGCTTCGAAGTAGCCCTGGTCGGCGTCGAAGCTCAGCTCGCGGCCTGCTTTCTCGTCGCTGTAGCGGTAGTTGAGGTTGAGGTTGGCATTCAGCCTGCCGCCGGCGATGTTATTGCCGGCCACCAGCACCGAGTCGGGGCGCTCGGCACCTGGCCTCCCGATCAGAGTGCGGCTCTCGCTCTCCCAGGTGCCGTCGCGCCAGAGCGTATTGGCGTTGGCTACCACGCCTACGGTGTGCTTAGGGTTGATGAAATAGTCCATGCCCACCTTGGCATTCACCGGCAGGCGTTCGCTAACTTGTACCTGGCGCTGGTCAAACACCTTTTCTGGCTGGATGCGCAGCAGGCTCAAGCCGTTTTCATTTTGGTTGTAGCCACTGCCAAAGTTGCCGAAGGCATTAAAATTCTTGTTGCGGTGATTGAGGTTGACCGAGGCGTTGGCCTTGGGGCGGAAACCGTAGCCCCCGCTCAGGTTCATGGAGCCGTTGGTGCCCAAGCCTTTATTTTTCTTCAGCACGATATTGATGATGCCGGCGTTGCCGGCGGCATCGTACTTGGCCGAGGGGTTGGTGATGACCTCGATGGCCTGGATATCAGCGGCGTTGAGGCTGCGCAGCAAATTGGCCAGCTCGGCAGGCGAGAGGAATGACTGCTTGCCGTCGAGATAGACCTGCACCCCGTTTTTGCCCCGTATCTGGATGTTCTCATTATTGTCGAGCATCACGCCGGGCGCTTTGCGCAGCAGCTCCAGGCCATCCGAGCCTGCTGCCGTGATACTGGCATCGACGTTAAACACCGTCTTGTCGGCGCTCACTTCTACCAGCGGCTTGCGCCCGGTGACGACCACGGCCGATAAATCGACGGACTCTGCCATAGTGATGGGCGGCAAGCTCAGCGAGGCCCCCTCCGCCAGCGAAAATACTTCGCTTTGGTAATCGGGCACCCCCACGTGGGTCACGCTGAGGCGATAGTTGCCCGCCGGGATGTCCTGAATTTGGAAGCGGCCATCTTCATCGGTATATTCGGCTTTGACCAGCGCTGAGTCGGCGCTATTCAGGAGCAGTACATTGGCGTAAGCCAAGGGGCCAACCCCGTTTTGAACTAAGCCATCGAGGCTAGATTTTTGTTGTGCCCATGCAGTGGAGCACAACACTGCTGCAAGCAGTGCGAGGGTGATTTTCTTAGGCATTCCTGTTTGTGTTTTCATGAGTGGCTCGGCGCACGGGTCGCTTCGCCCCTCGTCGGGTGATTAATATAGCCTGCATGGTGCAGGTGCATAAAACAGGGCAAAAGTGCTGTTTAAGGCAGCTGCGTGTCGCATTCTTTAGATGAAAGGCCTGTTTTTTTTGATGAGAGAGGGGCTTTCTGTATTAACGCAGCTGCCTCTTCAGCTCCGCGATTTCTTTTTCGAGCTGCTCGATCTGCATTTCGTACTGGAACTTCCGCCCCGCGTCGGTTTCGATAGCCAGTTCCTGCCGGATGCGGTTGAGCTTGCGGACCAACAACTCGGCTTGTTCTTGAAGCCCCTGCTGGCTGAGCTGCCCGAGCTCGGCGGGGGCGAAACCGACGGGAGGAGCAGAGGCTGTGGCTCGGCTCGGCTTCAGTATCGGCAACAGCATTAAAGCTTCGATGGGCAAGAGTGCCAACAAAGAGTAAGTGTAAAAAGGGACGAAGCCCACCTTTCCAAAAGCCCATAGCAAGGGTTGGAAAAGGAGACAGGCGCAAAAGATCAGAAATACATAGAAAAGCAGGGCATACTTGTTAGTGGCGGCCAACTGCCGCCCGCGCAGATAGAGCAGGTAGCCCGGCAAAGCCAAGGTAGCCGCCAGCCAAAGCAAAAGTAGCCAGTAGCCCGTGTCGTACTTGCCTGTAGCCAGGCGGATGACGACGGTCAGTATGGTCAGCCACAACAGCGTGAAGGCGCCAAGCACCGTCCAGCTTTTCCGTTTTCGTTGGTTCTCCATGGCTTAGGTTTATTTTCTTTTTTCCAATTCTTCGAGCAATCTCGCCCGCTCCAGGTGGGTCTTGCCGTCGTATCGGCTGGTGACGAGCACGGGGGCTTTGCCTGATTCAGGCGCCTCGAATTCGTAGATTAGCGCGGTGCAGGAATAGCCTTGAGAGAAGGGGACGCTCCGGATATCGGCTGAGAGCTTGTTGCTGCCTTCCAGCACGAGGTCGAGCGCCGCTTGCTGCTCCAGCGGGCGGGGCGACTGGCGGAAGGGGCGGTCATAGACGATGAAGACTACGATGCGGAAATAGCCCGGCTTTTTGAAAAATAGCGCCTGCATGATTTCCCGCAAGGAAAAACTGCTGAGCGGCTTGATGTCGAGCGACCAGCGGTCGGGCAATGGCAACGGATAAGCCTCCCGGTCAATCTGCTCCATGCGGGCGGCCAGGGCGAAGCCGATGCCTTCGCCGGGCGGCGCCACACAGTAGAAGCTGCGCTCGAAATAGCCGCAACGATCTAGCGCGCTCAACAACTGGTCTTCGATATCGCCCAAAGTGCGAGCAGACTGGAAGAGCGGCTGGGGCAGCTTGTAATTGGCCGAGGCCCGCGGTGGCGGCCAAGGGAAAATGCTGGGGCAATTTATGCGGTAATCGATCCCGCCGGGATGAGTAGTCATAGGGTTTTCCTGCGCCCCTGTCCAAACCTTCCTCATTGACTCAATTTCCCGAAAGAAGTCGACCGCTTGCAGTTCCAGCACATCCGCATGCAAATTCAATTGGTCGGCTTCCGAGCCATGGGAGCTGGCTTCGTAACGTAGCCGCTCTGCATCGGCGCGCAGCAGGAGGGCCCGATCACTCATTTCTTTCTGAGAAAGGGCATCGGCGACCTGTCCCAGGCTATCGGCCCTTGCCCGAAGTCGGTCGGCTTCCTGGCTAAGCCGTTCAGCTTCCTGGCGCATCGTGGCGGCATGATGGCCGAGTTGCCCCATTTCACCGTCGATGAGGCGAGCGGCATCTGCTTCGGCTGCTATGCTCAGGCGGGTAGCAGCTTCTGCCCAGCGATCAGCCTGCTGAGCGAGCTGTGCGGCTTCTGCTGCCCAATCGCGCTCCAGTAACCGCTGTGTGGCATCCAGCAGTTGGCTGGCCGCTGCTACTTTATGGGCATTGCCTTGCTGTGTAGCGTCGGCCATCAGCCGATTGGCTTGGGCCGTCAGCATCTGCCCCCGGGACTGGGACGCATCATTAATAGACTGGCGGGCCTCGGCTTTCAGTGCTTCTGCCTGGCGGCTCAACCAGCGCGCATCGGCAGCCAGGGCCTCGGCTTGTTCTTTGATCAGGTCAACTTGCATGAGGTTATCGGGGAAGCCCCAGTCATAATTAGCCCCAGCCTGAGCTCTGGCTTCCAGCTCGCTCAGGCGGTTCATCAACTGCTCCGCCTCCTGCCTTAATTTACTCTGTTTTTTAGCGAGCGACTGCTGGGGCTGCAGCCCTAAAAACTGTTGGAGCAGCTCCAGATGCTGCCGTAACAAGCCGTAGCCGAGCGTATCTGTGGCAGACTCCTGGTCATAAGCGGCATGGAGGTACAAATCACGATATTGCTTAGCCGCTGCCTCGTCGCCGAGCGCTTCGTAGCCCCAGGCGAGTTCCAAATAGGCATCAGCTATATTTTGGGCTGAGGCAGACAGGCTGCTACTGGCCAAGAGTGTCGCCAGTAGCAGACGGGTGCCCCAGCGGCGGGCGGCGTCCAACGAAACAGTATCGAGTATGGTCATGGCATGGTTTTTAGCGGTTGCGGCATCCTGCCGTCGGCTTGTTGTTTGAAACGAGCACAATTTCCTCAAAAGTAGTCCAAAAGCAGGAGATGACAAAATTTGGTGGGGGTAAAGGCTTTGGGGCAAGGAGATGAGGCGAAAGTTCGGGATTTACGCTAGAAGGTTAAGTTTTTTGCATGCCAAAGCTACGAGCTGAATATCTAATGAGGAGGGCCAGCCGGTTAATGCGCTCGAGTAAATGGGCAGGTTTCGGACACCTTCGAGCTGTCCGAAAATTCAAAAAGCACCCTAAAACCCCAAATCCTCATACACATCCCCCATCTCCAGCTTGAAATCGCCGAGGGGAAGAGACTGGTCGAGCGCGTCGTAGTCGGTGCTGCGCCAGCGTGCAGTGCCGGGGATACGCTCGAAGAGGGTGGCAAAAGGGCGGTCTTGCTCGAGGTAGAGGAGGTAGAACAGGCTAGAGATGGCCTTGTAGCCTTGCAGCTTCTCGCCAAAATCGCGGTTGCGGCTGGAGGGAGAGACGACTTCGGCGATTAGCCAAGGGTTGGTGTAGGCTTCTATGCCGGGGGCGTAGGTGAAAGGCTGGGGCGCTCCTTTGACCACCGAAGCATCGGGGGAGTAGGCCTTGGACAAAGACTCGATGAAGATGTGGCGGTTGCTGCCGTAGCGCCCATAATCCCTATTGCCACGAAGGGCGACGAACAGCCCCCCCAAAAGATTGGCCACGATTTTCTCATGCTCGTCTGATGCGATGCTCATAAGGATGATGTTTCCATTTTCGTATTCGACAGGATAATCGCAGCGCTCCAGCCAAGCTACAAAATCTTCGTAGCTGCCGGCGATGCGGTGCTCGCCGGGCCCTAGTTGCAGGCGTTCGGCGAGAGTGGCAGGGATGGCAAGCGTTGTTTCCATGCCGCCAAAGATAAGGGATATTCGGGGATTGTGCAAGAGGGAGCATGGCAGTAGAGGAGGCAGGCACCCCTTATCCTTCAATTTCCCGCATCGCGGCTTCTTTGATTTGGCATTTGATGACCCGCCCCTCGGCCAGGTCGAACTTTCGCTGATTGTAACCGGAAATATTCATCATCAAGCCCGTTTCCGTGCCACAGGGCTTTAGCTTGATGCTGGCGCTGCTTTCCTTGTGCAATACGGAGGTGATCTCCGCTTCAAAGGCATTATGCTTGACGCTAGTGTGGTCTTCTGGCTTCACCACGCGGACATCTTCAGGGCGCACGCCCAGCTGGAAGCGGTCGTGTTGAGCCCAGGGCGCGCCAGCCGAGAACACGAAGCTGGTGTTCAGGGCATCGCACCATGCCTGTACCTCGCCTGCTGCCCGGCTTTGGACGCGGAAAGGGAAGATATTATTGATGCCCAAAAACAGGGCGGCGCTTTTCGTGAGCTTTTGAGTGGGCAGCTTATCTTTTTTGCAACTCAGCGCCAGCCGCCCTTTTTCGATGATGTGGAGGTAATCTGCCAGCATAAAGGCGCTATCGCGATGATGAGTAGTCATGATGACAGTAAGCGATAACTGCCTTTGCAATTGCTTGAGGAAGGCGCATAGTTCTTCTTGCATGCTCTCGTGGACAGCGGAAGTCGGCTCATCCAACAGGACGATTTTTTTGTCCACAGCCAAGGCGCGGGCCAGGGCGACGCGCTGCTGTTCCCCCCCGCTCAACCCTTCAGCAGTGCGGCTCAGTAATGGCTCGATATGCAGCCTGCGGGCGAGGGCCAGCACCTTCTCTTTTTTTTCTAGGGTAGAAAGCCCTGAAACAAAGCGCAAGCCATAGGCAATATTGCCATATACGTCGAGGTGAGGAAAGATGGCATTGTCTTGGGGCACATAGGCGATATTGCGTCGCTCCGGGCTGAAACCATCCACCGCCTGGCTATTGATACGGATGCTGCCGTGCTGGGGCCGCTGCAAGCCGGCAATCAGTTCCAGCAGTATCGTTTTCCCGCCGCCCGTGGGCCCTAGCAACACGTGGAAGGCCCCCTCTGCCAGGGACAAATCAATGCCTTGCAGCTCAAAATCGCTGCCCGCCCGGTAATGGATGCCTTTGAGTTCGATCATCTTCGAAACGCGAACAATCTCCGCGTGATAGCCAGTATCGAAATACTGATGGTGAACAAAATCAGGATAAAGCCGACGGTGCCCTTGATGTCGGCAATAGATAGCTTCATAAAGATGGCGACCGGCAGGGTTTCCGTTTTCATCGCCATGGAGCCTGCCAACATGATGGTGGCGCCAAACTCCCCCACGGCCTTCGCCCAGGTGAGGATGAGGGCCGAAGCGATCCCCTTCTTGGCCAATGGCAAGGTGATGGTGAAGAAAGCCCTTCGGTGGCTAGCGCCCAAAGTGCGTGCCACTTGCTCATAGCGCACGGGGATTTCATCCATCACCGCTTTGACCAGCCGCGTAGCCATGCCGATGATGGTGACGAATTGAGCCAGCACGATGCCGGCAAAGACGAACACAAACTCCATGAGGTGCTCCCGGATGAAAGTGCCTGCCGGCGTCTGAAAAAATATCAACAGCATGGCACCCAGTGCCGCTGGCGAGATAATCATGGGGAACTCCAGGGAGATATCGATCCAACTCTTGAAAGGGAAATTAAAGCGGCTGATGGCATAAGCCGCCGGGATGGCAATGACGGTAGCGAGCAGGGTGGCCAGGCTGGCCGCATAGATGCTGTTTCTGATGGTAAACAATACGCGCTCATCGCCCAGGCTGTTCAGCAGGGCCCGCCCATCAAAGAAATAGAAAACCGACAAAAAAATGCCCCCATAAATGAATAAGACGCTGAAGGCCGTGATTATCGTCAACTGCTTAAAACTCATACGCTGCCCCTTATGGTTGTGCCAGAGGAAGCCCCCGTCATTTGTTCAGCCAATGGCCTGGTACGGCATACGTGCCGCCTACGGGCTTTTCCATGCCAATCCAAGCTTCGGCTTCCTGCTGGCTGGCAAAATAGTGGTATTTTTTGAATATCCGCTTGCCTTTTTCCGAAATGGCATAGTCGATGAACTGCTGGGCCAGGCCTCGGTTTTGGGTATAAGTAGCAATAGCGATAGGGATGTAGCCGATGCGCACGATTTCTTCCGGTTGCAGCGGGATGGTTTCAATCTGCTCGGGGTTCCAGTAGTGGAACACGCGCCAGCCAATGACGGCATCCACCCCCTTCAAGGCCACTGCTGTGGCCGTCTTGTCGCAGCTCTCGGCATAATTGACGATGTTGGCGCGCAGCCGCTGCTGTTCTTCTGGCGTGAGGTTCTGTTCGATGATTTCCACCGCATAGGCGCCTACACACACCCCCTCAGGGTTGGCGATAGCTATTTTGACCCTTGGCTTGCATAAATCGCGTAGGGACTGGATGTTTTTGGGATTGCCTTTTTGCACGTTGATTGCGTTTACGAGATAAACTACCCGCTGCTCCGTCTCCGGAAATACCAACTGCTGCTCGATGGCCAAATCCATATAATCTGAGGAGCCTGGGAAGTATATATCGCCCTTCTTCGCCAATTTCATCTGCGAGAGCACATAACCCGAACCGCCAAAAGTGGCATTGACCTTAATCCCGGTTTCGCGCTGGAAACTATCAATAATCTCCTCCGTAGGTGGCTTGGAAGCTGCCCCGATGAAAATGGTCAATTCCTGAGGGGCTGCTTCTTTTTCACCTGCTGGCCCGCAGCTCGCCAGCCAACCGGCGATCAGGAGTATGCTTAGCCGTTTCATGCTTATTTCTTTGGTGATCCTGCCCTGAATGCCCTACTGCTCGAAACAGCCTGAGGCACGGCATTGGCAGGGATGCCTCGTCAAGATATAGCAACAATTGTTTTGGGGCTTGGTTGGGGAGGCGTTCAAAGTTGCAGCCGATTGGCAAAGGATTTTCAACTGCAACCAAGGCATCCTTAACCAAGATTTAATACCGAGCATAAGACTTGAGCAGGCCTATTGCCTTACCTTTGCAGCATCAGCATTTTAACAAAAATCAAATCAGCTACTAAATGCAATTTGCGAAATTTCTCTTGGCCAGCCTCCTGCTTCTCTGTTTTTCCTCTTCGCTTATCGCCCAGCAGCGCCCCCGCCTCGTCATCGGCATCACCGTCGATCAGATGCGCTACGACTACCTCTACCGCTACTGGGAGGATATGGGCGATAACGGCTTCAAGCGCCTGCTCCGGGAAGGGCACGTGGCGCACGACGGGCATTACCACTATGCCCCGACCTATACTGGCCCGGGCCATGCCAGCGTATTCACGGGCACCGGCCCGTCCATGCATGGCATCGCCGGGAATGAGTGGTACTCCCGCCAAGAAAAGAAAGTGGTCTATTGTGCCGAAGACCAGCAGGCCAACACCGTCGGGTCAGCCTCCGTGGAAGGCAAAATGTCTCCCCGGCGGCTCAGCGCGACTACGCTGGCAGATCAACTTGAACTAGCTACCAACCACCGCGCCAAGACCATCGGCATCGCCATCAAAGACCGGGGTGCCATCCTGCCAGTAGGCTTCATCTCCGATGGCGCTTATTGGTTTGATAAGAGCGCCGGCAAGTTCATCACCAGCGATTACTACCGCGACACCCTGCCTGCCTGGGTCGAAGCCTTCAACCAACGGCAATTGCCCGAGCAATATCTGGAAATGGGCTGGCAGCTCTTGCTGCCTGTCGAGCGCTATGATGAGAGCCTGCCCGACGACAAGCCCTACGAAAGGCCATTTTTGAATACCGAAAAAGCAGTCTTCCCCTACGACTTCAAAGCCATCAGCGGGCTAAAGCGGTTTGGGGTTGGCGAATCAAAGTACGGGATCGTCATCGCTAGCCCGCATGGCAACAGCCTGACCCTGGAGTTTGCCAAAGCTGCCATCGAGGGCGAAAATATGGGGCAAGACGACATCCCCGACCTGCTGGCCCTCAGCTTTTCTTCTACCGATTATGCCGGGCATCAGTTTGGGCCGCATTCGGTGGAAATCCAGGACATGTACCTGCGCCTCGACCGGGAACTGGGTGCTTTCTTCGATTATATCGATGCTAAAATAGGCCTGAGGAACACCCTCATTTTCCTCACTGCCGACCACGGCGGTGCTGATGTACCGGGCTACATTAGGCCGCCTGCCGGGTATTTTCAAGAAACCGCTTTCGAGGAGGGGCTGCGCAAGTACCTTCAAACCAAAGCAGGAACCGACCCGCTCGAGTTTTTCATCAATGAGCAAATCTATTTCAAGCGAGGACTCAAGGCCAGCAACACTCAGCTCGAAACCTGGGTGCGGGAATACGCCGAAAATTTCCCGGGCGTACTCAATGTCATCTCCCTGAAAGAGCCCTGGAAATGTGCCGCCGAGCCTGCCATCTGCGATAAGCTCCGCAAAGGCACGGTGCCCGGCCGCAGCGGTGAGTTGTACATCCAGCTGTATCCGGGCTGGATTTCACAGAATTACGAAAAGGGCGGCACTACACACGGCAGCCCCTATACCCACGATACGCACGTACCCATCATTTTCTTCGGCTGGGACGTCAGCCCGCGGGATAACTACAGCCGGGTGTGGATCGAAGACATCGCCCCGACGGTCAGCAGCATCCTTAAAATCGCCCAGCCTTCGGGCTGCACCGGGGTGCCAGTCGAGGGGGTCTTGCATAGGTAGCAGAGGTCGCCATTTACGGGCCGTTCTTGCCCGAGCCTGCCGCAGTGACTGAGTTGGTAGCGCCCCTTACCAAAACACCACCTTCCCCCTACCTACGAGCTGCCCATCATCGCGGAAAAGGGTGACGAAATAAACCCCGCTGGGCAAGCCGGCCCGGCTAAGGTTGAAG
>CAYSPJ010000143.1:0-12225 GCA_964432875.1 uncultured Phaeodactylibacter sp. | reverse complement strand
AATGCGGACGAGCATTTAGCGGGGCACATTGAGCCGAGCCGTGGCAGCGTACCCCGTACGCTGACATCCCGCTAAATGCGGCTGAGCATTTAGCGGGGCCCATAGCACCACCCCCCGCCTTGCCTGCCGGGGCCCATTGCCCTTCAGTTCTCCAGGGACACGAGGGACTTGAGGGACGGGCGGGACGCCCTTTCCAAGCGCCCAGCGCGCTCCCGCTAAATGCGGCTGAGCATTTAGCGGGGCACCACCACCACCTTCTCCACCAGCCGCCCCCCATCCGGCAGCGCCAGCTCGAAGGCATACACCCCGCCCGCCAGCCCGGCCAAGTCCAGCATCAGCAGGGGCTGGCCGGGGGGCAGGGCGCCGCTGCGCAGGGGGCGGCCCTGGAGGTCGCGCAACGACCACAGG
Organism: uncultured Phaeodactylibacter sp.; assembly: GCA_964432875.1. Lineage (GTDB taxonomy): Bacteria > Bacteroidota > Bacteroidia > Chitinophagales > Saprospiraceae > JACJYE01. The sequence continues at coordinate 11,817 of CAYSPJ010000143.1, read as the reverse complement.
GCCCCCTGCGGCAGGGGCGGGTCGAGTGTGATGCTGACCTGATCGCGGGCGGGGTTGGGCCCCACCCACAGCCGCCGCTCCGCCGCCGCCTCCCGGCTGCTGCTCGGCACGATCTCCACCACTTGGCAGAGCGTATCGCTGCCGCGCGGGTTGCTCACCGCGAGGCAGACCTCGTAGGCGCCTGCGGCAGCATACTCGTGTACGGGGGCGGGCAGGCTGTCCGTGGCCCCGTCCCCGAAGTCCCAGCGCCAGGAGCGGATGTCGTGGTAGCTCTCGTCCTCGAAAGCCACGGACAGGCCGCCCGGCTCGTAGCGCCAGGCCGCTACCGGCGGCTGCCGCAGGGTGTCGCAGGGGCTGCCTTCCAAGTGACCCAGGCGGTAGTTGGGGAAGTTGGGCATGGAGAAGGCGTTTTTTGTGGGCAGCTCTATGCAGTGCTGGCAGACCTCACAGGCCAGGCCCAAGGAATCCGGCTCATTAATGACGTGCATATAGGCCACACTATTATTGCTGTTGATGTAAATTTTCCCGTCTGGGGCAAGTTGCGCCAAATAGAAAGTTGTCGCAGTGCCAGGTATGCTGTAAAGAGTATCATAAAACCCATCCCACTCGGCCACTGTGATGCGGGAGGCCTCGATGTCCGCCGCCTCCAGGTCGTACTGATAGAGGTACCGGAAAGAAGAGACGTAGAGGAAGCGGTTGCTCGGCGAGATGGCCACGCCGCCGCACCAAGCGGTATCGGCGTAGGTGAACTGCACCGGATTGCTCAGCTCCCCGCTGCAACGGTCGAAGTCGTAAATGCTGACGTGGATGGGGTCGCCGGCCACTCCCGCCAAGTGTACGCTGGCGTATCTGCGGCCATCGGGCGAGAAGACAGACTGCCCGATGGCGTTCGACGGTATGGGGCTGCCTACCGATTGTATGCCTTCTGCGCGGAAACCATTAGGCTTTAACAGTACTCGATAGTACTGATTTGTGCCATATTTCCTGAGCAATAGCCACCAATCCCTGCCATTGGCGTGCTTCGTGGCAGTTAACCGCCCCATATCCAGGAGGTCATTGATAAAAACTTGGTTCTTTTCAACTACCGAACCTAATTCCTCTGCCCGGTTCAGGTTTACGACAGAGTAATACATCTTGGAGGAATGAAACGCATCCTGATTTGCCGTAAACGCTTTGTCTGCGTGCAGCAAATAGTACAAGCTGTCGTGCTCAGGTAAGGGCAATATCAGTGTGCCTTGAGTCAGTATGTATCCGTATGCGCCTTGACTGATTATGCCTTCTGGCCCAACGGCCAACCCGCTCCCGTTCTCCATCGGCTCGCCCAGCGCATTGGCGATGTAGATGCCGTTGGTGTAGAACAGCAGGTTTCCCGCTGTGTCGCAGATGCTGGCGTTGGCTTGGAGAAATGACATATCCCTGAATTCATAGTAGAAATCTGGCGGGTTTTCATTAAAGTCAATTATAGTGCCCCCAAAGAGCGTGCTGTTTGGAGTACTAGAGTAGCCTGTGAGCCATATATAATCGTGCTTTTGGGCACATAAGGCCGAAGCGGTCATCACCATATATCCTGACAGCAAAAAGAGCAGCAAGTTTTTCATGGCCGAAGCGTATTAAAACCGGGCAGGTTTTGGCAGCGCCAAAACCTGCCCGTGTAGGGTTTTTGAGAAAATTAATGCTTGACGATAATGCGGCGCGCCGTATCCTCGCCGTCCAGCCGGATGCGGATGATGTACAGGCCGTCGGGCAGGCTGCCGACATCTATCACGGCCTCCGCCGAGCCCGGCATGATGGCGATGCTCCGCACTTGCCGCCCGTAGGCGTCGTAAGCGATGGCTTGCCCCGGCTGCTCTGCCGCACCCTGCCAGCGGAGGTGCACTTGGCCTTGGGCGGGGTTGGGGAAGAGCCTCAGCGCGCGCGAGCCAGGAGCGGCATCGGCCCGGTGGCCGCCGGGCTGCGCCAGCATCTGCGGGGGCGCGCAAGCCGATTGGTCGTCATAGCCCGCAAGCCTATGGGCAGCGGCGGCCAGGAAGGCCCTCGCCCGATATACTGCATTGCCCCCCGTAAATGGGCATTGCGCGGCGATGGCTTCCAGCAAGGCGATGTCGGCGCTGGGCAGGGCGGCCGCCCCGCTGCCCAGCCAGGAAAGATATACGCCGTTGACCGCCTTCTCGTTGGCCTCGTAGGGCTGGGCGGCATGGATCGCCTCGTTCTGGGCGTAGAGCAGGGCCGCTCCGGCCTGCCGGCCGGCTTGAAGGTTCTCTAGCAGCGCTGCATTGCCGGCCGACAGCTCGGCCAGCCCTCCGAGCAGCGCTGCCCGCTGCTGCTCCAGCACCGCCGACTCTGAGGGGCCTGCCGCCGGCAGCGCCGCGCGGATGGCGGCGAGGCTGTCCCGCTTCGCTTCTGCGGCCGCAAAGCGGCCCTCCATCTCCTGCCCGGCCGCGCCCTCCGCCGCCAGCAGGGCTGCGATGCCAGCTTCCAGGGTGTGGAATGCGCCGATGCTGCCCGCGCCGCTCTCGGCCAGAAACTGCAGCAGGGCGCTGTCCGCCACGCTCTCCCCCTGCAACCGCCCGTACAGATAGCGCTGCAGCTCCCACATCACAGCAGGGCTTACCGCCGTGTCTCCTGCCGCCACCCGCTTCGCGTCGTCCGAATCCGGCGCGAAGTACGTGATCATGCAGGGCGATTCGTTGCAGACGTCGCTGTGGGTTTCGCTACTTTGTTCTAAAAACCACCCCGGAGGCGTATGCGAGGGCGGCATGTAGCAAGCCGCCTGCCCCGGATCGACGATGAACGGGTAGTTTTCTGCAAATGTGATAGGCACTCCGTACACTGCCGGCCCGGCGTCGGCAGCCCAGCAGTTCTGCGTATGGGCCTGCGAGCCCAGGATGGCGTTGCTGTTCGGCAGCAAAAGGCTCTCGCTGTGCCGGCTGAAGGCCGTGCCCCGGAAGTTGTCGGTGGCCAGGCAGCCGCCGGTGACCTGGGCGCCGATGCGGGTGTTGTCCAAGGTGTTGCAGCAATAGGCGTTGCCGGGCGAAGAGGCAATGTAGAGGGCGATGTTGCCCGCGCCCCCCGTGCCGCTGCCCAGGACGGTATTGCTCTCCAACAGGGATTCTTTCAGCAAGCTCGCGCCGATGCCGTACTGGGCGGCTTGCTGGTCTTGCAGCTCTACGGTATTCAGGAAGAGGGTAGCCCCGCTCAGGTTGTGGGCGGCGATGCCGCTGCCCATTTTGGGCACCGTCACTTGGTTAAAGAGCATTTTTGCCGGCGCTTTGGTGAACAGGGCCCAGATGCCTACCGCCCCTGCCGTTTCGCTGAGGCGTACTTTGTTGCTGACGATCGCCAAGGCGCCGTCGGGGTGGGCGTGGGCGGCGAAGATGCCCCAAGCAGCATCCTCGATGTCATTACCCTTTATTTCGATGGCCCCGGCAGTGGACATCGCGGCGCCTATGCCGGCCTCTACTTCGCTGATGGCATTATCCTGGGCTACAAGCGCAACACCGCTAGACCGGATGCCTTGCCGGCAACGGCTGAACTTACCCTCTGCCACCAGGGCATCATGCGCCCCGCTAGCCCGGAGGTCCACGGCTATGCCGGGGGCATCCCAGCCGGGGTAGAAGCCGTCGTCATCGTGCAGGCCGGCGAAGGTGTCCCTGCGGGAAGACAGCGAGGCATGCTGGCTGGAAATGCCCGCCACGAGGCCGTCGAAGGCGTTGCCCGTGCTCTCGGTGAAGACGGTGTTCCTGAGGACGATGCCGGCCAGCGGCTTCTGGTTTTGCGCAGGCAGCCCTTCCGCTGTGCTGCTCTGCCCGCTGAAGGGGGGCAGCAGCGTGCCGGAAGGGTTAGAGAAGGTATTCCCCTCTAAATAGACGTCCATTGCTCCGCCCCCCAGCGCGATCAAACCCACGAAATTGTCCTCGAAGCGGCTGCCCGTGAGCTTCAGGCTGGTCGGTATGCCGCCAAAGCCCGGGGCGGCATGGACGCCGTATTGCGCATCGCGCAGGCTGCTGTTGTCTGTTATGCGGAGGGCAGCGCGGCTTTCTGCCCTGATGCCCCGCCACATCTCGGTACAGCCAGACAGGGCGGTGGCCTCGATCTCCAGCTCGATGTTGGGGGCGACGGCGATCTCGGCGCCAGGCTCCATCTGGATGTCGCAGCCTTCGAAGCGGTAGTCTTCGTCTATCCACAACTGCCCCTTGACGACGAGGCAATGCCCGGAAATGGAAACGGGCGGCAGCCGCTGCTGGATGATCAAGTGGCTCAGCGGGACGCCCGCCGCGCCGTGGCTAGAATAAAGCTCGATGCGCGGCTTCTGCGGGTCGGGGCACTCGCAGTCAAGCTCAGGGGGGGTACAGGCCGCTACTTCGACCGGCACCTCATCCGTCCAGCCCGCGAGGCATAGGCCGCTGGGCGTTATCTGGAGGGGGATCGTATGCAAGCCTGGCGCCAAGCCCGGATCGGCCATGAAGCGGAAGACCGCCTCAGTGCAGCCCCCTCCATTCAAGTAGCAGAGGTAGCCCGCAGAGGTGATGCCGACCGTGACGGGGTTCGGGAAGCCGGGAACGGCGCTGAAACCGGCGGGGAGGTTGGCTTGGGCCATATAGCTGGAAGTGAGCAGCGGCTGGCAGATCCGGTACTTGAGCTCGAAGATCGTGCCCGGGCAGACGGGGCTGGGCATGATCGTAGCCACGCTCGTCGGCTGCCCTACTGGGCCTATCCTGGCCACGCTGATATCGTCGATGCAGAAGAAGTTGACGACGTTACCGGGCAAGCCCGTAGCCGTCGCGCTGACCCAGAGCTGCGCGAAGTTTTCGGACGGCACGAACTGGCAAGTGAAATAATGCCACCCGCTCCCTGCCGGGAAATCGCTGGCCGGCTGGCTGAAGATGACTTGCATGGCAGCAGGCTGGGGGATCGTCCCTGAACATGCGGGCGGATCGGGCGGGACGGGCATCGCTTGGAGCCCGTCCGTCAGCGCGATCTGGTAAGAAGCGTTGCCGGGGTCGGGCATGCCTACTGTTTCGATCCGGAAAGATATCGAATATACTTCACAGGGCAGAAACTGCTCCCCGCCGGGCAGCGTGCGGAAGGCGCCTTCCCCGTTGGCCCCCGCGTTGAAGGTCATGCACAGGGCATAGTTGCTGCCCCCGGCATCTGGCCTGATGTGCGGCGTGCCGTGGCTGTTGTGCCAATCAGGCAGGCAGGCAGGCGTGTTGTCGATAATCCCCCCGCAAGAGGGGACGGTGGGGCACGACAGCCCTTCGAAGTCGTCGGAGAACAAGAGCTGGGCAGCCATCTGCCCAGGCCATAGCATCAAGCTGCTCATGAGGGCCATGCTAAATGGTAGCGCCCCCCCCCCCGCAAAAGCGGGCTGCGAGCAGCGAAGTCCAAAGCAAGTCGAGTTTTTTCATGACACTGGTGTTGGTGGTGAGCGAATACATTTTTGCGGCCATGGCTATCAGCCTCCTAACCGGAGCGTCGCGATTTGGCACCAAATGCCATTGCCAAGCGCAAGTTAAAGTTTTTTTGCTTTGGTGCAAGGTGTTGTCAAAAAATGGCAGGGGGAAAAAGTTCGCTCATCTACATCTAAGGGGCCCATTGCCCTTCAGTTCTCCAGGGACACGAGGGACTCGAGGGACAGGCGGGAGCGGCTTTCCAGCCGCCCCTAGCTTCACGCGGCGCAGCACTTCCGAAGAGCACCGGGCCGCGCAGCTTGAAAATTTCAATCGGAGCAATACGTGAGAATAGGCTAACTTCGCCCCCAAATCAGCCTTAACCAATGGAATCGATTAGTGTATTCGACATGTTAAAAATCGGCATCGGGCCGTCGAGCTCTCATACCCTGGGGCCGTGGCGCGCCGCCGAGCGCTTTTGCCAGGAGCTACAATCGACGGGCCTATTTGCAGCGGCTTATGCCGTACAAGCCCACCTCTACGGCTCGCTAGCCCTGACTGGAATCGGCCACGGCACCGACATCGCCGTGTTGCTGGGGCTGAGCGGCCAGGACCCCGAGACCATCCCCGTAGAAAACGTGCCCTTTATCCCGGCGCGCATCCGTGCTGAAGGGATACTGCTGCTGGGTGGCAGCCGCCCCATTACCTTCCACCCAGAAAAAGATGTGTGCTTCCACTTTTCGGAGCGCCTGCCCGGCCATGCCAACGGCTTGATTTTCCGCGCCTACAATGAGCCGGGAAATCTGCTCATCGAATCTACTTATTACTCGGTAGGCGGGGGGTTCGTCGTTAAAGAGGGCGAAACAGAGCAGAGCGGTTTTGTACACCTCCCCCACCCCATCGCCACGGCCCGGGAATTGGAGCGCTACTGCGCCGGGAAAGGCGTCGGCATCTGGGAAGTGGTGATGGAAAACGAATGCACTTGGCGGGAACCGGAAGCGATCAAGGCAGGCTTGCTGCGCATCTGGGAGGTGATGAAAAACTGCATCTATCGTGGCTGCCATACCCGCGGGATCTTGCCTGGCGGGCTGGAAGTGAACCGCCGCGCAGCCGACATCCACGATAAGCTGCTGAAACCCTGCTCCTACCACAACACGGATGAGTGGATTGCGTGCCTGACCAATTGCGAATATGAATTCTCCAAGGTGCTCAAATGGATCGGCTGCTTCGCTATGGCGGTCAACGAGGAAAACGCCAACTTCGGGCGTATCGTCACAGCTCCTACCAACGGGGCAGCCGGCGTCATCCCGGCGGTGCTGATGTACTACCTCTGCTTTACCGACAAAGCTGTTTCCGAAGACGACATCGTCCGCTTTTTACTGGTTGCCGGCGAGGTGGGCAGCATCTTTAAGAAGGGGGCGACCATCTCCGCAGCCATGGGCGGCTGCCAGGCAGAAATCGGTGTATCCTCCGCCATGGCGGCAGCAGCGCTTACCGAAGGGCTGGGCGGCAGCGCCTACCAGGCCCTGATGGCCGCAGAAATCGCCATGGAACACCACTTGGGCCTCACCTGCGACCCCATCCAGGGGCTGGTGCAGATACCCTGTATCGAGCGCAATAGCATGGGGGCCATCAAAGCTATCACGGCGGCCAATATCGCCCTGGATAGCGACCCGGGCAAGGCCAAAGTCCATCTCGACGAGGTCATCAAGACGATGTGGGAAACGGCGCAGGATATGAACCACAAATACAAAGAGACCTCCCAGGGCGGCTTGGCAGTGAATATCTCCATTAAGGTGCCGGAGTGTTAGCTCTGGTGCGGTTGGCGGCTAAGTTCTCTTTCCATGAAAGCCCTGAACAGAAGTATTCTCCTGATTAGCTTGGCCATTGAATGCAAGCATCCGGGAAGTTATCCGCGCTTTGCGCTTTGCTTGGGATAACTTCCCGGATGTGCTCTGGCTGCTGCCTTTACCGGATTAAAGCCACATCGCCTGAGCGGGAGAAGCTGCGAGTCATCTCCGTAGCTGCGTCCCTCACGGTATATTGAACCTGGTAGAAGTAGATGTCAGCAGGCAAAGGTTTGTCCTTGGCGTTGCCATCCCAACCCAGCTCGTAGTCGGTAGAGGCGAAGACTTCTTCGCCCCAGCGGTTGAAGATGCGGAGGCGAAAGTCGCCGATATCACAGCGAGAAGAAAAGAGCAGGCCGAAAAAGTCATTGATGCCGTCCCCATTGGGCGTAAAGGCATTGGGCAGCTCCGTAAAGCAGGGGCAGTCGCTGTCGATGACATTGGCGGTAAAAGCCTGGGTGCAAGCACCGATGGTAATGGATACCGAATAGAGCCCGGCATCCTCTACAGTCAAGGTGGGGGCAGCCGAGGTGTCCTGCCAGAGATAGGCATCGGCACCTTCGACGGTAGCATCCAAAACGAGGGTATCATTGGGGCAGAGCTCAATAAATTCATCAAAAGGGTTTTCCGGCCGTGGGCTGATGGTGATCTGTTGGGAGGCGGTATCGCGCGAATCGCAGGTGCTGGCAATGAGGGTGATGAGATAGGTGCCGGGTGCCGAATAAACATGTACCGGGCTGGCTGCCGTAGAGTTGTTGCTGGGCGAAGCGGGATCGCCGAAATCCCAGAGGTAGGTGCGGGCTTTGGAAGCATTTTGCACGGGGATGGCCTCTCCAACACAGCCACCTTCAAGCGCGAAAACCGCTTCGGCTATGCAGCGGTTGGCATAGCTGAGGGCGAAGTAAGCCTGTTCTTCCGACAAGGCCGGCTGAAAAAGGATGTCGCCATCTGCCAGCGATAAGGTGAATAGCCGGAGCGTGTTTCCAGCATCTCTCCCGGGGAAAGTATAGGTGCCATTTTCCAGGTTGAGGCTGCGGTCGCCAGGCAGGTAGCCGTTTGGTGCCAGGTCATTGGCCGACAGGCTGGCCAGGATGCCCGTTTCAGCATTTAACCGGATGAGGCGAGCGCCATCGCCCAGCAAACCGTACAGGAAACCATCCTCACAGTTGTATTCCAGGCTGCTGAGCTCTATTTCTAGGGGTAGCTGCTGCGCATTAGCAATGGCCGCAGTTTCGGTATCCAGCGCCAAAAGGCGGTTGTCTGAACTGATGAGATACAGGCGGTTGCCGTAAGGGTCAAGCGCGGCAGTAGCGGCATCAACGACACTGAAACCCAAGGTGCCGACCACCTCCGCTTGTGCGCTAAGCGGATCGATAGACAGCAGGGCGTTATCCTCATCCAGGGCGTACAGGCGCTCGTCCAGGCAGTGGTACTTGAGGAAGCGCGGCCGGGTGCTCAGCGGCATATCGCTGAGCATAGCGCCCGTGCTGAGGCTGAGGGTAAGCAGACGGGGCGATTGAGACGCATCAGCATAAGCCAGGAAAAACAGCTCTTCTTCCAGGCTGCTGGATTGGCTGTACGCCAACAATTCGCCATCATAGGCTGCCAGGGCAGAAACCACCTCCGCTTCGCCATTAGCGGGGTTGAGGGTGGTAAGCCGACGAGCAGCATCTATCGAAAAGAGCGTGCCGGCAGATTGGGCAAAAAGGGCAGAAAAACACAGCGCGAAAACACCGCTTAGTAAAAGTTGCTTTATCATTGGGATCATTTTTTGTTTTCAATACCAGGAGATGCAGAACGATCGTCGGGATCCGCATCCCAACCCTTTTAACGAAAGAACCTAATTAATGTTACGCTGCCCGGGGAGCTTGTGGCTGGCATTTAAAAAACAACAGCCCCCCGGCAAAATAAGCCGCTACATCCCACCAGTCGGCGGTGAAAGCATCGGAAAAGCGCGGAAAGAGGTATTCCGATACAAAAGAGACGACTGCTGAAGCGATTAAGACCTCTGTCAGGCTGAGGCGCAGGCGGCCCAGTAGCCAGTGCCGCTCCAGCAACAGGCCGGCCAGCAATATTGGCATGCCGAGCAAGTTGTCGAGGTAGTTATCGGCCCAGGCCACGCGCCAGCCCAAAGCCTTTTGGCTCAACTGGTGGCCAGCGAAAAGAACCAGCGCAATAAGGGCAAGCAGGAAGGGAGGCTTCATGCGCCCCGGTATTCGCCAATCGTTTTTGTAACCACTTCGTTCTGAAAACATAATTAAAAACTCGTGGCTCGCAGCTTTTCAGAGATGCTGAATAGCAACCAAAATCAAATAGAACCACAACTTACCCTGCTGCCCTGCAATGGCGAGCAAGCAAGCAGGGCATCCGCTCACAGCGGGAGAACGGAGCGCGCAGTTTCTTTCTAAAAGATCAGCTGGCTTAAGAGCTACCAGGAGATATCATCATCAGTGCCGACATCAAACTTCTCTCTGGGCTCCCGGGGTTCTCTGGGTTCAGCGTCGCGGGGTTCGCGGCGGCTGGGGCGGCCCTGGTGGTTGCCGTTTTCATCCTCCTCATGGCGGTTGTAGCCCTCTTCGCCATACATCTCGTCGTACTCCTCATGGCGTCGGGTAAATTCATCGTAGTCATATTCCGGCATCAGGTTTTCCTTTACGTAGTTGATGGCCTCCTGGAGGTGTTCCAGGAAACGGTTGAAGTCCTCCTTGTAAAGGAAAATTTTGTGGCGCTCATACCCATCACTGTTGAATTTTTTGGTGCTTTCGGTGAGGGTGAGGTAAAAGTCTTCGCCTTTCGTCTTCCGCACATCAAAGAAGTAAGTCCTTCTCTTTCCGGCACGTACTTTCTTAGAGTACACACTCTCGAATCTTCTTTGGTTCCGCTCGTTTTCCACTTTGAATAGGTTAAGTTAATAGATTGAATTAATCCCATACAAAAGTAACTATTTGCAGAAAAAACCAAAAAAAAGGCGGGAAAATCTATTTTTTTTGTCCGCCACTCAAAAACAGGGGGATTATGGCGCAAAAATAGAGCAGATCAAAACCGGTTGCCATTGGGAAGATTTTTTACAGAGCCGGACAATCTGCATAACTGGTTAGTATTTCCAGACCAATTTTTTATATATTTGCCATCGTCCAAAAATTGATGGCCCAATCGGCTCGGCAGGCCATCGGCGGCCAGTAGCTGGGATTGGAAAAACAACATAAGCATGTCCGTAATCATCGAAACCGCGCTCAATTCCTGCCCTGATTTCGCCAGGTTTACTCCCGAGGAGAAAGCGGAGCTTGCCAAGATTTGCCGGGTGGTGGAGTACGAAGCGGGGCGCAACGTCTTCTCCATCGAGCATCAGGAGCGCTACATCTTCATCGTCGTGTTGGGGCACCTCTCGCTGAAGCTGCGCAACAACAAGCGCGGCGAGTTCGGCCCGGGCAGTTTGTTTGGTGAAATCACCTTGTATAGCGACAAGGGGCGCATGGGGGCCATCCATTGCGAAAAGCCTTCTACGCTGGTGGCCATCGATAAGAACGGCATCCTGTCGCCGGGAGCGCTGCCGACGGAGCTGCGCTTGAAGCTAGCGATTATGCTGGGGCAAAAGGTAGCTGCCTATTTGTACAAAGACAGCGCTACGCCCACGGCTGAACTGGTGAAAAAAGGCGAGGGGCAGCATGTCGAGTTCAAAGAGTCGCTCAGCCAGCGCAATAAAATCCAGCAAGCGATCGTCGCCTTCATGAATGCAAACGGCGGCGTCGTCTTAGTCGGCATCAAAAACAATGGCGATATCATCGGGCTGACGGGAGATGCCGAAGAAATCGGTGAAGCCATGGATGCCTTGACGAACGGGATTAAAAACCTAACCAACAACCAAGCTGTAGCGACTTATTTTGACCACGATATCGAGACGGTGGAGGACAAGATTATCGTGCGCATCACGGTCACCCCCTCCCTCAATCCTATCCTGTGGCCAATAAGGGAAAATGGCAAGCAGGTAGATCATTTCTACGTCCGTACGGGCACCCAGAATACCCGGCTCAAAGCTCCGGCTGAAATCATTGAATATACCCGGCGGCGCTTTTTGTGATGGGCAGCCCGCTATGCCCTTCCCCTTTAAATGGCCTTTCATCTCGTTTGCGTAACAGGGCAGGCCATTAGAGGTAGGGGGTTCAAAAGCGCAGGAAAAAGATGCTGTGCTTGTTGCATCCGCTATGGCATCTAGTGGAACGCTCCGCCCGCCAAGCTCCGTTGTAGCTATCGGGCAACTTCGAACTTGTCCGATAACTATCCGCTCGCCCGTGGGTGTCGTTCCTACGGAATTCATTCGAGGGCCTGCCCTCCACCAGGGACTGGCGTCCCTGGCAAGGAAGCTGCCATCCCCATGGGATTTTTTCCGCCCGGCGTACGTAAATGTACAGCAACTCCTACACGGGGTTTTGAATACCCTACCCATAGAGGGCTACTATTAGGACACACCTCAAATAGGCTCCCGATTGCGTGCTAGCCTGAAAGGCTGAGCCCGCCGGCCTCGGAAAGGCCCAACGTTTGTAGCCTGCGGTTTCCCATAGGTTTGGGCCTCGTAGAGGCCT
>CAYSPJ010000142.1:0-12226 GCA_964432875.1 uncultured Phaeodactylibacter sp. | reverse complement strand
GGCGGTGAAAGGGCAAGGCTTGGGCTGTCAAGAATTTCGTTCATGGGGCACTAGCTTCGAGTCTCGAGCTTCGAGCCGCGAGTTCAGCACTGGCGAAAGGAGGTTACCGGGTTTTAATCATAGAAAAAATCGTTCTCCAATAAAATTCAAAACTTAATCTTGGAGACATGGCACAGAGCTCGCAGCTCGCAACTGGAGCGTAGCGACATCCCGTCTGAACGCAGTGAAGCGGGATCGCAACTCGCAACTTTTCACCCATGCTAAATAGTTACAGCCCTGATTTGATAAAATGAATCTTTAGGCATAAGCTTCCTCCACTTAAACTGCGTCTCCTGCCCCTATTTTCCGTCTTATGTCGTACATTTATCGGGCAAAGCCATAAACAAGCCAAGACATGAAAGCAGAAGCAATCTGGAAAAACGTACAAGGGAGGTTAAGAGCCTTCGTCCGCAGCAAAGTGCGCGACGAGGCTGCTGCCGAAGATATCTTGCAGGATATTTTCATCAAGATGTATCAAAACCTCCATCAGCTGCGGGAGGAGCAGCGAGTAGAATACTGGCTGTTTCGCATCGCTCAGCATACAGTGGCTGATTACTTCCGACAACAGCAAAGCTGGCAGGCACCGCCGGTATTGGAAGAAGAAGGCTCTAGCGAAGCAGAGGCGCAAAGCCGCGCCCTCAACGAAGAGGTGGCCCAGTGGTTGCCATTTATGCTGGAAGTCCTGCCGGAAAAGTACCGCCAGGCCCTCTACCTGACCGAAATCGAGGGCCTTTCTCAAAAAGAATTGGCAGAGCGGCTGCAAATCTCCTACTCCGGTGCCAAATCGCGCGTACAAAGGGGCCGGGAAAAGCTGCGGGAAACGGTGCTGCAATGCTGTGAAGTGGCGACTGACAAGTATGGGAATGTGCTGGGCTACCAGCAGCGGCAGCCAGTAGAGGAGCAAGAGAAGGAGGCCTGTGATTGCTGAGGGTAGTTTTGATTTGCGTCCAAACCGCCCTTTACCCGTCTATACAAAGAACCAAAACAACAAACAACCATGGAAAAAGACCTCAAAGCAATTGTTAGAGAGAAATACACGGAAGTAGCCATCGCCTCCAGCAGTTGCTGTGGGCCGTCAGACTGCTGCGCACCGGGCGGGATTGACTTCAGCGAAGGCTACAAAGGCATAGCGGGCTATGCTGAAGATGCAGATTTAGGCCTGGGCTGTGGCCTACCTACCGAATACGCCCGCATCCAGGCAGGAGATACGGTGCTCGACCTGGGCGCGGGTGCAGGTAACGACGTCTTTATCGCCCGCCAATTGGCGGGCCCAGAAGGTAAAGTCATCGGGGTGGATATGACCGAGGCGATGATCGCCAAGGCCAATGCCAATAAGCGGAAGCTAGGCTACGAAAATGTGGAGTTCATCCTCGGCGACATCGAAGCCCTGCCCTTGCCAGACCACTTGGTTGATGTAGCCATCAGCAATTGTGTGATGAACCTGGTGCCCGACAAGTCCAAGGCTTATGCCGAAGTGTTCCGGGTGTTGCGCCCGGGTGGCCACTTCAGCATCTCGGATATTGTACTGCAGGGCGAGCTGCCGTTGAAGCTGCAGGAGGCGGCGGTGGCTTATGCAGGCTGTGTGTCTGGTGCCATGCAAAAGGGAGAATACCTGGAAGTGATCGCTCAGGCGGGCTTCACCAATATCCAGCTCGATAAGGAGCGGCAACTGGAGTTGCCAGATGAACTGCTGCAGCAATTCCTCGCTCCGGAAGAATTAGCGGCTTTCCGGGCAAGCGGGATGGGGATTTTCAGCATTAACGTATATGGCGAGAAGCCGCTGAGCTAGGGCTAATGCCTCGGTCACTAGAGGCAAATCTCGCGAGCGCAAGCCTACCGGGAAAGAAATAAAAACCAGCGGGGTTTTGGCTTGATGCCAAAACCCCGCTGCAATTACAACTTCGCCTTAATGCGCTGATACTCGGTGCGGTAGTCCTGATCGCCTTTGCAGCCCTTTTCCTGGGCTAGCTTTTCGATATTCTGTATGCGGTTGCCCGGGTTGGGGTGGGTGCTGAGGAATTCGGGAGGCGTCGCTTGCCCCTCGACTTTCTTGAAGAAAGCCGCCGCGCCATCCGCTTTATAGCGCGTAGGGCAGAGGTAGTGTACCGAGTGGGCATCAGCCTCCAGCTCATGGTTGCGGCTAAACTTGAGCGACACCAAGCCCAGCGCGATTTGCTCAATGAGCCCGGGCTCAGCTTTGCCCGTCACGATGGAGGTCAGGGCAGCGATGCCATAAACCTGGGTCATCTGGCGGGTGGAATGGCGCAGGGCAGCATGGGCAATCTCATGGCCCATCACCCCGGCCAGCTGGTCTTCAGAATCCAGGAATTTGATCAGGCCGGTATAAACGTAGATATAGCCGCCGGGGGCGCAGAAAGCATTCAGTGTATTGGGGTCGTTGATAATTTTCACCTCCCAGGCAAATTCGTCGCGATAGGCCACTTGTCCGGAGTTCAGGATGTTGTTGGTGATCTTGCGGATATAGGCATAAACCTCCTCATTGCCCTGTTCCCGCAGGATGGGGAATTGCTTGGGGTCGCTTTCGATCTGCTTGACGACTTCCCGTCCCAACTCCAGGTCTTGATCAACCGTGAACAAGTTGAAGCCTCCGCCCCCCTTGCTGGCGCTACAGCCAGTAAAGTGGATACTGGAAAAAAGCATCAAAGCAATAAATGAGAATCTTTTGAGTGACATGTTTTTTGTTTTTTGACGTTAGAATACAAGCTGAGTAACGAGTGGCCTGGGGGCATTCGTATTTTCCAGCCCGCCAGCCCGCTTTTCTTTTCAAAAATATTAACAATCAGGCAAAGTAGCTTGACTATTTTTGCAAGAAATAAATCATACTACCATCACCATGGCACTCATCAAAAGCGTAAACGGCATCGCGCCTAAATTTGGGAAAGACTGTTACCTGGCAGAAAACGCCACCATCGTCGGGGATGTAGAGATGGGCGACGATTGCAGCATCTGGTTCCAAGCCGTAGTACGGGGCGACGTAAACTACATCCGCATGGGCAATAAGGTCAACGTGCAGGACGGAGCGGTGATCCACTGCACCTATCAGCGCGCTCCTACCAATATTGGCAACAACGTATCCATTGGCCACCGCGCCATCGTCCATGGTTGTACTTTAAAAGACAACGTGCTGGTGGGCATGGGCGCCATCGTGATGGACCATGCGGTGGTAGAGGAAAACGTACTGATTGCCGCCGGGGCCATCGTACTGGAGAACAGCCACCTGGAATCGGGTTTCATCTACGCTGGAGTACCCGCCAAGAAAGTAAAGGCGCTGAGCACCGACGCCTTCAAAGATACCATCGAGCGCATTGCAAACAACTACGTGATGTACTCGGGCTGGTTTAAGGAAGGGTAGTGTGGCAAGGGGGTGAAATCGAGCAGCGAAGCGCTTATTTATGGCTTAACCTGATGTCTATGAAGCAAGAGGGACAGACAAGCCTCAGCTTCGCGCTAACCGGGGCAGGGTAGCCAAGGCTTTTAAGACTGCCTCCAAATCCACATTCCCACCCGTGAGGATTACCCCTACCCGTTTGCCCGCAAAGGCCTCGGGATGACTCAATATCGCCGCCAGCGGCACGGCGCAGGAAGGCTCGATGATAATTTTCATGCGTTCCCACACCAGGCGGAGGGCAGAGAGGATCGCCTGCTCGCTGACGGTAAAGACATCGTCCAGTTCGCGCTGGATAATGTCGAAGGTTTTATCCCCCAGGTTGGTGCGCAGGCCGTCAGCGATGGTATTTACGGTAGCATTCTGTTGGAGCGTGCCGCTTTTGAATGAGCGGTAGGCATCGTCGGCGCCCTCAGGTTCCGCGCCATAAATTTTAATGCCTGGTGCGAAATAGCGGGCACTCAGCGCCGTGCCGCTCATCAGGCCGCCGCCCCCGATGGGGGAAATGATAGCATCCAGGGCTTCCGTATCTTCGATCAGCTCTTTGGCCGCCGTGGCTTGCCCGGCAATGACATCGTAGTTGTTGTAAGGGTGGATAAACGTAGCGCCGGTGCGGGCTACTACTTCCTCCAGGGTGCTTTCCCGCGCCTGCTGGTTGTTAGCGCAAAGGGTCACCTGCGCGCTGTAGCCTTTAGTGGCCGCTATTTTTATCGCCGGAGAAACCTCTGGCATGACGATGTAAGCCGGCACGCCCAGCAGCCGGGCACTGAGGGCAACCGCTTGGGCATGGTTGCCGGAGGAATGAGTAGCTAAACCTCTGGCCTGCTCTTCCGGGCTAAGGCGCAAGGCTGCACTACTAGCACCCCGCATCTTAAAAGCGCCGATTTTCTGGAAATTCTCACATTTGAAGAACAACTGCGCCCCGGCCATAGCATTAATGCTCTGACAGGTCAGCACCGGCGTGCGATGGATCATGGGGGCAATAGCCTCGTGGGTAGAGCGGATATCGGCAGCAGTAGGGATGTGGTGAAGCGGCTTGATCATATTTTTGATTTTTGTCCCGAATGTAAGGATTTTTCCCGGTCTTATGCCTTAGCGCTTTCCTCGTTGAGGGAAAAATATTATTTTTGGAGCATCCGCTGTTTGTTCATCTTCAAAACCACTCCTTTATGAGCAAAATCATCCAGCCTTTGGGCTCCTTAGACCAACAGCTTGACCGCGAGCAATTGGCAGAGCTGGCCAGCGAGCATGCCAGCCAAATTCTGGAAGCTGGCCATTATGACCTCCTCAAGGTATATGCCGAGCTGAAGCGCTATGAGCTCTACCTCAGTACCATCATGGACGGATTGCGCGATGCTGCGCTGGAGCAGGCCATGGAGCAGGCAGCGAAGGAGTTTCAATATGGCCATGCCCGGGTGCTGGTTACAAAGCGCGCCCTCTACAAATACGAGGCGGATGCGGTTTGGCAACGCTTCAACGCTGGCTTGGATGAATATAAGCAGCAACGTAAAGAGCGTGAGCAGTGGCTCCGCACCCTGCCTCCCGAAGGCATGGAAACGGTGGATGAGGAAACCGGCGAAGCCTATATCGCCCTACCGCCTGAAAAGGAAGAGGCGCTGGGGTTGATGGTGCGGTTGTGAGGGGATTATGATGCTCGTTGATGAAGGCGGGTAAGCGGTCCTGGCGGGGCTGCAGATTTTCCGTCTGGATGAGCAGCTTACGCCACTGCACCGTTTTGCCAACCAACGCTACCTCTTCAGGGTGTGTTTATAGGGGCTCGCCTAAAACGATAGCCCTAACAGTTTCTTCATCAAAATGAGCAGACAGGCCGGTCCCCCTTGTAGCCTTTGCCATTATTTACCATTTACCCTAAGCGCTCATCGTATTCTGCTTTCCAGGAAGTCATCTCCCGCTGGCGTAGGGCATCAATGGCCATGCGCACGCTGATAGCGGTGCGCGCGCCGGTACGAGCATTAGAAGAAGGCTCCGTGCCATCGAGTATGCAGCGGTGGAAGTCGCTCAGTGCATAGTGGGTGCCTTCCCAACCTTCCTTCTTCCAGTAATGGATGGGGATGCCCTTGCCTTTTTGCATCGCCTCGATGGTAGCCCCGGTCACTCCATCGATTTCCCCCCATTGCTCGGCGGTGGCTTCAGGGGCTATCCAGCCCTGATCGATGCCTAGCTCGATAGTGCCGTTGCTGCCCTTGAACTTAAAGACATAACCCTCATGAGCGTTGGCCGTGAGCGCAATGAGATTGGCCTTCAAGCCATTGGGGTACTCCAGGATCGTATTGACGTTGTCGAAGGTCTCCCGCCCATCTTTCCAGTAATCGATGCCGCCAAAACCGAAGGCATGGCGCGGAGCGCTATCGAAAACCCAGTTGACAAAGTCGATTTGATGAGAATGCAGCTCGGCAGTCAGCCCGCCGGAGTATTCGCGGTACATGCGCCAATTGATGAGGCGCTCGTGTTCCGGGCTGGGCACTGGGCGGCGCCAGTCGCCATTGCGGTTCCATTGGATGTAAACATTAGTGACCGTGCCGATATGGCCGCTGCGGATGATATCGGCTACCTGAGCATACAAGGGCAAATAGCGGTATTGATGGCCGACCTGAAACACCTTGCCGGAAGCTTTGGTTTTGGCCGCCAACTGCAGCGCTTCCTCAATCTGATAAGTCATGGTTTTTTCGCAATAGATATGCTTGCCGGCAGCCAGGGCGGCGGCAGCCATCTCGTAATGCAGAGATAAAGGCGTGGCGATGATGACGGCATCGACGGTTTTATCAGCCAGCAAATCCTGGTAATTGGCGTAAGTTTTGCAGCCTTTGGCAAGTGTTTCTTTTGCCGGCTCGAGCCGGAAGGGCAGGGCATCACAACAGGCAGCTACTCTAAATTGCGGCCACTCCTGTAATAGCTTGGCTAGCCCCCCTCCCCTATCTCCCATGCCGATGATGCCCAAGTTTACCACATCATTAGGGCTTACGCGTTTATCCAGAGCGTGCAGATAGGGCAGGCTCAGGGCCATGCCCGCGCCCGCCAAAGTGCTTTGTTTTACGAATTTTCGCCGGTTCATAGTTTTGGATTTTATTTATGGGCTGAGTTGGTCAAGGTTAAAGGTTAAAGGTTAAAGGTTAAAGGTTAAAGGTTAAAGGTTAAAGGTTAAAGGAAAAAGTAGGGGCGGGCTTTCAAAGCAGCACCGCAACCTGATTTATAGGCATCTTTTGCTTATTGACTTCCCGCTTGGCGACACTCGATTGGTATCCATTTGAGAAAGCCCTAGAGCTGCCAAGATAGGGCAATTGAGCTTAATCTCCAAGCTGATAATAATCACCCCCTCATGCGGTTTGGGCAACAAATGGGACCATCGGTTTTGACACTGGCCGGCCCCAACTGCCTCAATCAGCGCGCCGACATAATGGCTCGAAACGCCTCCAGTACCCGCTCGATATCCTCCTCGGAAGAATAGGCAGCGAGGCCGAGCCGCGTCACCCCGCCTTTTTCCAATAGCCCTAGTATCTCGGCGGCACGGATGGCGTAGAAGTGCCCATCCCAGGCGAGGATATTGCGGGCGGCCAACTGCTGGCATACCGTATGCGGGCGTATACCCTTAGTGCGTACGGCCAGCGTAGGCGCACGGTACGGCGCATCAATGGGCGGGCCGATGATATCGATGCCCTTGATAGCGGTCAGCCCCGCATGCAAGTGCTTGGCCAGGGCGATTTCGTGGCGGTGAATGCGGTTCATGGCACTAACCACCTTCTCCCGATAATCGCTGCCAGCACCATGTGCAGCGATGAAGTCAATCGCGGCCCTCAGCCCGGCGAGCGCAGCGTGGTTCAGGGTGCCCGTTTCGATGCTGTAGGGCGCCTCCTGAGCAGCGGTGCGCAGGCGGTCGGTCGGCAGGCGATCTAGCAAGCCGGGGCGGCTGTAAAGGATGCCGATATGCGGGCCGTAAAATTTATAAGCCGAACAAAGCAGGAAATCACAGCCAACCTGCTGCACGTCGAGCGGGAAGTGGGGGGCGTAATGCACGGCATCGAGCAGCAGCCAGGCGCCGGCTTCATAGGCCAGCTTGCGTACCTTTTTTACGTCGTTCACCGTGCCCATAAAATTGGAGGCATAGCCCATAGCAACCAGACGGGTGCGCTTGGTGAGCTGGGCTGCCAGGTGTTCATAGTCCAATACCCCCTTTTGCTTCAGGCGCACTTCTTTGACGATGATACCCTGCTCGCGCAGGCTCAGCCAAGGCCCGCGGTTGCCCTCGTGGTCAAGTTGAGTGATCAGCACCTCATCCCCCGGCTGCAATACCCGCCCGATGGCCCGGCTGAGGGAGAAATTTAAGGTGGTCATGTTCTGGCCAAAAGAAATAGTGTGTGGCCCCTCAGCACCCAAGAAGTGAGCCGCTGCCTGCCGGGCAGCATCCAGCACCGCATCGGTCTCCTGGGCAGTAATGAAAGCGCCGTGGGTATTGGCATTGGAGTTCTGATAATAATGCGCTATGGCATCAATGACTTGTTGTGGCACCTGCGTCCCTCCGGGCCCATCCATGAAGACCAGCGTGCTCCCTTCATGTTTGCGCTGCAGTACAGGGAATTGTTGACGGAATTGTTCGTTCATACTCAAGAGGATTATCTGGTGGTTCGAAAAATCATGCTAAACTTCTTTACACCTCCAACAAAGAGGTTGTGGGCTCAAGAACTTGTTCAAATCATGGCTGGGGTTAATGGGCTTGGCGGCTGCAGTGAGGCACTGGTGTCGCCCCTGGTAAAGTTGACCGGAAGACAGCTATCAGCCGGCGAGTATTAAAGGCTCAATCTGCCCGCTGATAGACCCCAAAGTCATTTTTGACTTCCCGCCAGGAACGCTCATCGGTGAAGCGATAGATGAGTTTCATGCGGAAAGCAGCAGGTGAGCCCAATCGCCAGCGAAACTTGGCGGTGAGCTTTTCCTGCTGTGCAGCGGGCACAACGCGGCCTTCCAGGTTAAAGCTGCTGGCGCTGCTCTGGTCACCAGTATGCAACATGTGCACTTCCTTGATTTCAACGGCCTTGCTGCCCTCATTATGCACGGTCAGTTCCAAATAAACGTGCTGCTCCCCGATGCCCAATTGGTGAAGTTCAAAGGGCAGATAGTCGTTATTGACCCTTTTGCGGATAACATAGCGGTCGTAGCGGTCCTTGGCAGACTCGTCAGCTACGGGCGGGCGGCTTGGCGTGGTAGGCGGCACCTCGGTCGATGTTTCAACTGGAGGCTGCCGGGGCGGCGAGGCTTCGGCTTTTCCTGGCGGGCGGCGAGGCGCAACTTCTGTTGTTTGCCTACCATCCGATTCAGTGGCAGCAGGTACCTGGCGTTCCGGTTTTAACGGCTTGGTGGGCTGCGGGCCAGGGGCCGCCTCTGCTTCAGCCGGCGCGGGCTCATCCACCTCGGTGCTAGCTGGTAATGGCTGGACATCCTGAGCCGGGCTGGCGGGCCAGACAAAATAGACCAGCGCCAGCAGCGCCATTAATCCCAGGCTTAGGGCTATCGGGCGCAATGGCAGCTTGCCCGCCATAGCTTTGGGCCGGACTGTATCTTCTACTGGTACGCTGGCATCTGCCTTGGCACGGTCGAGCAAGCGCAGCGTCGAGTCCGTAATGCGGTTGCGCTCGATGCTCAGCTCCTGAGAGGAAAGCAAGCCTTTCATCTCCTGCTCTTCCAACTGCGCATAACGCGAGTTGAGAAGTATCCACTCGTCGTATAAACTGCTGCCTCGCAAGGGCATGCGCAACAGCGCCAGGGCATCTCCTACCCTGCCACGGATGATGAGCTCTTTAGCTTCGGTGTATTCCATAGGCGGTGCTTTGCGGGTAAAGGTAAAGAAATTTCTGATTTCCCCAGTTGAGGGATGTGCACAAATGCGTTTAGCCTAATTGGATAGATAAGCAGCAGGGGTAGAAGTGCCGCTGGCAGAGCTCAAGTATGTATTTCGCGCCCGATTACCTCCTCTCCAACACCAGCGGCAGGGCCGCCGCTCTCTGCCGTGTATCAGCTCGTAGCCAGTATAAGCCAGAAGGCAAGGCAGCTGGGATAGACATCGCCAGCTCCTGATCGCCCGCCGAAAGCTCCCCCTCGAAGAGCTGGGCCAGCTTGCGGCCCGAGGCGTCTAGCAGGGTAATCGTAAGAGGGCTGGAAAATTCCAGGGATAGAGCGACCGTCAACCGTTCAGCGGATAAGGGGTTGGGGTAGAGGCGGGCAGGCAGGGTTTGTCTTGCCACCTCCCGGGCGGGCACTGACTGAGCCTCTACGATGAAGGCCAAGTCCCATTGAAAATCAGGCAAGTGCAGGCGGAGAGTGTCGCCGCTGGCCAGCGCAGCGCCGGTACCGGCCAAAGCACCGGTAAGGCAGTCGAAGAATTGCGCCGCATAGCTCCCGTCAGGGAAACCGGGGACGGAAAGGATATTTCCAGAAGCGAGCGGCGGCAGCCCGGCATTAGCCAGGTATTGGTGGTTGTAGCGGTTGTTGAGCACCCAGCCGGCGAGCTGGGGCTGGCCTTCTGCCCGCAGCACATAAGCATCCACAGCGCGGCCCATGCTCTTGAAGATATATGCGGCAATGGAAATCCAATCGGTACCTGTATTGTCGACTTTTATGGTGTGCGTCCCAGCGGGGATAGAGACAGAATAGGTTTGCCCGGGCTGCGCGGCTTGCTCCAGTTGAAGCACCCCATCCACCCAGATGGCGATGCGGGGTGCCTGTCCGCTGGTGCTAGCCGTGCGTACCTGAAATTGAGATGGTATCGGGAAAAAAGCAGTAAAAACCGGTGGCCGGCGGTATGGTGTATTCCACTGAGCACCGTAGAGGAAATGGGAGAGCCGGGCATTTTCCGGCATCAGGTTGCCGTGCTCATCGATGGAGAAGAGGGTGTCGGCCAGCGCGGCCCAGTCCAGCGTGGGCGTCAAGGTGAGGTCAGCGACCTGCCCTTGCACCAGGGAAGGTGCTGGTTGGTAGCGCTTTTCCCGCAGCGGCAGTTCCGCAATGATAGTAGCAAGCGCGGCATAATGCCCGAATAGGTTTTGCGGCTCGATATACGAATCCCACCACCAGGACAGGGCGCTGCCCAGAGCGCCGGCGAAGAGTGAACCCCACAGCCCATTATGCAAGTGGATGCCATCCGGGTCGGACTGGCTCAGCCCCGTGCCAGAGGTGGTGATGCTGAATTCACCGTTCAGGGTGGGTTTGCCATAGGTATCGAGGTAAGCCCTGGCGCCAGTGGCAAGCACGCGTTCGATATGAGGCGTAGCGGCGTAATGATGGGTCTGGGTTAGATCGATATCTGGCGCGGCCCAGATGGTACTACCGCGATCGTCGCGGGCGAAGCTGGTCGTGACCAGGCGGCCGTAGGGGTCGCGTTGCTTGAGGAAGGCCGCCATTTCCAGGTGCCAATCGGCTACCAGATGCTCATGCTGGTCGTACTGGTCGGTCCAGTCTACCTCGTTGAACAGCTCCCAAACTGCCAGGCTGCGGGCGTAGCCCCAGCGGGCGATGACGTAACGCAAGCGGTTCTTCACCGTTTGGCGGGCCTGATTATCAGCAAAAAAGTCCCAGGTATTTTGACACATCCCGCCATTGAGGGCGTTGTAAGGGCTTTGTTCCCAGTTGGGGTTCACTTGGGTAGATACCTGCCCGTGATGCTGCAGGCAAAGCATGGCGTACAGGCCGCGCTCGGCGCAGAAATCGAACAACCAGTCCAGATAAAAAGCATTGGGCTGATGGTAGCGGCGCAGGCCTTGATAGCCAAACCCCATCCATTCCAACCCCAGGCCCCAATGGCAGTGCCAGAGGCGAAAAAAATTGGCACCCTGTTCGTGCATCTCTCCCAACCAGCGGCGGTAATCAGGGATAGGGCTGCCACCATGCCAAGCCACATTCTGCCCCAAGGGGATAAATTGTTCGCCATTGTCGAAGTGCAAGTAGTTGCTCATATCGCTGCGCACGAAACCCCGGGCACTAGCTGCCGAAGAGGGCACGCACTGAAAAAACTGCGCTGGAAAGAAAGCTTCCCCTTCGGCATTGGCAACCGACAACACATAGCTCCAGGTTCCAAGCTGCCCCGGCGCGAAGCGCAGCTTGAACCTGCCCGGTCCGACAGCCTGGATTAAACCCGCCTCGGCATCCAACAGCTCGTACTCCTGCATAAAAAAACCATCTACTGGATATTGTTGCCCATCGGGCCCAGTGAAGATGGCGCTCACCCGGATGTCGTCGTAGTCATAAGCGTTGGCGTAGCCCGCGCTCAGGCTCAGCGCTGCTTCAAATTTGCCATACTGCTCTACGGCAGTAGCAACTGGCAAAACGGAATGAATGACTGGTGCCTGGGCCATGAGGGCTGATTGTAGGGTAAAGATGGCGATAAAGGCAGTTAAAAGGTAGCGGTCTGACGGCATAGGTTCATGGTGTTGATGGTTTGTTTTAGTTTTTCGAGCATCCGGCTTTAAAGCCCGGCACCTCGCCTATTTAGTGTCTGTCTTTATAGTCCGATAGCTGCGTTACGCTCGACCCCAAAATCCTCATTTACGGCTAGTAAACTCCGGTTTTGGGGCCTTCGCAAGCCTTGCTCTCGAACTCTAAAGACCAGACACTAGACTAAATAGACAGACACTATTTAATATGGCTTGGGGGTATAAGCCCGTTGAAAAGAAGGCAGCCTGCCCACACCCTATTACACTCCGACTATTTACAATTGCCATTAGAAGCTCAATAATCCGGTGCGCGGAAGCTGAAGCGATAGTAAAAGCCGGCTAA
>CAYSPJ010000141.1:6166-12273 GCA_964432875.1 uncultured Phaeodactylibacter sp. | reverse complement strand
AGAGTAAACAGCTTTTTCATGAGCAGTAGGTTTTGAAGATGGAAAAATGGGGCGATGCCGCATCTCATTCGAAAAGCAGTTCAGCGTATTTATCTCGTTTGGGCCGGAAAGATGGGACAAGATATGGTTTTGGTGCCGATGCGCCAAAAACTTTAACATTTTTTCCATAAGACAGGCAGGGCAAAGCGGAGGGCAGGGAAGTATACAAGAAAGGTTTCCATGTAGGAAGGCTGGTGCGCGAGGATACTCTCCCTACTCGTACAAGCGCAACATGGGTGTGCTTACGCCTCGCCTTAAACACCGCCATCCACTCTGCCACCGTCTGCCCGCCCTGGCTGGCGCGCAGCCAGTAAGTAGATGCCTGGAGGCCGGCCAAGGCAGGTAGTAGCGGCAGGCGACCTGCGCCTATGTGCGGTGATGTTGAAAGGGCTGCCGTTGTCTTATACCAGGCCGAGGATATTAGCCACGCCCACCAGGATCATGCAATTGGGAAGATGGTTTCATTAACCAACTACCTGCCGAGGGGTTCCGTCTCTTTTCTGGCTTGCGGGTAGCTCAGGGCATCATGCCATCTTCGACAAATCCACCGGAAAGGAGCTGATGCCCGCCGCTTTGACCTGTTCGTGCAGGCGCTTAGCTTCATCCAGGGTATTGAAAGCGCCGAGGATGACTTTATAGACCGTCTTGCCGCCCAGCTCATTGATATTCACGATGACGGGGGCAGCGGGGAACTGGCGCTGGAACTTTTCCACCTGGATCAGGACGTTGCCATATTCGGCATAAACGCCGGCCTGCACGCCCCAGCCCTGGGAGGGTTGGCGCTGCACGCTAAAGCGGAATAAGCCCTGCCCGCTAGCCAGGGCAGGTGCGGCCGTTTCGCCGGGCGTCGGCAAGGGCTGGCCTTTGTCGGCCCGGCGGATGGCTTCCGCCACGGCTTTGTCGGCATTCACCCGGCCATAACCATACTTGAGCGAGTGCCCGTTGGAGTAATCCGCCGGGCTGCCGATTTTATCGGCAGTAGATTGCAGGATTTCCTTGACTTCCCGGGCAGTGAGCTCGGGATTCGCCGAGAGCATCAGGGCGCAGATACCGGCTACCAGGGGGGTAGAGCTGGAAGTGCCGCCGAAGTGTTTGTAAAGCGGCCCGCGGTCGCGCCCGTCGCGGTAAAACTTAAAGGCCTCCGTTTCCCAGGAGAGCCCTCCATCCCAGGAAGCGCGGGCGGCGAGGATGGGCCAATCTCCGTTGGAAGGGGCACAAACTGTAAGCTCCCGGCCGCGGTTGGAGTAGTTGGCGTGCACATCCTGGCTGGTAGAAGCACCCACGGCGATGACATCAGGGTGGGCGGCATAAAAGTTGAGGAAATCAATGTCCTCATTGCCAGCAGCAAAAAGGATGATGCAGCCTTTGCCCTTGCGCCCCTGCCGGGCAGCGCGGGCAATCGCCTCTTCTTTGATGGTGCCCAGGCGAAAGTTGGAGTCGGTGGTACCCCAGCTACAACTGATGATGTCGGCCCCATTTTCGATGCAGTAGTCGAACATCTGCTCCGTAGCCCGGTTGCTGAAAGAGGTGCCGCTTACGGGCATAAATAATGCGTTAGGGGCAGCTCCGACGATGCCTCTCCCGTTGGAGACGGCCAGCGCTACGCTGGCACAGGGGGTTCCGTGTGTGAAGCGGGGGTCGCCAACTGCCAGCTGGTCCGATTGGTTCCAGAGGTCAAAAGGGCGGTAAATTTTGGTGCGTAAATCAGGATGCGCAAGGTCAAAGCCATTATCGATGACGGCAATTTTGACCCGATCAGAGCCCAGACTGCCCAGGCGTGCCCAGGCATCCGCTACTTTGGCGTCGGCATTTTGCCGGAGGCGGAAGCTAGTGCCCGGTATACTGCCAGTATTGCGCAGGTGCCACTGCTGCCCTAGCAAATCATCAGTGGGCAGGCTGAAGTTGTATTCATCCAGCATGGCATCCAAATCGGGTTCTGCCTGTTTCACCAGGGAGATTTGTTGGAGGGCATTAGCCACCTTCAATGGGTTGGGAGATTGGGCAGTAACCTTGGCGATGATCAGGCTGAGGCTACGGCGCTCCACGATTTCCAGCTTGTACTCCGCTAGCACGATTTGCTGCTCTGCCTCGCTGACGCCCGCTTCGAAAGTGATATAAATCTCGCCGGTGGCCACCAGCGGTTTGTTGCTGCCTTCAGCATAGTAGATATGAGTGCCTACCGTTATCTCATCTTGCTGGCGCACCTCATCCAGGCGCTCATCAATATCGCCCCCATCCGTTTTCAGGCTTACGACGTGAAAGCCGCCCAGGTTTTGGTGCAGTTCCGACTGCACGCGCTCGATATCTTCGACTGGCTCGGCAGAGCTCGTCTTCAAACCTACGAGCCTTTGGCTCTTCCTGAGGGTCAGTTCTCCTTTTCCGCTTCTAATGGTCAACTTGCTCATAAAATTGGTTTGAGGTGAGTGGGTAAAGATACGCCATAACGGCATAAAAACGAAAAAGCCAGGCAACGATTATGTTGCCTGGCTTTTTTCCTCGCCCTTAAAACTATGCCCGGCGCTCGACCATAGAATCCTGATACATCTTTTGCAGCTTCTTGCGGGCAAAGAAAATGCGGCTTTTGATGGTACCCAGGGGGGAGCCAAGCTCTTCGGCAATCTCGTCATACTTAAACCCTTCGTATGCCATCATAAAAGGTTGGCGGAAGTCATCGGGCAGCGCATTGACCATTTTCATCAGCTCGTTGAACCCCACGCTGGTTTCGCCATCATTCTCCACCACTCTGTCGCTGGAGTTGATATAATAGTTGTTGGGCGTCTGGTCAATAATCATATTCCGACGCACCTTCTTGCGGTAGTTGTTGATGAAGATATTGCGCATGATGGTTACCGCCCAGGCTTTGAAATTGGTGCCTTGCCGGTATTTATCCGCGTTGGTGATGATGCGCAGCGCGGTGTCCTGATACAGGTCTTCCGCGTCTACGGCATTGCCGGTGAGCTTAAGTGAAAAGGCACGAAGTGAACCCCCGATGGCATCGAGTTGTTCTTGCATTTGATTTTGAGCCGTATATAGCATAGCAGGTGATTTTTGCATGGATGAATCCAGTAGTGTCATTCTTTTTTACAAAACTACAGTTTAAACATCAAATTTGCAAAAAAAATTTCCTGTTTAGATTCATTATTTGTGCAAACTGTGTCCATTATGACATTTTAGTGGCATTTGCCAAAATAATGGTTAAAAAATTTAACACTTTTAAACCAAGCCCAACTTCAGTTGTACTTATCTATGAGAAGCACATCGGCAAAGATGCCGCTTTAATCGAAAAAAATTGTTTTCAAATCAAAGGTTTATAATGGAAATCAGGAGACTGGACAATTCTACCATCCACTTGCAGCAGAACCTCCGCCTGCTCCGCAAGCGGATGAAGATGAGCCAGGAAGAACTGGCCAGCCGCGTGGGCCTCAACCGGGGGAATATCGCCTCCTACGAGAATGGGTCGGCGGAGCCTAAGATTTGCAACTTGCTCAAGCTTTCCAGCTTGTTTGGGGTTTCAATTATAGACCTCACTCAGAAAGACCTCAACAATAGCCAAGCCCTGGAACAAGCCCACGATGCCTTCAAACAATTTTCTCCCGGCGAAGTGGAAATGCTGCAACAGTATGCGCTGCGCGCCGAGGAGCTTCAAGATGTCATCCGCAGCATCCACACCTGCTTCCATTTCCGCGCCAGCTCGCTAAATGGCCAGCGGGATAGCAAAGAATTCCAGATGGTCGCCATGAAGTTTGAAGAACTTTTTGAAACTGCCCAACAACTACTGGACAACCACCAGGCTTTGCTGGATTTCATCCGCTGCCACTGCCACCAATAATTTCTGATAAATATTTTTCTGCCTGATATAACTTTTTTTGCGAACTGTCGTATAAGAGGATTGAACATATTAACCAAAAACCGCAATCCCATGAAATATTCAGTTCGCCTGGCAGCGCTATTGCTGCCGCTCTCCTTGTTTTCTGCTTCGCCTCCCAGCGTCGTGTTCCTGGAAAGCAGCCTTGCCGAGGCACGCCAACAGGCTGCCAGCGAGGGCAAGCTTTATTTCATCCACTTTGCCGCCAACTGGTGCATGCCCTGCCAGTGGATGGAGCAGCACAGCTTCACCGACCCGGTGCTGGCCGAGTATCTGCAAGAGCATTACCTCGCGCTGCGCATTGATGTTGATGCGGCTGAAGGGCGGGTGCTGCAAAAGCAATACGCCGTCAAGGTGCTGCCTACAATCCTGGCTTTCAGCGCCCGCGGGCAATTGCTGGGCCGCCACGAAGGCGCCCTGGCGCCGGAAGCATTGCTCGAGCACTTACAGGCTTATGATCGCCCGGCGAACCGCAGCCCCCAGTTGGCTGCGCAGGATCAGGAGGGCCTCCTGTCTAGCCCCCGCCCCATCCTCAGCCTATCGCGCCCGGCCTTGATGCCGGATGTGCCATCAGCTCAGGCCCCGGCCAGAGCTACGCCTACAGCTGCCCGGCCTGCGCCAGGGCCTACGGCCCAATTCGCTAGTTATCAGCAGCCAACCTTCTTTTCCATCCAGGCCGGTTTGTTTTCTTCCTATGAGAATGCGGTGCGTGAAAGCGCCAAACTGGAAAAGCGCAGCGGCGAAACGGCTCACCTCTCCCCCGATAATAGCGCCGGGCAGACGGTCTATCGCATTTACCTGGGCCGCTTCGACAGTCGGGAACGGGCGCTATCACACCTGCAGCAATTGGAACAGCGAGGGGTCAATGGCTTTGTAAAAGAAGTGCGCGAGTAGAGGGCTATTCTTCTGTTGCCGGGCCCAGCCTACGCCGGGCTTCCTTGGCATACCTGCCATCCGGGTATTGCTCCAGATATTTCTGGTAGGCGGTGGAATCGTCGGCCTGCTTGGCCATTTCCCACCAAGCCGATTCAGCATCGACTTCCAGGGGCGATTCCCGGATATACTCTTCCAGCTCTGCCTTGCTGGAAGGCCCGCTCGGGAAGCGCTCCCGAAGCTTGCCGATTTCTTCTTTTTCCAAAAAGCTGGGCGTCGGCTCCGTAGGCAGCTTGTTGCTCGAATAAAAACTGGGGACATAGAACAAACCAAGCCCGATTGCCAGCAAGACCGTGGCGGCGATGGAAAGCCGGCGGATATTGATGCGCCGCGGCCGGGCTGACGGCGAGGGCTGCGAGCGCGGGATCGATGGGGCCGGCGCTGGCGGCGGTACTGGCATAGATGGGTTGACGTATTGGTCAAAATCGATGGCCTCCTGGGGGGTATGGCCCTGATCGAACAGGAGAGGAGGGGCAAAACCGGGCTGGGGGCCGCCGGTTTGGGGAGATGCCGATGCTTGGCTCGCGGCACCAATCACGATGCCGGAGGCTTGAAAAGCAGCTTCTTCCTCCACCGCTTGAGTGACGACTTGCACGCTTTCCTCCCAACTGAGGTTGCGGCGGCGGTCCTGCCCCTCGACGCGCTCGACCACCGATACTTTGATTAGTAGCGTAAAAGCGCCTGGGCGCAGCGGGCGCACGAAGAATTTCCACTCGGTATATTCGCCGGCTTGTAGAAACTGCTCCTCGTCGGAAAAACTGCGGATGGAAAATGCCGGCTCGCTGTTCGGGTCGATCAGCTCGGCATGCATGACTTTGGACACGGTGATGGGTTTGACCTCCACGTCCTCGTCTAGTTCGATATCGCGGGCGATGACGGCTTGGTCGTAAGCCAGGCGGATGATACAAGTCGTTTCCCGCTGCACTTCCATCTTGCCGGGGATTTTGTGCAGCAGCAGCCCGCGTTGCGGCGAGGCCCCCGCAGCCAAGGGCTGCGGCAGGAAGTCTTCCACTTCCAAACCCTCAATCAAATCCAGCAAGCCTTTACGGATGCGGTTGTACTCCAACTGCAGCGCTTCGCTGGATAGCACCCCCATGATGCGGTTGCTATTGGCATCGTTGAGCTGCCCGCGCAAGGCGATCAGCGCCTTGAACTTCGGGCAATAATCCGGCAGGCGCTCTTCTACGGCGCTCAGGGCCTCGGCGATACTGTCGGCTACTTGCCGCCGCCATTGCTGTTTCCACTGGGTGAGTTGCTGTTGGTCCAACAT
>CAYSPJ010000141.1:0-6066 GCA_964432875.1 uncultured Phaeodactylibacter sp. | reverse complement strand
CAGTAATATTACTATTTCCAGACAAATAAAGTTACTTCCAGGCAGCACTTTTTCCATTTTCGTCTGTTTCTATGAAAAAATTGCGGGCATTCTAGCTGCAATGCTGAAAACCCGGTTTAACACTGGCATAAAATGACGTATCTTTGCGCCCATGAAGAATATTAGGAATTTTTGTGTAATCGCTCATATTGACCACGGCAAGAGTACCTTGTCTGACCGCTTGTTGGAATTTACCAACACCGTTTCTGCCCGCGATATGCAGGAGCAGACTTTGGATGATATGGACCTGGAGCGCGAGCGTGGCATTACCATCAAGAGCCACGCCATCCAGATGGACTACAAGCACTTAGATGGGGAGCCTTATGTCTTCAACCTCATTGACACCCCAGGCCACGTGGACTTTTCCTACGAGGTCTCCCGCTCAATTGCCGCCTGCGAAGGCGCCCTATTGCTGATTGACGCGACGCAGGGTATCCAGGCGCAGACCATCTCCAACCTTTATCTGGCCATCGGCCACGACCTGGAGATCATCCCGATACTGAACAAGATCGATATGCCCAATGCCATGATTGAGGAGGTCTCTGAACAGATCATTGACCTGATCGGCTGCGACCCGGACGATATCGTAATGGCCAGCGGCAAAACCGGGCAGGGCGTACAAGATATCATGAATGCCATCGTGAATCGCATCCCTGCGCCCAAGGGCGATCCGGAAGCGCCGCTTCAAGCACTCATCTTCGATTCTGTTTTCAACTCTTTCCGGGGCGTCATCGCGTATTTCAGAATCATGAATGGCACCTTGCGCAAAGGCGATAAAGTGCGCTTTGTCAATGCTGAAAAAGAATACAATACCGATGAAGTAGGCGTGCTTCGCCTGAAACAAGAGCCAAGGAACGAACTCGCCGCCGGCGATGTGGGCTACATCATCACCGGCATCAAGGATAGCAAAGAGGTGAAAGTAGGCGATACGATCACCCACATGGAGCGCCCCTGCGCAGAGGCCATCAAAGGTTTTGAAGAAGTCAAACCCATGGTTTTTGCCGGTATTTTCCCCATTGACAACGATGATTTCGAAGACCTGCGGGATAGCTTGGAAAAATTGCAGCTCAACGATGCTTCGCTGGTCTTTGAACCAGAAAGCTCGGCGGCGCTCGGCTTTGGCTTCCGTTGCGGCTTCCTCGGCATGCTCCACCTGGAAATTGTGCAGGAACGCCTTTACCGGGAGTTTGACCAGGACGTAATCACCACTATCCCCAACGTATCTTATACGGCCTATACCCGGCGAGGCGAAACCCTGACCGTGCGCACCCCCACGGAATTGCCCGACCCTACGGTGCTGGACTATGTCGAGGAGCCTTACATCGCCGCCCAAATCATCACCAAGCCGGAATATATTGGTGCGATCATGACTTTGAGCATGGAAAAACGCGGCACGCTCAAACGCCAAAGCTACCTGACCACCGACCGGGTCGAGCTCGACTTCGAGTTGCCCTTGGCGGAAATCGTCTTTGATTTCTACGACCGCCTCAAGTCCATCTCCAGAGGCTATGCTTCTTTTGACTACCACATGATCGACTACCGCGAATCAGACCTCGTCTGCCTCGATATCAAGCTCAACGGTGAAAAGGTGGATGCCTTGTCTGCCCTGGTGCACCGCAGCAAAGCGGAGGCATTCGGCCGCAAAATTTGCAAGAAGCTCAAAGAGCTGCTCCCGCGCCAACAGTTTGTTATCGCCATCCAGGCCGCCGTCGGTGCCAAGATCATTGCCCGCGAAACGATCTCGGCCATGCGCAAGGATGTCACTGCCAAATGCTATGGTGGTGATATTACCCGCAAGCGCAAGCTGCTGGAAAAGCAAAAAGAGGGCAAGAAGCGCATGAGGCAGTTTGGCAAAATCGAGGTGCCGCAAAAGGCTTTCCTCGATGTGCTGAAGCTTGACTAACCAGTGCCCGCCCATTTAGTCGAGTGTCTGGGCTTTAGCGTTCAAGAGCAAGGCTTGCAAAGGCCTAATATCCGGTCTTTACTCCACGATCGTGGAATAAAGCTGTGCTTAAGCCGAGGTTTTTGGGTCCGAGCGTAACGCCGCTATCGGGCTATAAAGACAGGCTTTACCCATACCGGGGCGGCGACAAAAAACATTCAATCCACCTGATGAAGCATCTGCGGGTTATCGCGGCAGGCACGACCGGGAAGTGCATAGTTTTCTGCCCCGCTGGCGGCGGGCGCTGCGCCATTCTGACCAAATCGGCCTCCGCTCCCTTCGGAGGCCCCCTCGCTAAGAAGCTGCTTACCGCTGCGGGCAGCATAAGAAAGCCCAGTGGGTTGCAGGGAACAAGCCAAGCTGAACCAAAACGCTGCTTTGGTCAATAAACGCCCTTCTCTACTGGCATATCACCCGTATTGCGTTGGCTCAAGAGCGCAAAGCGATGCCCTCTATTGCACCTGCAACAGGGTGATATGCCATAGGGATAGGATCGTAAGCGATAAGGTTGATTTAGTGCAGTAATGCACTTTAAGACTGGGGGGGGTATTGTGTTTTTGGGCTGTTGCGCCCGTTTAAGGTGGGCTTTCCTCTTAGCATGTTTAAAATCGGCTGCCGCTAAAAGTAGCGGCTGCGGCTGCGCTGCGTTAAAGTGTTGGAAATCATAACGAGCCCTCCTCCGATAATAAATGCGCCACTAGCAATGTAAAGGATTAACATAGCGATAAGTTGTGTAAGTTAAGAAAAATGGTTCTCTCTGAGTGGAATGTTCATGAGGGCACGGCTAAAGTGAGACTTTTCTGGATTATTTCATAACAATCAGCGATTTTTTTTCAAAAAAAATCAAAAACAGGGCCAAGTAAGCTGCACACACGCTGGTTGAAAGCGCAAAAACAGCACAGTGTTGAAAAATAGAACTTTTTCCTCACGCTGAGGTTAGTACTGCGTGCCCTGTGTCAAAGTATGAATCAGCAGTAAAAAAAATGGAAATTCAATATATCAAAGGCGGTCAAATTGACAAAGTAAAATGGAACAGCTGTGTCCATTACGCCAACAATGGAAACATCTTTGGATATATGTGGTACCTGGACCACGTCGCCAAAGACTGGGATGCGTTGGTGGAAGGCGATTATGAATCGGTGTTCCCACTCGTCTGGCGGCCACGGCTCTTCCAGCGCAAGGAGTTGTTTCAGCCCAACCTCATGCGAGAAATGGGCATTTATTCCATCCACGTACTGTCGCCGGCCCGCATCATGGGCTTTCTCAAAGCCATACCCTCAGACTTCAAATATATTGATATCGCGCTCAATGAACAGAATACCCCTCCTCCCGGCTCGGGCTTTGAGTTACAAGAAAAACAAAATCACCAACTCCTGCTCAACCGTCCCTACGAACAGCTATTCGACCACTTTTCCACGGAACTGGCCCAGAAGCTACAAATAGCAGAAGATGCGGGCCTGGTGCTCACCGGAGGTCTGAAACCAGAAACCATTGCTGATTTTTTCCGCCTCCACACCCCTGCGGGGCAACAGTCAGCGCAAGATTTTCACGGCCTGCAGCGGATTATGTACAATGCTCTGCACCGCGGCTGGGGCTTTGCCTCCGGGGTGATGGGGCTGGATCAGAAGCTTCACGCCGTCAATTTTTTCATCTATAGCCATGGGAAAGTGCTGAGCTTGGTGCCAGTTGAATCGTCGGAAGGTAGTGCATTAGGCGCATTAGCCTACTTATTCAACGGGCTGATACGCAGCCAGGCTGGCAAGCCAGCAGTCTTGGATTTCAACATGGATGGCAGTAGCGGCTTGCCCCAGCAGTTCGGCGCCCAAGCCAATCCCTATTTCCAGTTGCGGCGCAATGACTTGTGGCTGGGCTGGCTGTGAGGGCGGTAGGGCGTAGGGACAAGGCATGGGTGTGTTTTGCCACAAAAGTATGAAGCCAGTGACCTTAGCTGCGAGAGCGGGTACCTGTTAGAGTGGGCAAGCGCTCGTGTATCCCGTTATAAGGCCAACCCCGCTCTATCGTCGTCAAGAGGGCTGCCGTGTTAGAGCGGGCAACTGCGCTTGTATTCTGCTAAAAAAGAGGTGACCGCGCTGCTTTCCACTCCTCTCCCAGTCACCAAGCCTGCCCATCTTTTTCCTAAAGTTGACGACATTAGACTATGGAGTCGCGGCCCAATTCTACGACCAGCGGCCTCGCCTTGGCCATTGCCAAGCACACCAGCCTGGCATTTAGCGGGGCCCCTTGCCATTTAGTTCTCCAGGGACACGAGGGACTCGAGGGATGGGCGGGACGCCCTTGCCGAGGGTCCAACGTGCTCCCGCTAAATGCGGATGAGCATTTAGCGGGGCACATTGAGCCGAGCCGTGTCAGCGTACCCCGTACGCTGACATCCCGCTAAATGCGGCTAAGCATTTAGCGGGGCCAATTGCCCCCCTACCTCACCACCACCACCTTCTCCACCAGC
Source organism: uncultured Phaeodactylibacter sp. (assembly GCA_964432875.1). Lineage (GTDB taxonomy): Bacteria > Bacteroidota > Bacteroidia > Chitinophagales > Saprospiraceae > JACJYE01. Next base: position 1,621 of record CAYSPJ010000141.1, on the reverse strand, counting down.
CGCCCCCCCTCGGGCAGCGCCAGCTCGAAGGCATACACCCCGCCCGCCAGCCCGGCCAGATCGAGCATCAGCAGGGGCTGGCCGGGGGGGAGGGCGCCGCTGCGCAGGGGGCGGCCCTGGAGGTCGCGCAAGTGCCAGCGGCCGCCTTGGGGCAGGCGATAGGGCAGCTCTACAGAGAGGTAGTCGTGCGCCGGGTTGGGGTAGAGCTTGAGGGCCGGCGGCGGGGGGGCGGCTTGGCTGCTGGAGGGCAGATCCACCTCCACCCACTCGCAGTAGGTGTCGCTGGCATGCTCGTTGCTCACCGTGAGGCAGACTTTGTAGGTACCGCCTTGAGCATAGGCGTGCTCGGGATCCTGCTCCGTGCTGCCTGCCGAGCCGTCGCCGAAATCCCACTCCCAGTGCGTGGGGAAGAACAGGCTGTAGTCCCAAAACCCGAAATGCCCCGGCTCGGCCTCGCTGGCCCGGTAGCGGAAAGCTGCCTTGGGGTGGTGGTCCAGCCCCAAGGTGTCGCAGGGGCTGCCGTCCTCCGGGCCCAAGCCGTAGTAGGGGGAGTTGGGGATGCCGAAGGCATTGAAGGTCGGCAGCGCCAAGCCCCGCTGCTCCACCTCGCAAGCTGCCCCCTTCGCATTGGGGTTGTGGATGACGTGCAGCAGCGGCACAGTATTGGTGGAGCTGATGTAGATTTTATCATCTGGCGCCAACTGGCAGAGGAAAAAACGGGTTGGCACTTCGAACGGCGGCGGCGCCAGCCCCCCATCATACACCGCCACCACCTCCCGGGAAGCCTCGATATCTGCTGCCTCCAAATCGTATTGATAGATATAGCGGTAGGACGAGACGTACAGGAATCGGGAGTTGGGGGAGATGGCCACGCCCCCGGAGAAGGCCGTGTCGTTGTAGTTGATCTGTGTGGGGTCGTAGAGCTGACCCGTGCAGCGGTCGAAGTTATAAATGTCAATAAACTGCCCAGATTGAAAATCATGCCCTGTATATCTTACGTATTTGCTCCCATTTGGAGCAAAAACAGCTTGCCCCAATCCAGACGCAGTTGGCTCTCCAATCGCTTGGTTCCCTGCCAGCGATATATCCGATGGCGTGGCCATGAGAAGGTAATAACGATTGCTGAAATATTCTTGCTGCAGCACCCACCAATCGCGCCCGTTGGCATGTCGGACAGCCGTTATCTTTCCAAAATCCAGCGTATCAGACACTAATGGATGATTTTTTATCGCAATCTCATCCATCTGCTGGCCTGAACTTATTTCCGACATATACAGCTTGGCGACAATCCGATAATTCCCAAAAATGCCCTCTGGGAAAGTTGTCCGTTCTCCGTGCAATAGATAATATCGGTTTGAATTTTCAGGAATTGGCAAAAACAAGGCCCCTTGATAGAGATTGTAGCCCCTATCTGCCCAAACTTCTGTATAAGGATCGGGGTTGAGTCCCCATCCATTTTCAATCTGCAAGCCCTGATGGTCATGGACTTCTATCCCATTGGTGTAAAACAATAGATTGCCTCCGGCATCGCAGATGGAAGCGTTTGTGACGTCAAAGTTAAGTTCTCGGTACTCGTAGCTCAGCGCAGGCGGGGAGAAGTTGAAGTCGATGCGGGTGCCGC
>CAYSPJ010000140.1:9551-12582 GCA_964432875.1 uncultured Phaeodactylibacter sp. | reverse complement strand
TAAAGGGTAAAGGGTAAAGGGTAAAGGGTAAAGGGGGCATTGAAGGGCATCTCACCGGAATGATGACTAGCCGTGGGCTTCAGCCCGCGATTTTTAGAAAGCAAAAGGCGACAGGTCATGCTGTAGCATCCCTCGCGTCATGTCCTTCGTGCCCCTAATGCCCCTGAAAGCGGAAAGGTAAAGGCGGAAACGCTTGCGCCCAGTCTGAACGAAGTGAAGCGGGAGCGAAAGGGCAAACCATCTGCACATCGGTGTCATCTGTGGATAACTCTCTCCCGGGCGTGCCTATGCGGAAGGCGGAAGCACTTGCGTCCCGTCTGAACGAAGCGGGATTGGAAGGCGGAAGTTGGAAAGCACCCGAATACTAGCTTTTGAGCTTTCCACTTTGAACTTACATACTATATCATATATTAATGGTGCCCCCCCGTCCCTCCTAAAAACCACATAATTACCACATGTTCATGTGGTTGGCATGTATTATTTTTTTCATCTATATTTGCATCACCAAGATGAATTGCTTACATTTGTAGCTGGCAATTCGTTTCTTATACCCAATCCCACCTAGTGGTGGCTTTTTAGTCGAAACCTACACATCCATCCCAAAAATTGAGGCGCCCCGATGGGGCATTATAGGCAGTATGTGCGGCACGCCGCAAATGCTGGGTTGATGGATGTATTGCTGTTTTGGATAAAAAAGCCTACAACAAGATTTTTTTGGATTACACAATATGCATTAAGAGCACATGCTCCTAAGCAGAAATGTAGGGGTGGGATTTTACTGCGGATTCATCTATCATTCTTTTCCCGCTGGCTTTCACCTCCCGCCCCTGCGTTTCGCTCAGAATGTGTGCGTTTGCCCAGAACGTATGAGAGACCTTTTAGACCTGGTACAAATCGTGACCCGCACCAAGCTCCGGGCGGTAGAACTGATGGGGGACCAAAGCAATGGCACCTCCAAGCTGCAGGAATTCTACGACCTGGTGGCCGATGGCCGCTTTGCCGAAGATGACGAAGCAGCAGCGTACTTCTATGATGCTGACAAGCAATCCCCCAGCTACCAGAAGCTGCGCAAGAGCCTGAAAGACCGCCTGGTCAATTCGCTTTTCGTAATCGACCTGAAGCAAGCTTCTTACACCGACCGCCAAAAAGCTTACTACGAATGTTATAAAGAATGGGCTGCCGCCAAGATATTATTCGGCAAAAATGCCCGCACCGCCGCGACCGGCATCGCCCGCAAGCTACTGAAAATCGCCAAGCAGTACGAATTCACTGAACTGGCCATTGATATCTGCCACACCTTGCGGCTGTTTCACGGCACCATCGAGGGCGACTATAAGAAGTACCAGCAATACAATGAGGATTTTAAGCTCTATGAGCAGTTGTGGCTGCAAGAAAACCGGGCGGAGGAGTACTACATCGAGCTGAGCATCGGCTTCATAAACAGCAAGGCGACCAAGACGGAATTCCAGGAGAAGGCCAAGGCCTATCACGAAGCGGTACGGGAAGCCTTGGAGCAATATGATTCCTATCAGCTCCACCTCTGCGGCCGGCTCATCGAGGCGAGTATCCACACCAGCGTGAATGACTATCAGGGGACGCTGAAGGTGTGCCAGCGGGCTATTGATTTCTTTAAAGAAAAGGACTTCATCGCCAGCGTGCCGCTGCAGATCTTCCACTACCAGAAGTTTATCTGCCACGTACAGTTGCGCCAGTTCGACAAAGCCCGGCAGGAGGCGGCCGAGTGCCTGAAATATCTGGAAGAGGGGAAATTCAACTGGTTCAAAGTCTATGAGCTCTCCTTCCTGCTGCACACCCACGATGGGGCCTACGCTGAAGCCCGCGACCTGCTTAACAAAATCATGGCACACCCCACCTTCAGCACCCTACCGGATAACGTGCAGGAAACCTGGAAGATTTCCGAGGCTTATCTGCATTTCCTGGAGCTGGCGGGCAAGCTGCCGCCCCAGAGCGGCAAGGCGGCCAAGACGAGCAGCTTCCGCCTGTCGAAGTTCCTCAACGAGATGCAGGTCTTCACCAAAGACAAGCAAGGCATGAACATCCCCATCATCCTCATCGAGCTGCTGCTCGGCATCGCCAACCAGCGCCACGACGAGCTCATTGACCGGGTGGAAGCCATCGACAAATACCGCACCCGATATATGCGCGATGAAGAGACCCAACGCAGCAATTTCTTCCTGAAGATGCTGCTGCAAATCCCGAAAAACGCGTTCCGCCGGGCAGCGGCGGAGACTAAAGCTCAGGACGACTTCCAGGCCCTGCTGGCACTCCCCATCGAGATGGCCAACCAGACCTTTGAGATCGAAATCATCCCCTACGAAAAACTGTGGAAATACACTTTGGAATTAATCGAGCAACGCGAATGACCGTTCCGGGGCGGTTTTTGCAGCACGGGCAGGTAGCCTTTGCAAAAAACGCCCCCAAAACGGGATTTTTTTTGCCTTAAAATATGGCGATTTGGTTATATATTTTTTGTGAAAATTTCTCAACCCTCCCCCTTTTGAAACCGGTTAGCCGGCATCGCATACCAACTCTATCAATTATTTTTTTCACCAGGTGGATTTCATTTGAGTGGTTCCGATCTCATCGCTGAGCAGACCTCAGCTTTGGCATCCTGACCAAGCAAAGCGGTGCGATGCTTTGGGATAAGCTCGTGGCTCTTCAGCCGGAGCGTAGCGACGTCCCTTCTGAGCGAAGCGAAGCGGGATCGCAACCCCTCAAATTGCCGCCTACATTTTAACAACAAAAGCTATGTATTTCTTTCCGAACATCCCAACAGGAAGCGGGCAAGAGTGGTTGGTAACGAACCCGCTGGCAGACAAGCCCAAGCCAGATTATGTCCCGCATTTTCTCCGCATCGTGAATGTGGACATCATCGGACCGGTGACAACGCCCAAACCGATATAGGTAGAGACGATTCAAGAATCGTCTCTACCCACGCACCAGGACAAATACCGAACGGACGAGATCATCCACAGCAATGGTGACGATTCAAGAATCGTCTCTACCCACG
>CAYSPJ010000140.1:0-9451 GCA_964432875.1 uncultured Phaeodactylibacter sp. | reverse complement strand
ACGGACGAGATCATCCACAGCAATGGTGACGATTCAAGAATCGTCTCTACCCACGTATCAGGGCATACATTGTATTTAGCACGCGAGTAAACGTGGAACAGCTTTAGCGAGAATTAGAGCTTGCATTGGCGGAAATTCGCGTTCTCCCTCCCGAGATTTTTGGGGAACGCGAATCAGCACGAAGGGCTTGATCGTAAATTAGCGCGCTCCCCTCCCCCAGCCCTCAATCCCCCGACACAAAAAACATCATAAACCACTCGCCATTGGCGGCGCGGCGGAAGCCGGCGCGGTAACCCACTGGATAAGAGATGAACTTGCCATAGACATAGCCCTGGGTGCCGTCCAGGGTTTCAACCTGGACCCAAGGGTAGCGCTCCCCGTCAATTTCTTCAATGTGCTCCTCCTTCAGTACCAGCACGATGTCGTAGGAGACGGTTTTCTCAATGCGGCTGCTGAGGCTAGGCTGAGCCCGCAGGCGTACCCCACTGCCTGTAATGGCCCCATAATCAAAAGCATCGTACTGTTCTGACCAGGTAGCATATATGTATGGTGCGCTAAAAGCCTTGCGCCCATCGGCGAAAGCGCCGCCGCCAGCAAGGATGCGGCCGAGCACCTGCCAGATTTCCAGGGTGTCAGGCTGTTTGGAATCCAGCCCCCAGATGCTGATAAAATCAGCAAAGCCACTTTCTTCCCCAAAGGTCACACTAATGTCTTTTGCCGCCACGTCCAACAGGTAAAAGACATCCTTGCGCTCGATTGCTTGCCGGAGCTGCTCGCGAAAGACGTAAAAGCTGGTGTCCAGAGGGGCTTCGTCTACGGGATAGAGCCTCCCCTCTGCTTTGGGCTGAGAAGTAGGCATGGAATCAGTGCGGGCAGCGAGAAACGCCGCGTATAACAACCGCAGGGAATCGCCGCTGAGCCTGGCACGGCTTGTACTGGCCTCACCCTCTGCTTTTTGTTGTTCGCTATTGCGGCCACAGCTCGCCATCAGCAGGCCTATAGCCAAGATAAAAAGAAATGCTCTCATAGTCGATTATTCGTTATACGTTATTCATGTCGCCCCACTCCATCCCCACCCCCCTTTATCCTTTTCACTTTATCCTTTATCCTTTATCCTTTTCACTTTTTACTTTTTACTTTTTACTTTATCCTTTACCCTTTATCCTTTACCCTTCTCACCCTCTCCCCCTCCAGCAGCTCTTCATCCGCTAGATAAGGCATAGTGATTTTAAGGTGCGGATTGGCAGCCATGGCGCGGCGGGCGGTGAAGATAGCTTCTTCATTACGCGCCCAGGAACGGCGGGCGATGCCGTTGTTCACGTCCCAGAAGAGCATACTTTCCAGCCGCCGTTCCGCTTCGGGCGTGCCATCCAGTACCAGGCCGAAGCCGCCGTTGATGACTTCGCCCCAGCCCACGCCCCCGCCGTTGTGCAGCGAGACCCAGGTAGCGCCGCGGAAGGAATCGCCGATGACGTTGTGCACCGCCATATCGGCTGTAAAGCGGGAGCCATCATAGATATTAGCGGTTTCCCGGAAGGGGGAGTCGGTACCAGAGACGTCGTGGTGGTCGCGACCCAGAACGACGGGAGCAGCGAGTTCGCCCCGGGCGATGGCCTGGTTGAAAGCCCGCGCAATGCGGATACGCCCCTCGGCGTCGGCATAAAGGATACGCGACATGGATCCCACCACGGGGATATTGACCTCGGCCGCGTCAATCCAGTGGATATTGTCTTGCAGTTGGCCCTGGATTTCCGGGGGCGCTTCGGCCAGCATATCCCGCAACACCTGGCCGGCGAGTCGGTCAGAGGTATCCAAATCGGCCTTAGCTCCGGAGGTACATACCCACCGGAATGGGCCGAAGCCGTAGTCGAAGCACATCGGCCCCATAATATCTTCTACATAAGAATGATAACGGTACAAGCTGCGCTCTTTGCTCTCCCAGATATCCGCGCCCGATTTGCCAGCCTCGAAGAGGAAGGCGTTGCCGTAGTCCCAAAAGTACATGCCGCGCGACACCATGATGTTGACCGCTTTGACATGGCGGCGCAAGCTGCTGCGCACTTCGGCCATAAACTGGATTTCGTCTTCCTCCAAGAGTTTTTTAGCCTGCTCAAAGGTATAACCGGCCGGGCAGTAGCCCAATCCTTCGATATTGTGTAGGGAGGTCTGGTCAGAACCCAATTCGATGTGGATGTTTTCCTTGGCCAACTGCTCCCACAAATCCACCACATTGCCATGATAAACCAGGGCAATGGCTTCGCCTTGGGTGCGGCAGTCCTCCATGCGGCTGATGAGCGCCGCGAGCTCCGTATAGACGTTTTCCTTTTTGATGTAACCATCAACCAAGCGTTGTTGCACCGCATCGGGGTCCACCTCAGCGATGACGCCGACGGCCCCGGCGATGACGGCTGCGATGGATTGAGCGCCGGACATGCCGCCCAGCCCGGAAGTGACAAAGATGTGCCCTTTCAGGCTTTCTTTGCCCAATTGCTTCAAGCGGCCGGCATTGAGCAGGGTAATCGTAGTGCCGTGTACGATTCCTTGTGGCCCGATGTACATGAAGGAGCCCGCCGTCATTTGCCCATAGGAGGTCACCCCCAGGGCATTATACTTATTCCAGTCTTCTTTTTTGGAATAATTGGGGATCATCATCCCGTTGGTCACCACCACGCGGGGGGCTTCCGAATGGGAGGGGAACAAGCCCAGGGGATGGCCGGAGTAAAGCACCAGAGTTTGTTCATCGGTCATTTCCGCCAGGTATTTCATCGTCAGGCGGTATTGGGCCCAGTTTTGGAAAACCGCTCCATTGCCGCCATAAGTAATCAGCTCATGGGGATGCTTGGCTAGCTTGGGGTCCAAGTTGTTTTGCACCATCAGCATGATGGCCGCCGCCTGCTTTGAGCGGCAAGGATACTCGCTGATGGGGCGGGCAAACATCTCGTAATCAGGCCGGAGGCGGTACATGTAGATCCTACCGTAGCGCTCCAGCTCATCGGCAAACTCTGATACCAACAGCTTGTGGTGCCGGGGCGGGAAATAGCGCAGGGCATTAGCAATGGCCAGTTTTTGTTCCTCTGCAGAAAGGCTGATAACGCGCTTGGGGGCATGGCTCACGTTGGGGTCATAAGGCTGAAGGGCCGGCAGTTCTTCTGGTATGCCTTCCAGGATGGCTTGCTGAAACGGTGTCAATGCAGTCATTATTGGCCAGGTTTAAAAATTGCCGAAAGTTACAAACTTATTTTTGAACGCGGAAAGGGGGATGCCGGGCAACATCACAAAAAGGCGCAGGGCGTAATCGCCCTGCGCCTTTACTGCGCGGTTTATCTTTTTATGTTGCCTATTATGCCAGTTTATTTCAGCCGAGCCTCTAAGTTATAGAGCTCGAGCAAAAGGCTTGCGAAGGCGCAGCTATCGGGCTACAGACCTAGTGATGTGCATGGGCTGCATGCATCAAATCAGGCACATCTTTCAATTCGACGGTTATGCCCCGTTCGTGGGCCACTTTGGCAAAATCATGGATAATGATCAGCGCGTCGAAGTCGATATCTTCACTTTTGGTGCCGTCAATGATGACATAGCTATTGTCTGGCATGTGTTCCAAAGTGAGCTGCAGGCTCGCCTTGTTGATAAAGGAGACGTGCTCGCTGAGCAATAGCCGGATACGCTTCCCACCATTTTCCATATGTTCTTCCGCATGGTAGAAGTAAGGCGTTTTGTAATTGGCTTTCAAGATGAAGAAAATACCTACCCCCATACCAATGGTGATGCCGATGAGCAGATCGGTGAGTAAGATCGCTATGATGGTAACGATAAAGGGGAAAAATTGCTCAAAGTTGAGCTGATACTGTCGGATAAAGAGTTGCGGCTTGGCCAGCTTATAACCCACCACCAATAATATTGCCGCCAGCGCGGATAAGGGGATCAGGTTCAACAGCGCCGGGATAAGCAGCACGGAAAGCAGTAGCAGGATGCCATGATAAACGGCTGACAGCTTGGTGCGAGCGCCAGATTCGAGGTTGGCTGAACTCCTCACGATTACTGCGGTCATGGGGATGCCGCCCAAAAACCCAGCGACAATATTGCCAACACCTTGGGCTTTGAGTTCCCGGTTTTGCGGCGTACGGCGCTTGTGAGGGTCTAGTTTGTCAACCGCTTCCACGCTCAACAAGGTCTCCAGGCTGGCGATGATGGCAATGACAAAGGCGGCTTTCCAAACCAGTGGGTTGAAGAGGGCCCCAAAATCCGGGAACATCAGCAGGGGTTCGGCATCGGCTGCGCTGTTGCCAAACAGGGGCAGGTTGACCAAATGAGACCCGTCGATGGCAAAAGCGGGGAAGGCGGCGGTAAAGACCGTATTGAGCACGACTGCCAGGACTACAGCTACCAAAGCGCCAGGCACGACTTTTGCCCAAGACTGCCTTTTAATGAATGGCTGCTCCCAGACGATTAAGATCGCCAGAGAAAGCAGCCCGACTATCAGTGCTCCAAGATGAATATGTTGAAGGGAGTAAATAAAATTGGTAAAGGTGTTGTGCCCTTCCCCATCCTCAAACTCCACCGAGCCGAAAGCTTCTTGATCCACGCCGAGGAAGTGGGGGATTTGTTTTAAAATCAGGATTAAACCAATAGCCGCCAACATGCCTTTGATGACCGAAGAAGGGAAATAAAGGCCGATCACTCCTGCTTTGACGTAGCCCATCACCAACTGGATGATACCCGCCAGGACTACAGCGACCAGAAAGGCATCGAAGGTGCCCAATTCGGTGATAGCATCCAGCACGATGATGGTCAGCCCCGCCGCCGGCCCGCTAACGCTCAAGTGTGACCCACTCAAAAGGCCGACGACAATACCGCCCACCACGCCGCTGATGATACCGGAAAACAAAGGCGCACCGGAGGCCAGGGCAATGCCCAGGCACAAAGGGAGAGCGACCAGGAATACCACCAGGCTGGAGGGGAGGTCCGCTTTGAATGCTTTGAAATAGCTGAAATAGTTGTCTTTCATCCTGCTTTTTGTTTGATTTTTGTCGTTTGGTGTAAAAATACAAAAAGAGGTCGCGAAACCTCTTTTCTTGATAAAAAAGACCCCATCTTGCTCGGCTAAAGAGCTTGGTATATTATTTACGCTTGGGGCGGTGGCGGGGCTCATAAATCAGGCGCATGAAAGCGCTCAGACGCTCGTCCTTGAGGTTGAGCGGGATACCTGGCACGATGCCCAGCATCAGGCTTTCGCTGATTTCAAGGCGCATTTGCGGACGCACCACGACACTTACAATATCGGAGGCTATCATTTTGTTTACTTCCACCCCAACAAAGTTTCGCGTCCCGGGTATCATATAGTGGAAATTTGTGTTGATTTCGTAGGTAAAATCCCAGCCTGGCTGATGAAAATGCCGCAGTAAGCGCGGGCCGGTGTAGAGGAGGGAATGCCAGTTCTGCCCCAGCCGCTTGGCGGCGATAAAGAAGGGGTTGAACAATACCCCGTCGAAAGCCTGGCGCAGGGTCATGCCGTCCAGGTCGGCCAATTCCCACTCTACGATACTGCCGACCGCCAGCGAGGCTTGTGCTTTTTCGGAAACGAGAAAAGTGTACTGCGTAGCCATCTTCAGGCTTTCGATGCGATTGGAGGGTTTGATGCCCTCTTGCACCGGGCCGCCGTTGCGTTTGTTCCAGGAATAAAGGGTGACGGGGATTTCAAATTCTAAGCCCCAGCGGTCCCGCACCGCCCATTCATACTCGACCAGCAGTTCGTAGCTATCGAACTTTTCGCGGTCCACCAAGGCCCCGCCCACGTTCCATTCGCGCTCCCCTTTGCGCGCACCAAGGTCCCGTATCAAGTCGATGTACAAGGGTTCGGCATGAAGGATTTTTACGGGTAAACCAGGATTTTCAGCTTCTTCTTCATGGGCAAGCTGGCTGAAGACAGGTTGAGCATAGAGCACGGAAAATACAATCAGGAGGTTAAGAAAGCGCTGCATTTTTTTTGCGGCAAAGGTATCCTGCCCAGATTAGAGCGGCCTTAGAGCCACATTAAAACCAGATTAAAATTGCTCTTTGGGGATGATGATTTGTATGGCGGCCCCTTGGGCCTCCGGCAGCGCCTCTATGCTACCTTCATGAATTTCAATGGCCTTCCTGGCCAGCGACAGCCCTACGCCAAAGCCCTTGAAGTCGACGGCATTTTCTGCCCGGTAAAAGGGGTCGAATACTTTTTCCCGATCCGCTTCAGGGATGCCTACCCCCTGGTCGCATACCAGGATGCGGACCTGGCTGGTTTCGTTGAACAGATAAACATCTACCGGCTTACCGCTGGAAAACTTCACGGCATTTTCTACCACATTGGCAATCGCCACCCGCAGCAGGTTGACATCTGCCATGATTTCCAGTTCCTGGGCTTCCGCCGGCATACTTTGAAAATGTAGTTGGATGGGCGGTTGGGGGTGGATTTGCTGCAGGTCTTCGACGACTTCTACCAATAGCTCGTCGATGCGGGCCGGGGCAAACTCCTCATTGCCAGCGAAGCCAGCCTGAGCCAGGCGCAGCAAACGCAAGCTCAGGTTTTTCAAGCGCTCCGCCTCCTTTTCTACCTGTAGCAGACACTGGCGGTAAGCCTCGGCACTGCGTTCGCCCCTCAGCCCTACCTCAATTTCTCCCAAAATGGCGGTAAGCGGGTTTTTCAACTCATGCGAAGCGTTGCTAATGAAATTATTTTGAGCTTCGATGCCCGTTTCAATGCGATTCAGCAGCTTATTAAACGCCCTGGCCAATTGCCCGATCTCATCGCGTTTGCCGTTTTCGACGATGCGCAGGTGTAGATTACTGGCATTCACCGAATGCATCTGCCTGATTATAGTATTTAAAGGCGCAATCATCTCTTTCGCGTACCAGCGCCCCGCAAAAAAGACCAGTACCAAGGCGCCTAGCACCACTAAAATTAGCGTGTTCCCCAGATTTTGTTGCTGGCTGATACCCGATCGATCTTTTGCCGCTACAATGACCGCAAAATCACCCTGGTTGTCTTCATAGCGGATACCCACCACCGCCGTATCGCCGATGGTAAAAGCGGCATAGCGGCGCTGGTCCACGGCATTGATAAATTTTTCGTCAATGAAAGCAGGCAGGGTATCCAGGCGCGCGGCTTCGCCCAGATTGATGAAGTACTCCCGCTCCAGCAGTAGGGATTGCATATACTTGCGCCGGATGTCACTGAACATCTTGTGGCTCAACTCATCTTCTTCCAGCACAAAAGCCGCAATGATATTGGCTCGCTCATTGAGCCGCTGGTAAAACGCGCTGCGGGCATACTGCCCCGATAAATAATAGATGAGGAGGCATACCCCGATGAGGATGGCGGAGGTAATCAGCGTGTAGATGACGGCAATTTTATTTTTAAGCTTCATCGCTTTTCAGGATATACCCCATATTGATGACGGTATGCAACAGCTTGGGGTGGTAGTTCTTGTCAATCTTTTTGCGCAAGTAGTTGATGTAAACATCTACTACGTTGGTGCTCGGGTCGAAGTCAACGCCCCAGACGTGCTGCAATATCCTCATGCGCGACAACACCTTGCCCTGGTTTTTCATAAAGTACTCCAGCAGGCGGAACTCACGGGCAGTAAGTTTTATCTTTTCGCCATTGCGAAATGCTTCGCAAGTGTCTAGGTCTATTTCCAACCCCTCATAAGCCAGGATATTTTTATCAACAGCTTGCTGATGATACCTCCGGTGGATGGCGTGCAAGCGAGCCACCAGCTCGTCTAGCTTGAAAGGCTTGACCATATAATCATCGGCCCCTTCATCCAGCCCTTTGACCACCTGGTCGGTAGCGCTGAGGGCCGTCAGCATCAATATGGGCGTAGAGATTTTATAATCCCGGCGTAGCTTGCGGCACACCTCCCAACCGTTGATTTTGGGCAAGACAATGTCCAGGATGATGGCGTCGTAATTTTCTTCGAGCGCCATCTGCAAGCCCTGCGCCCCGTCGCTGGCAAGATTGACGGTAAAAGACAACTCCTCCAGCCCTTTTTTCAAGAAACCCGCCACGCTGGCTTCGTCTTCGATCATCAACACTTTCATCATCGCTTTGCTCACTGTGTTTTTATGCAGCTTGGCAAAGATAGGGCATATTTAGAGCTTGTTCAAATCTCGCTGGTTGCGCCCCTACCCTACCCTCTTGGCCGCCATAGTATATCGCCGCCACCATCGGGAGGGCAAGCATAAAGCCATCCACTCCAAGCATTTACTTTTAATTGTTCGAAAAACCCCGGCATGTAGCTGGCAATGCCTATCTTTGAAGCATGAATGGGGAAACGATCACGGTAGAAAGCTGGCTGCACCTTCAGGAAGTGCTATACACTGACGCCTGGAACGAGCCGCTCTCCCGCTATCGCTCAGCCTATGTTTACCGCGGGCTGGAAGACAGCCAGTATGAGCTTACCACCACACTAAACCGCTTGGGGGAATCCCACCTGGAAAAGCACCTGCTGCGTAATTTCCGAAAGTATTCCCAAAAGCAAGTCCAGCAGGAATATAGTTCGATATGGAACTGGCTGGCGCTGGCCCAGCACCACGGCCTGCCCACCAGGCTGCTCGACTGGACGTACTCCCCCTACATCGCCCTGCATTTCACGACGGCCGATTTTGACAAGTACAAGCGCGATGGCATGATCTGGGCCATCAATTACGTAGATGCCAAAGCCTGCCTGCCGGACCAGCTCTCCCTCGTCATCGAAGAGGAGGGCTCACACATCTTCACCGCCGAAATGCTGGAGCGCGCCGTCAGCAGCTTAACCGAGCTGGGCCGGCTGAAAAAAGATGATTTCGCTATCTTCTTCGAGCCTCCTTCCATCGACGAGCGCATCGTCAACCAATACGCCGTATTCTCCATGATGTCCGACCCCAACATCCAAATCAGCGATTGGGTGCGGGACAAGAATATCCGCTACTTCAAAATCGTCATCCCGGCTCACCTCAAGTGGGAAATCCGCGATAAACTCGATCAGTCCAACATCAACGAGCGCGTCCTCTTCCCCGGCCTAGACGGCCTGGCTACCTGGCTTAAAAGGCACTACCGGGATATGCGGATGTAAGGGCTGAAGGCATCAAAGGAATCGGATTGGCTGCCGATGCTGCACCAAAGACCTCTAAAGCTGCTTGATGCAAGGCCGCAAACTGGCTGCCCAGAGTTTGTTTTTTTAAAATTTTCTTGCCTTCTATTTATGGAATTTACCCCTTTGCTGCGACTATGCTATTGACAGCTTTTTTGATTACCCCTAAAACACGCTGCCAATGGCTAATATCATTGACCGAAAGATAAGCAAAGACTTGCTGTGGAAGGGCATCGTCGAAGATTTCGCCGAGCCCTTTGTACGCTACTTCTTCCCCGATTATGCGCACTTGATAGGCCACAACGTGGAAGAGCTAGACCGTGATGGCAATATCTTCGGCTTGG
>CAYSPJ010000139.1:0-12712 GCA_964432875.1 uncultured Phaeodactylibacter sp. | reverse complement strand
TTATTTTTTGAGCAAGGGGTGAGTGCGTGCGCTAAAGAAATGTTAAAACAGGCTGCGGGCTTTTTTCCGCCGCAAAGGCCTTTGTAGGTTTAGCTGGCTACCATAGTGTGGGTTTTTAGCCACGGATTGCACGGATTTTCACGGAGGGGTGGGCTGGAGGGGCGTATGACACGACCGCGCAATCCCTGTCCAGCCTTAGACAAAAGCCATTTAGCCGAAGCGCCTGGCTAAGCAGGAGCTTGGGATAGTGGATAAAATTTATCTATTTTTGCAGCCAAGCACCGCGTAGCCTATGAAGCTTGGTATTGGGATCTGTTTTTTCTTTTTGTTCAACACCGCTGTCCTTTGCGGGCAAGGCTTGATGGAAAGCCTGACCATCGAGCAGGGCCTGTCGCAGGGGATGATTTTTGACCTTTGCCAGACCCGTGACGGCTTTCTTTGGGTAGCCACCAAAGACGGGCTGAACCGCTACGACGGTTATAATTTTAAGGTTTTTTCCAATGACCTTTTCAATCCATACTCCCTGGCCGAAAACACCGTGACTGCCCTGTTCGAAGATAGCCGGGCTTGGCTATGGGTCGTTGTAGATAGCAAGGGGCTGGATTTGTATGACCCGCATACCGGCCGTTTTCACCATTTCTCCTTGAGTTTCAATCGCAATGCCAAAGGCGCATCTTTTGGGATAACCAGGATATTTGAGGCACCGGATGGGTCTATTTATCTGCTGCAAAAAGGAAATGGGCTGGTGCACATCGCTATACCACCAGAATGGGAAAATGGCTTGCCCGACGTTCCGGACTTGAGCCAGCTGACCAACTTGACCTTCTTCCCTATGGGGCAGTTCCAATTAGAAAAGAGCAATGGCGATGTCATTTTTAGCGCTATCGAAGTTCGGGAAGAAGGAGCAGTATGGGTATATACCCAAGAACGGCCTTATCAGGTAGAACTGAGCAAAGGCTTTGTGCGCCCGCTCGATCAAGTATCGAGTACCCGCAGCAGCAAAGGGGCCGACATCTGGGGCATAATCCCCAATGGGCTGATCCGTTTTCAAGCCGGGCAGGCCACCCTGCGAAAACAGCTGCCCGGCCCACAAATAGTCACCACCTTTGCCAAACCCGCTGCCAATGGTTTTTTTTGGGTCGCCGTCAGCAATCAACTATGGCACTTGGCATCGGGTGAAACCCCTGATTTTTCAAGGCCACATTGGATAGTGGATGAGGATATCTCCGCAGTTACAACGGACCGCAACGGCAATATCTGGATTGGGACACAAGGTTACGGCCTGCGTAAGATCAACCCCCGGAAACAGCTTTTTAATAAAGGCGCGGCAGGGACGAGTATTTGGGGCCTATGGCGCGATACTCGCGGCCAGTATTTTTGCAAGCTGGTAAATGAAGTGCGCCCCTACGATCCGGCTACGGGCGAGATCGGTACGCAGCGCGCATTCCCGGACGGCCCCAAGCGGGTGCTAGATATGTACATCGATCCATCTTCCGGCATGTACTGGCTGCTAGGCAGAGGTGAGGAGGAGGGCACGACGGCCGAACTGCGGAGTTATAATCCCGAAAATGGGCAGTCCAAAGCATATCTGTTCCCCTTTGAATCGCCGCCGCAAGGAGGGCAAAATGCCAGTGCCGGGAAGCCCGGGCAATGGTTTAAGCCTTATGTCTATGCCCGCTTGTTGCGAGCTCACGACGGTTACCTCTGGGCAACCGGGCTAAATTGCCAGCTGGTGCGCTTCGACCCCCAAACGGCCCGTTTCGACCTGTTTGATTATGCTGCTTCGTTCGGCAAAAAAGCCAGCACCGCCCGTGCTATTGCTGTGGCAGAAGATGGCAATGGCACTATATGGATCGGCACGCAGCTGGGCTTGGTCAAGTGCAGCCCCAATGGCCAATCGTTCGATTTTGAGCTGCTGCAGGCAAACCCAGACAATCCCCAAGGCCTCAACAACAACTCCATCGCTTGCCTGCTGCCCGACCCGGCTAATCCCCGGGGTATACTCTGGGTAGGCACCAAAGGTGGGGGCATCAACCGGCTCGATTTGCACAGTGGTTTATTCAAGCACATCACCATGAAGGACGGGCTGCCCGACAACGTCGTCTATGGCATCCTGCCGGGCAGTCAAAACGAACTGTGGTGCAGCACCAACCGGGGCTTGGTCAAGCTAAGCCCTAATGAGCCAGAGGGTATGTTCAATATCACGGCCTTCACCGCTGGCCAGGGTTTGCAAGACAACGAGTTCAACACCCAGGCTTTTTATAAGGCCGCCAATGGCGAATTGCTGTTTGGAGGGGTAAGCGGGTTGAACCGTTTTTTTCCCGATGAAGTGCAGCTAGATACCACCCCCCCTCCCGTGTTTTTGGTAGGCTTACGCATCAACCACCAAGCGGTCATTAATGGCGACCCCTCTAGCCCGCTTACCGAGCCGTTAGAAAATATCCGGGAGTTAGATTTGAGCCACCACCAAAACAACCTCTCCTTTGAATTTGCCGCGCTCGATTTTACCGCTCCGGAGAAAAACCGCTACCGTTACCGGCTTGTCGGCGCAGACCCGGATTGGGTGGAGACGGGCACTAGCCGTTTTGCGCATTTTACCCATCTGGCACCGGGGCGATACACTTTATACGTGGAGGGCAGCAATGGGGAAGGCGCCTGGCAAGCCTTGGCAAACCCGGTTGCCATCACGATATGGCCTCCCTGGTGGCGTTCCAATCTGGCTTATGCGCTCTATCTAGCACTGCTGTTATGGATGGTTTGGCAGGGCTATCGGTTCCAGTTGCGCCGCATACAATTGCGCGAACAACTGGCTTCGGAGCTTCGCGAAAGCGCCCGGGTCAGAGCCCTGGAGCAGATGAAGACCAATTTTTTTAACAATATCACCCACGAATTCCGCACGCCGCTAACGCTCATCCTGGAGCCAGCTCGCCGCATTTTGGTGAAAACTCGTGAGCCCGAGGTAGCGGTCAATGCTAGCCGCATCGAAACCAACAGCCTGCGCCTGCTAGACATGGTGAACGAACTGCTGGACCTGGCCAAGCTTGAAAGCGGCAGTATGGGCTTGGATTTGCGGCAAGGCGACTTCAGCAAGGCCGTCAGAGCTGTTTTTCATTCCTTTTTGCCGCTGGCAGAGCAACGAGGGCTGAATTTGTCCATTTCGGAAACAGAGGCTCCATCTGGCTTTATGTTCGATTTGAAAAAGACTGAGCTCATCATCAATAACTTGCTTTCCAATGCTTTGAAATTTACGGCAGCAGGCGGCAGCGTGCACGTCCACATCTGCCAGGGCGCCGCTCCGGAGCAGGTGCATCTTTCCCACCGGCAGGCAGGCGTACGGGTGGCCGTCAGCGATACGGGCATCGGCATCCCGCAGGAGCACTTGGGCAAAATCTTCAATCGCTTCTATCAGGTGGATGATCATCATGCCCCCCGGGCCGAAGGCACGGGTATCGGCCTGGCATTGAGCAGAGAACTGGCGGGGCTGATGGGCGGCAGCCTGGACGTGCAGAGCGAAGAAGGGCGGGGTTCTGTTTTTACGCTTTGGCTGCCTGCTTTGACGACTGCGCCAGCGCAAGATGCCTACGACGATAAGGTAGTCACAACCATAAAGGAGGGCCAGCCGGCGGCACGGCCTGCGGATGAAGAGCAGCCGCTGGTGTTGCTCATCGAAGACAATGCCGAGCTGCGGGCTTTTATCAGACAGTGTATCTCCAGCCAATGGCAAGTTGCTGAGGCCTCAAATGGAGAGGAGGGCATCAAAAAAGCGCAGGATTTGATACCAGACCTGGTCATCTCCGACCTGATGATGCCGATCAAAGATGGTTATGAGGTTTGCGATGAGCTTAAAAACAACGAACTTACTGCCCACATCCCCGTGATGTTGCTCACTGCCAAATCAGCCATGGATGCCAAAATAAAAGGCCTGCGCACCGGTGCCGACGACTACCTGACCAAGCCTTTTAATACGGATGAGCTGATGGCCCGGATGGAAAACCTGGTGGAACAACGCCGCCGCTTGCGCCAGCGCTATGCCCAAGGGGCACCCGCCAACGAGGCTATGCCCGATGTGCCGGAGCACCTCTCTGCCCACGATCGGGAGTTTTTACATCGCTTCACCTCTGTTTTGGACGAAAACCTCTCGGACGAAAACATGAGCGTGGAAGAACTGGCCCGAAAAATGTTCATCAGCCGGGTGCAGCTCCACCGCAAACTCAAAGCTTTGACCGACCGGAACGTGACCGACTTCGTACGCGATTATCGGCTCGAACGCGCCATGGCGATGCTCCGCAACCGCGAGGGGCTGGTCTATGAGGTGGCTTATAAGGTGGGGTTCAGCAGCAATAAGTATTTCTCCCGCGCCTTTAAAGAGAAATTCGGCGTTTCTCCCAGCAAGGTCGTGTAAACGCCGAGCTGTTTTTAGACGATTTCATGCTGCTCTTGCCTAAAATGTAACCTGGGGGGTATCTCGATGAAACATCAGAGCACCCCGCCAAGCGGCGTGTGCTTTTATCTTTGCACTGTTTAGAATACTATGCTCCGCGTGGAGTAGATGCGCTTGCTCAGATTTTGTTGTTGATGTTAAAATTTGAACAAGCCCCAAAGCAGGTTTTTGATTTTCATCATCGGCGGCTTCATGACCGGCGAAAATATAATTGACATGATCAAAACATCTAAAACCAATTTTTTTATCCTTTTAGCCATTACCTCACTAGGGGCACTAGGGCTGGTGCATTGCACGGCTGACAAAGCCGGGGAGGTGGCTGAGGCACCCTTGACGGAGGACGCTATCGTAAAAAGAGGGGAATACCTGGTGACCATTTTGGGCTGCCACGATTGTCATTCGCCCAAAAGAATTGGCGCGCAAGGCCCGGAGCTCATCCCTGAGCTCCTGCTGTCTGGCTATCCCGCCGACCGTCCATTGGCGAGAGTTGTGCCGGAGGCGTTGCAAAATGGCTGGTCATTATTCAATGAGGACCTCACCGCTGGCGTAGGCCCCTGGGGTGCCAGCTTCGCGGCGAACATCACCTCTGATGATTCAGGCATTGGCACCTGGTCTTTGGAGCAATTTAAACGAGCCCTGACCGAAGGTAAGTACAAAGGGCTCGAAGGTGGCCGCATGCTCCTGCCGCCCATGCCCTGGTTCAACTTTGTTCAGATGGCGGATGAAGATATTGAAGCGATTTTTAAGTACTTGCAAAGCACCCCCCCAGTGCAGAATGTAGTGCCGGCACCTATTGCGTTGGATGAATTGATTTAGTTTAAGGCTGTCTGATAAATAATTGAGCAAGAGATACGTCAAAACCAGGTTTCGCTGCTGCTTCAAAAAGCGGATCCGTAAGGGATAATCACGTCGTTTTTTCTGGTTTGACACCCCTCAACTTTCTTTTCAGACTGTCGTGATTTTGATATTAAACACACTGATTGAACACACTATAAGGGGAATCTTTGAAGCAGCCGGGCATAGCCTGGCTGCTTTTTGCATGTAACTATTTAATGCGAGATTTGCCGCTAACTCGTTGTTAGCATCTTAAGCCAGATTGAGGCTAGGTTTGCAGTCGGTGCGACAGTTGTCATACAAGCCGATGCGGTGGCGCTCGCGGTATAAGGCGTCTGCAGCATCAGAGGCTTGGAGTTCCAGCACCTCAAACAGCTCGTCCCAATCCCGGATGGGTTTTCCATTCCCAGCTATTTCCATGTATGCTATTTTGGCCGGGCCAATGTCGGTATTTGTGAAGAGGGACTTCAAGCCGGCCCCCTTGTAGGCGTAAGCCGGCTCGACATGGGCTCAGTCCGAGGCTTTCTGCTGGGTGCGTATCAGGCTCGTTTCGTACAGGGAGACGGCGATAGCGGATACTCCGAATCCTGCCCACCGCTGAGGCGCTTCATAGTCGTCAAAATAATTTGCAAGAATCTATCCTCCTGCGGGTAACCTTCGGTAAACCGGGGAAATAAAAGAGGAAGAAGGGCATCCGTGCCCAGGGCACAACAAGATTAACATCCAAAACCTGACTATCATGAAAAAGCAAGCAAAAACGAACTCGTTGCATTCTGCGTTTTACGGTACCCTGTTTCTGATTCTGGTTTTCGCCAGTGCCTGTGAAAAGGGAGACTTCCAATTGGCAGAAGAGCCTTCTGCTACAAGCGCAGCGGTGTTTCAAAAAGTTGGCATGGGGGTCGATGTCGAATGGGTAGTGGAGCCAGGCATCATCTCGGGTGCCACCGTTGAAGGGGTTTCGCTGGCGGAGGAAAAAACATCCCCGGCCACCGTTTTTAGCTACGATTTGATGCTGAGCTATTGCTTCGGGGGCGGCGCTACCGTCAGGGTTGACCTTGCAAATCCCGAAGAATACGTCTTCCTGTGGGAAGTCGATGGCGGGCACGGCGGCCACGACAGCAGCTCAATCGCTTGCATCTGCGGCACCTCCGCCACGGTACACGTGACGCGCTTGTCGGACGGGGTAAAAATCAGCCGTACTGCAGCGCTGCCTGCTTGTGAAGATGAGCAGCTTTGATGCCGCAAGTACTAAGGCTGAAGAATTAGCTCGGAGAATATGTTTTTTGGGGTTATGATAAGCCGCCTCGCGAGGAGACTCGCGGGGCTGGTTTGGTTTTGTAGAATCATAGGACGGTGAACTGCCCCTGACCACGCCGTTTCAGATTACACCATCCACCTGCTGGTGGGAGTGCGCGGGTGTGGAGATGTCACCTGAAACGGCTGCGGGGCGATGCCCTACTGCTTCAAAGCCGCCTTTGTAAACAGATACTCCGGGATTTCCTGATCGAATTTCACGCTCGTCATGCGGAATTCGGTGCCTGCTCCGGTTTTGAGCAGGTCTTTGTATAGCACCTTCATAGGAAACCAGCGGCCCTGTATTTTCTGTACATCCGAAAAGACCGTGCGCTTGAGCAGTTGCCCGCTCTTGGCGTAGAGCTCTTCTTGTAGCGGCACCAGGCGCTCGATATCTACCCACATTTTCCGGCGGTGGTAGGCGACGTCCTCTACCTTGGCGTTCAGTTCGAGCACCTGAGCCTTACGGCCGTCGAGGGTTTCCTGACCGACGACTTTTGCCGCATAGACCTCGGTGAGCTTGCGGTCATCCATCATGTCCTCATACGAAAGGTCGGAGCCCATGACGGACTGCCGCAGCATGTGCCCGGATATCTGGATGGTGCGGTCAGTGGCCGGAGAATAGATCCAGAGCTGGTTTTCGAGCTTGAGCATCTTTGTGCCAGCCTCCCTGGCCGGTGAAAGGTATTCGGTGAAAGATTTCCTATCCCCCTCGCTGTACGAACGGGAGGTGATGGTGCGGCTGCTCCGGCGGCCATGAATGATCATCTCCGACTCGAAGACCCGATTGTTGGAGGAGAGGTTTTGCTCTACTTTCCGCAAAATCTCATCGGCGTTTTGCGCCAAAGCAATCATCGGAAGCAAGATGGCCAATAAGATGGCAAGCGTTGTTTGTTTCATGATATTCGTTTTTTTAGTGGTGACTATAGCTGCGAGTGTTTGGTCCTTAAAGTCGTCACACGCTCAGCTCTTTGAACAACTGCGCCGTGTTCCTTCTATAAATCCCGATCCCGGAAAGGGCGTTGCCCAACACCATAGAAAACAAGCCGGGGATAAACCCGATATAGAAAGCTTCAGCCCGGATGTCGGCGCGGAAGGTTTCGGGCATCATCATGCTGCCGCCTTGGATGGCAGAGCCAAAGTTCAGGCCATATTCCTGGAGATACCAAGCAGCAGCCAGGCCAAAGGCCGTGCCGACAACCGACCCGATGACCCCAATGACAATGGATTCGGTGAGCAGGCTACGGAAGATGTGTTTCTTTTCTTCCCCCATCGCCAGGCGGATGCCGAATTCATTGTAGCGGCGCAGGCCGCCGATCAGGCCGGTATTCCAAAGCACGATTGACAAGGCCAATACCAGGACGAAAATCATGATGCTGACCATCTTATTGGCGATGGCCAAATACCCCCCCAAGCCGCTTTGATCGTTGAGCCGGAGCATCAGGGGGGCAAACTCATCCGGGTCAGCTTCGTAGCCCGCGTTGAAGGTTTCTTTGATGGCTAGTGCTTTTGCTTCATCATAACCGCCTTCTTTGAAGTATCCCAATACTTCTCCCGCCGCATCCTCCATATCCAGCGCCGTTTGGGCATCTGTGATGTCGATGAGGATAGCGCCGCGGTCGAGGGCTTTCATGCCAAAGCGCACCGTGCCGGCGATGGAGAAGTTGGCAAAAGTCATCCCTCCATTCATAGTAGAGCTGAACAAGGTGATGGTGTCGCCCGGTTGCAGGCTGAAGCGCTCGGCAAAGTCGTTGCTGATGAGGGCTTCACCAGGCTGCTCGGGCAAGGTGCCTTGAACAATAGACTGAGGGATGTTCATGCGCTCGGGCTCATTGCTGCCTGGAGAAAAGAAATCAATGCCTTGTCCGGTAGCCATGCCTTGGCCACGGGTATCCCCATGTTCATCGGGCACGTCCAGCAGCCCGCCAAAATGGATGCGCTGCACCCACTCCATTTCCGGGTAGGCAGCCTCCAGGTCGTTCATCAGCTCGCTCACTTCGACGATGGCCAGGTCGTTGGGCAGCTGCTCGGCATTA
Organism: uncultured Phaeodactylibacter sp.; assembly: GCA_964432875.1. Classification (GTDB taxonomy): domain Bacteria; phylum Bacteroidota; class Bacteroidia; order Chitinophagales; family Saprospiraceae; genus JACJYE01. The sequence goes on along the minus strand of CAYSPJ010000139.1, from coordinate 4,108 downwards.
TCGGCATAGGCGCGGGTCATGACCTTGACGTGGCCCGCCGTGAAATTGGCATTGACCTTGATCATGTCGCTGAAAACACCAGCAAACCAAGCGCTGAACAGCACGGTGAGGAACACCCCGATGGAGACGACGATGGCCGGCAGCACGCTCCGGTTCTTGTCTCTGATGATGCCTTTAATCAAAAACTGGATCATTGTATTTTACCTTTTATAGCGTCCGTTGGATTGAGTTTGGCGATTTTTCGCGCCGGCAAAAAGCTTACGATAGTAGCCGATATGATTACCAGCGCCACCGTCGTTGCCACCAGCCCTAGCCCAAAAATGGGGTAGATTTTATCAGCGATGGAAATGCCCATCTCATCGCTACCCGCCGGCATCGCCCAGCCGACTTTCGCGAGATAGTAGAGAAGGGGCCCGCCGTAAACAGCCCCTAGCAAAATAGCCAGGATGCTATACACGCTACCTTCTATGGTGAAGATGCCGACTACTTGCCGCCGGGTCATGCCCAAGGCGATGTAGGTGCCAATTTCCTTCTGCCGCCGGAAGACCGAAAGCACCTGGGTGTCAAAGATCGCCAGCAAAGCGATAATGAGCAGCAAGCCGTACATAATGACCCCCGAACCTCGCTTCGACTGGATAATCATATTGAGATCGGCCAGCAGGAAGTCGAGGTTTTTAAATACCCACGGCTCAGCTGGCGGAGGAGAATAGCTTTCGCCCGCTACGAGGAAAGTCGCTTCGTCCTTCATGCTCAGCATCTCTTGCAGCAGCCCGAGGGGGAGCCAAATCTGGCCAGCATCAACGGAGGGTACGTTGCAATCGAAGATGCCGACAATAGTCAGTTCCAGGGCGTCGAAGGTGCCGTATTGGTCGCGCCAGCGCACCAGCACCTGGTCGCCTTCTGTTATTTTGAGCATTTTGGCCATCCGCCGCCCAATCAAGGCAGGTGCTGCGGCGCTTTCGTTTTCAAACCGGCCAGTGGGTATGCTCAGGATGCTTTGCCCGGGGGGGATACCCTTGAGCACGACGCCCTGCATGCGGCCTTGTGGGAAAGCCGATGCCTGGGCAACCAGAATGGGGGCCAGATGCCCGGCGGCGATCGCCGCTTGATAAGCCTCAGGGATAGGGGCGTGGGCATCCTGATAGGAGAAGTAATCCAGCGGGTCGAAACTGGGATGCCAAATTTGCCCCTGGCCAGTTTCCCAGGCGATGGTGTCATTGCGCGCCTGTTGGTTCCAGCCGTCAATGACGCCGTTGTGCCAGATGATGACCAGGAAGGCGAAAGACAACACGGCGATGTTGAGGAAGGAGCGCAGGCCGGCGCCGAGGATGTTTCGCAAGGCCAACTTGAAGATCAGCATGGCATTATATTTTTGTTGTAACAGCCCGTTCGTCCTTGACCACCTGGCCATCTTCCAGCGAAACGATACGCCGCAGGTAAGCCATGACCTTCTCGTCGTGGGTAGCGAAGAGGAAGGTGGTCTGGAGTTCAGTATTGAGCCGTTGCATGGTTTGCAGGATATGGTGCGAATTCTTCGAGTCCAGGTTGGCCGTAGGTTCGTCGGCCAGCACGATGGCGGGCTTCTTGACCATGGCGCGGGCGATGGCCACCCGTTGGCTCTCTCCCCCCGACAATTGCGCGGGCTTGGAGCTCATCTTGTCGGTCAGGCCAACCCATTCCAGGGCGTCCAGCACGGCTTTGCGGCGCTCGGCAGCGGTAAAGCGCTGCAGCAGGAGGGCAAACTCGACATTCTCAAATACCGTATAGACCGGGAAGAGGTTGTAGGTCTGGAAAATGAAGCCCAGGTGCTGGTTGCGCAATTGGGCAGACTGCTTGTGGGTCAGGTGGGCGATGGATTGGCCCAAGACCGTAACCTCGCCCTCGGTAGGCACGTCCAGCGAGCCGATGATGTTGAGCAAGGTCGTCTTCCCCGACCCGCTCGGCCCGACAAAGCCGGTGAACTCGCCTTTCTGAAATTCGAGCTCCACGTCCCGCAGGGCAGTAAACTCGCCGTTCCCCACCGGGAAGCGCTTAGTGAGTTTTTCGATCTTGATGATTGGTGCCATTGACATATTGGTTGCTGGTTAATGGTTGAAGAGGAACAGGATTTGTAGGCCTATCCCTGAATAGAGGTTTTGCGTGCTGTTTTGGGTCGGTATCCGATTGTCTTTTGGATTCCAGTAAGCCATGAAAAATAAGGTCGTATGGTCATATTGCTTTCTCCAGTTGACGAAATTGTAGGTAGCCTGGTTGGCCCAGTCAAAATAAACGATAGCGCTGAGGTGGTCGAAAAGGCCAATGGGGTAAGACAAGGAAAGCAGGGAGAGGGATGTGGAATTGGCCCCTGAAAAAGCCTGCTCGCCATGAGATGCCAACAGCTGCTCGAAGATGAGGTACAAGCCGTTGCCAACGCCAAAGGTATAATCCATGCCCAGGTTGATCAATCCCTGCTGGCGGAATGCCCCCAAATCCTCGTGGTTGACAGTCCAGGAAGCCTCTGCCCAGCAGCCGATGAGGAGGTCGAGCTTGACATCCAACCCGAGCCGGGTTTCCGGAGCGGCGGCAAAGACAGGGATTGCCTCATTAAGCCCGCGGGTATCGGCAGCGCGGTGGTGGGCCGAGATGCCTGCCTCTCCTTTAGGGATGGGGTGCTGAAACCTGCCGCCAAACTCTGGCCGCTGGGCATTGGGCTTCGCCAATTCCCAGCCGCGTGGGTTTTGATTGCCGTACAAGGCCCACGCCCAGATATTGGCGTTGTTGAGGAAGTAGTAACGTCCAAGCGCCCCCCATACGCCATCTGTAAATTGGATGGGGTCGCGTGGGTCGATTTGGTCAAACCACATCAGCGGCCGCAGCAGAGAGGCCGAGCCGAAGTTGATCTTCTGCAAGCCGAGCCGGAATTCTATCTGCTCGTTGGAATACCGCGCCCAGAGGCGATAGGGCTTGAGGTTGCCACTGGCCTGAATAGTGTCGAAAGGGTTGAAGCCCATCGTGCCCAGCAAGTTGGCCGATGCTTCCAGGTCAAACAAGCGGTTTTGGGCTAGGTTGAGGTTGTAATTGAGCTGTGGCAAATAGCGCGCTCCAAACTGGAGCGGCAGATCATTGGCGAAATTGAGGTTGCTCCAGGAAATGAGCTGCCCTTTGAAGATCACTGTATCATGGGGCGGCCCGCCGAGTTGCTGCCCGCTGGCAGATGAGATAGCCAGGAGGAGCGCTACAGCTAATATAAGTGCAGTTTTATTCATCCTGAGTTTTGCTAGGGGGCAAAATGCCGTAGAAAAAGAAATTGGCAATCTCCATAATCAGGTCGGTGGTATCGTCGTAGCTGGCCAGCAGCTCTTCATCGGTCACCCAAGCCTGCATCTGGCGCAGGATGAAGAGCAGGAACTTCAGGTTGAGGCCCTGGCGGATCCATCCTTTTTCCTGGGCTTGGGCGTAGTCGTTCAGAATAGTCGTGATGGAGGCCTGAGTGTGGCGTTGCATGAACTCCAGCAGCCCCCAATCCTGGTTGGAGTAGATGTCGCGGATCAGCTCGGCGCTGATTTCCCTCGTGCCTTCGAATTTTTGGTGCAATTGCTGCCGCACCTTTTCTTCAAAGGGGATGTCCTGATCCATCAGCGCGCGATAATTGCGCATGCTTTCCTCAAAGATGCCCTCGAGCATGGCCTTCGCCAGTTCGATCTTGTTGGGGAAGTAGCGGTAAAAGGTCATCTTGCTCACCCCTGCCTCCCGGCAGATCTCCTCGATGCTGACGCGCCGGATGCCGTGCTTCCAAAACAGGCGCTTGGCGGTGCTCAGGAGGGCGTCGTATTTCGGGCTGTTAGTCGGTGTGCTCATGTCTATGCTTAGAGCTTTTTGACAGAGAACGCTTTGAAGTTACGATTTAGTTCATAAAAAACGATTTTCGTCACTTTTTTATAGCTTTTGGCACCTTGGGCAATGCGACCGGCACCTATGTGGGGATGCTGGCGGTGGAATGGATGCGGCATTCGGGTTGGTTTTGAAAGCCGCGTTGCGATGACTTTCATCATCGCAAAACTGTGGATAAGCCCCTATTTTTGGAAGGTTTTCAAGCGGCATGTCCGGGGGGGCTGTAGGTGTGTTTCCT
>CAYSPJ010000138.1:0-12869 GCA_964432875.1 uncultured Phaeodactylibacter sp. | reverse complement strand
GGAGGATTGAGTAACAAAATGCCTGTTTATGGCTTAACCTGATGGCTATGGGGCTTGTGGGCGCCCGGCAGTTGGCAGTTGGAGCGACATCCCGGACGAGCGCAGCGAGAGCGGGAAGGCAGTAGTCGTGCTGTCTTGATTATCAAGATTGGGTGTCCCCGAGGGCACTATCATATTCCTGTGGAAAAGTAAATCCTCGCTTCGATGTAACACTTTTCCGCCAATCTCGTAATACCATCCAAGGCTTGCTTATATTAGCGCAAAAAAATCGCCCCCATGTCTGATAAAGGTATGACAAGCGCCGCCAATCGTTGGCTGTGGATCGTTTTTTCGCTCATTTGGTTTGTGCTGGTAGGCTTGTCTTACTGGGCATTCCACCCCTACTATTCGGTCGCCCTGGGGCAGTTCCCCAATCTGGGCATGGCCGTGCCGCTGCTGCTGGTTTCTAGCGCAGCTTGGGCCGGATTGGCTTTTTGGCCGGGCCGGCAGAAAGCCAAGGGCGGCCGGGCAGTCTCCGGACTGGCGCTCTACGGCTTCATCCTCTTGCTGCAACTGATCGCTCTAGGCATTTATGGTAGCAAGCAGCAGTTGTTTGGGCATAGCACGGTGGCTGCGCTGGGCTATTTTCTAGGCTACAACCTGCTGTTGCACGGTGCCATCTTCCTCATCGTGCTCATCCACTACCTCATCGGCAATAGGGTGCTTCAGCGCCTGTCGCCCTGGTATGCTGGGGACACCCAAAGGGTGTTGAGCCTGGCGGTAGGCATCAGTATCTCAGGCTTTTTCCTGATTTTGCTAGGGTTGGCCGGCTTGCTCTATAGCTGGCTGCTATGGGCGCTGGCTATCGGCTTGCTCCTTTGGCAACGCCAGGCCGCCTGGGCTTTCGTCCGCGATCTGTTGTGGAAGGCCAACTTGCGCCAACCCGAAGGGCGTTGGGGCTTGCTGCCGATAATGCTGCTGCTCATCGCAATTGCCGTCAACAACATCGCGGCGATCAAGCTTTTCCCGGTTGGTTTTGACGGCTCGGCCCTTTACATGAATACCACCAATCTGATCACCGATTATCACGCTTTGCCGAAAGGGGGGCAGGCCTTCAACTGGCAAATTTTCCTGAGCCTAGGTGATTTGTTGTTCGGCCAGATGTCCATTTCTATCCTCTTGGCGCACTTTTCGGTTTTTTTCAGCTTGTTTGCGCTTTATCGTTTGAGCCGCCTTTTTATGGGCCGCAGCGCTTCCTGGCTGGTTGCGGCTTTGTTTTACCTCAATCCTGCGGTTTCCTTCCACGTGTTGGTGGACGAGAAAATCGACCTGGGTTTCCTGTTTATCACTTTGAGTATGCTGCTGTTGGTGCTGGAGTATGCCGTAAGGCTGGCAGGTAAGAAAACAGCTCCGGAAAACCAGGTGCATCTCCGGCTCGGCCCTTGGGAGGTCAAGGATGAAATGCTGGTGCTGGCCTTGGCTGGCTGGCTGGCCGGTTATGCCTTTGGGGTGAAATACACGGGCTTGATCAGTATCATGGCGATGTTGGTTTACCTCGTTTATCGGGAAGGCGGTGCCAAAGCAGGCCTAGCTGCCCTGGCTTTGCTGCTGGGGCTGATTTTCCCGCTGGGGGTTTACGAATTTGGCTACCTGGAACTAGGTGGTGCCTCCCCTTGGCTCTTTGCTGGCTTGGCCTGGCTGATTGCTTTGCCCCTGCTGGCTTGGGCCTGGCGCAGCAAAAGGCTGCACGGGCGGACTCTCCTGGCAAAGCTCAGCTTATTTGCCTTGCCCGCAGCTTTGGCATTCTTGCCCTGGGCGGGGAAGAACCTCTATGAAAACCGGCAGCTCAACTTCAGCGCGCTGGTTGAAGGCAAGCTGGAAGAGCCTCAAATCAAGCTGAGCGTAGATGAAAATATGCAGCGCCTTTATCAGAAGGGCCTAGAGATGCTTGAGGAGCGTGGTATTGAGCTGGACCAGGCACAAATTGCCCAGGTCAATACCTATCTCGAGGAAATGAACTTGGATGCCATGGGGCCGGAAGAGCGGCGTGAGGCCTTGGCTCGAGTGCGCATGTACATCTACAACCGGGTACTAACCGAAGAACAACGGCCGCGTATGTTTAGCGGGCAGGAACCCGGGACGGTTGTAGCGCCCAGGAGCGAACGCGAGATATCCGGTACCGTTTCCAGGGGGCGAGCAGTGCGCGAGGAGATCAAGCGTTACCTCGGCTACGAAGCGGGCCTGCCGCTCTATCTGTCCATCCCCTATGACTTGACGGTAAATGCGAATATTGACATCCCGCAATACCTCGACATCGGTTTCCTTTTTCTCTTGTTCTTCCCGCTGCTGTTTTTTTCGCGCCGCCTCTGGAAGAATGCCTTAATGATCCTGGTGCTTTTTCTGATCTGGGTGGTTTCGGTTTATTCGCTCTACGCCGCTGCTGGCCCGCCAGTAGAGGCGATGATCAATGGCCGGATTAACGGCTTGCTAGCCAACCGCCCAGGCTTTCTGACCCCGCTTTTGGGTGGGCTATTCCGGGCTATCCAAACCGGGACGGTAGAGATTGGCCGTTCTTTGCATGGGCTGTATGCCTGGCTATCCGGCTTTTCTTTCCTGGGGGTCTTTACGGCCTTGCTAGGGCTGGCAGGGCTGGGGTATTTTCTGCTGCGCGAGAAGCTGGCAGCCTGGCCGCCTGCCTTTAAAGGTTTGCTGGTTTTTACCTTTTCATTCGGCTTTCTGTGGTATCTATTGGGTAATGCTATCGTTTGGTACGCTTTTGCGCTATTCAGCCTGCTACTGCTGATATTCATTTATTTTTACGACAAGCCGGAAAAACTGGCGGGCAGCGAGCCGGTGAAATACACGCGTTATTGGATGATGGCTGGCATCAGTTTATACCTCGTTTGGACGGTCGCCCTGGTCTTTATCAACACGGCCAAACCCCGAGGGGCCGAGCAGCTGCTCTACCTCAGCCCTTTCGTCAAACACGCCAGCGGCTTGCAATCCAAATACGATACTTATGCCTCATTTATCCCCTTTATGTCGGAAGTAGTCACTAAGTTGAATGAGAACCCCGATGACAAGGTTTACCGGGTAGGCACTTTTTTCAACTACCACATCCGCTTCAACGACCAGCGGGTGCTGGAGGATAACCAGCTGGCCGTTTTCGAGCAGGTCGCCAGCCGGCTTAATGACAAGAAGGAGTTTTTCCGCCTCCTGAAAAGCAGCGGCTTTAAATACGTGTTGTTCGATCTCGGGACAGCCTCCATCGATAAGACGCCCGAACAGAGCCTATCCAAGAAAGCCCAGGAGTTCTACAACCTCCTCATTTATTCCCCGGATGCGATATTGCTCTATACCGACAACTTCGTGCAAGACCCTGCCGGGGGGCAATACCGTTTTGGCAATACCATCAAGCAAGGGAAGCCGGGCATTTTCGGCACGCTCAGCTCGTTTGGCACTTATGTTTTGTATGAATTGAAATAAACCTTTATGCGACAAGCCGCAGGCAAGCTAAGGGGAAACCGGAAGCTTGGAGCTGCTGAGATTATACTGAATCGTCATAATTAATGAAACCATGATCCGCCCGGAAGACATCTGCGTCATGATACCTGCCTACAACGAAGGCCCGATGATCGGGCAAGTAGTGAGGCGGGTGCGTGCTTGCGGCTATCCCCAGGTAGTGGTGATTGACGATGGCAGTAAAGACGATACCCGGCAGCAAGCCCTGGCAGCGGGGGCAAAGGTCATTTCGCACCCCATTAACCGAGGCGCTGGCGCGGCATCGCAGACGGGCGTTGTTTATGCACACCGCAAAGGCATCAATTATCTGGTGCAGCTCGATGCCGATGGGCAGCACCACCCTGAAGACATCCGCAACCTGGCCGCCAAGATGGAAGAAGGCCACTGTGATGTGGTGATTGGTAGCCGCTTCATTCAAATGTCGGAAGGCATCCCACCGATACGGGTGGCTTATAACCGCATTTCCAATTTGCTGACCAACTGGTTTTGTCGCCACAACTATACGGACTCCCAATCCGGCTTTCGCATGCTAAACCGCCGGGCGATCATCTCTCTGCGGCTCACCCTGGACGGCTTTGGCTATTGTAGCGAAATGATCGTAGCTGCCGAGCAAAAGGGGCTGGTGGTAGCAGAAGCCCCCATCAGCGTATCCTATACGGAGTATTCAATGAGCAAGGGGCAAGGCTTTCATACGGGGGTCAATACCGCCGTAAATTTGATTTTAAAACTATTGTTTCACAAAACCCTTTGAAGCTATGCGGTTTGAGATATATCAGATTATCGTGCCGATGGTGTCGCTGTTTTTTATCTGGGGTTTGGTTAGCCGTTTGAGGCAATCCAAAGCCAGCCCTCAGGAGACCTTTGTCGGCATCATGTTCTGGGTTGCCGTGGGGGTTTTTGCGCTTTTCCCAGATGCGATCTCCCGCAAGATTGCCCGTGCGTTCGGCATCAAGAGCAATGTGAATGCCATCATTTTCTTTTGCCTGGGCTTGATTTTTTTCTTTCAGTACAAGCTCTTTTTTATGTTCAAAAAACAGCAGATGGCCCTTACCGAACTGAACCGGAAACTAGCCCTGTGGCAAGCCACGCCAGCAGAACGCGATAAGGAGGAGGCCCCAAGGTGAAAATACTATTCGTGTTAGAACATTTTTACCCCTATATCGGGGGGGCGGAAAGCTTGTTTTGGGAACTGGCTACGGCCCTGGCGCGCCAAGGGCAGGAGGTGGGGGTCGTGACTACCCGCTTCCGGCCTGATTTGCCCCGTGAAGAAACGCTGGAAGGGGTGAAAGTATATCGGGTGGATTGCCGCAACCGCTATTTGTTTTCCTTTTTTAGCCTGCCCGTCATATTGTCCCGCCTTAAACATTATGACTTGGTACATACGACTTCGTACAATGCGGCACTCCCGGCCTGGTTGGCCGCCCGGATTGGGCGCAAGCCCGTGGTGGTCACTTTTCACGAAGCCTGGGGCAAGCTTTGGTGGAAGTTGCCTTTTGCCAATTTTGCCCAACGCCTGGCATTCTACTGTTGGGAACAACTTTTATTGCGCCTGCCATTCCGGCGGTTTATCGCAGTTTCCGATTTTACCAAGCAGGAGCTCATCCGCCAGGGGGTGAAAGCCGACATCATCGAGCGGATCTACAATGGCCTTGATTATAAAGAGTTTGATGCTTATACCCACCAGCCGCCGCCGGTATTTACCTATGCTTATTTTGGGCGCCTGGGCATGTCCAAAGGCTTAGACTTGCTATTGCCGGCTGCGCGGGAAATGGCACAGTCCCACCCGGAAAGCCGCCTGAAACTGATTGTGCCCACCTATCCGGAGGCCATGTACCGCTGGGTGATGGATCAGATCCAAAGCTATGGCCTGGAGGAGCATGTCCTGCTGCGGCACGATCTGCCGAAAAGCCAGCTGCTGGAAGAGATCAGCGGATCTTCTTGCGTCGTGATCCCGTCTTATAGCGAGGGTTTTTGTTTTGTGGCGGCGGAAGCCGTAGCATTGGGCGTACCAGTGATTTCTTCACAAAAGGGGGCTTTAGCCGAGGTGGTAGGCGGAGCATATCTGCCTTTGGCAAATATGAGCGCCTCGGCACTGGCCGCGGCGCTCCGACAGGCCTATGCCGGAAATTGGCAGGGGAAACCGCAGCTACAGTTTCCCCTGTCTAGTTCCGTGGAAGCTTATCTTAGGCTCTATGCGAGCCTGAATCCAGAGCGGGCCTAGTTTCCGCCACTGCGGTTTTCCCGCATGCCGTCAATAACGGCTTGTTGCTCCGGTGTAAGGATGTTGGAATAGATTTCCTTTTGCAGATCCTGGCGCATGCCCCGGCGCTCTTCCTGGCTTTTAGCGTTGCTAAAGTCGTACTTGTTGGCGATGTCCTGAAGCTTGAGCTGTTGCTCGTCATCCAGGATGACACCCATTTTTTTCAATTGGTCGTTAGCCCGGGCTACTGCGTCTATCTCGCGGGTTTGACCTTCATATTGGCTATCAGTAGTTTCGGCTTCGGTAGCCTGCTTGGTTTTTGCAGATTGCGAGCAGTTGGAGATGCTGAAAACCAGCGTAGCAACGAAAAGCAATAAGATGATTTTTTTCATGGTTGTGTCATTTTGTGGCAAAGATACATTATATCGCGCTTATTTCCTAAGGTATTATTTTGCAGCTTGCCTTAGGGCTTCAATGAGCGCGGGCTTTTGGTAGAGTTGATTTAGGAATTCCTCGGCAATCAATTGGTGCGCTCGGGCATTGGGGTGGCTATCCCAAGGAGCTATTTTTAACCTTTCAGGGTCGTGGCTTTTCGGCCAGCTTTCCAGGTCTAGCACATGGAAGCCCATTTGGGCTACCTTTTGTTCCAGCTCGAGTTGTTCCCCTTTCGCTTCGTTGTCCTCAATAGAGGGGAGGAAAACCCAAATGGGCACGGCCTGGAATTCCTGGCAAAATCCCAGTATCTTTTCATAGCCCCAAAGGGTGATTTCCTGCTGGCGCGGGCGGAGTTGAGCCAATAATTCCGCTTCTGGTACAGATTGGTCCAGCCCAATTTCCTCGATGATGCTTTTTAAATAAGGGTAAACCAAATCGCGGCCATCCGCATAAACGCGCTGAATGTTGTTAATGACCCGGAATTGCTCGTTGGAATGAGCGACATAAATAATCGCGTCCGGCTGAAAGGGCCCCGCTTTCTGCTCGCATATCGCCAGGTTTTGAAACAAGTGGTTGCCGGAAATGGCAAAATTGAGGATTTCAACTCGGTGTCCATCTTCAACCAAGTTGGATGAATTCAGCTCATCTTCCAGCTGGTTTTCAAAAGTCTCATCAGTATGGACGCCAGCGCCCATTTCGATGGAGCCGCCCAGTAAGGCGATGCGCAAGGTGCGGGGTGGTTTTTCCAGGCTATACTCCCGGTCGCGCAGCCCATGGCTATTGGTGGTAAGTAAGGCACCCTTGAAGGAGATTTCCTGATTGGGCATCATCTCTTTGAGCATGATGTCGTCTCGGCGTATGGAGATGCCTAAGGAGTTGAAGCTCTTCCAGCCTTCGGGCTTGGCGCGTTCCAGTTCCCATAGCCTGGAATTGAGGTTATTGTTGCTGGCAATGAGCGTTTCATAGTAGCCTTTGTAGAGCTGTTCGCGGTCGAAGGCATTGAGCTTAGCATAGCGAACCGGCTCAAAATCTATGCCCAGGCGGGTTTCCAGTTGTTGATTGATGTTGGGCTGGGCAAAGCATACCAGTGCTGCCAGCCCGGCATTTGCCAGCCAGAATGTCTGGTTTGGTGCCAGGCTTAGTGGCCGTTTTTTTAGACTGTTCCAGTGGAGGGCGTATTGCAGCAGTACTCCCAGGCCGGCTAAAGCCAGTAGCCCCAAGAGCGGAAATGCGACGTCTGTTAAGCGCCTTGGTATTCCTCTGACAACGATAGCTAGCCAGCCGCTTGCCGAGTTGCTAGTCCAGAAAGACCATAAAACAGACATAAAACTAAAAACCCCAATAACGCTGAAGGCATTGCGCCAGGCATAGGGGTGGGAGAAGCGGCCCCGCGGCGGCGGGACAGTGCGGCGCCTGGCCTGCAGTACCGAATTGGCGGCAACCGCAATGCCTAGTAGACCCCAGAATGCCATGTCTTGAAAGGTCAAAGGGAAAGTGCCCCGGATCCAAAACCATTGGTAGCCGTGTAAGAACCAATTGATGGCAAAGACGATGAGTACAGAAAGTACCAGCCCGCAGATAGGCCCATAGCGTTTCAGGCGAAAGTATATCGGGAAATAGAAGACCTTGGTCACAAAGTCGCGCCAGTAAATGTTGATACGCCGCCACAAATCGCTGAAGCTATTGGCAAAAAAGTAGTGCTCAAAAGCAGGTGGCAGCTTGAAGCCAAACAAGCAAATCACCCCGGCTGAGAAGTGGAAGATGCCTGCCAAGCGCACGATCAAAGCATAAGAAGTTGCCACAAACTGCAAGAGGCCGATGGTATCCTGCACATTGCTGGGCGGCGGCATAAGGTAGTAGTAGATCAGGCGGTAGAGCAGGAGGTGAAAGACGCCGTTGGCCATCATCATTACGCCCCGGCGGTAGGTTTCAAAAGCGGGGCGGGAGTAATAATTGCGCACAAAGGTGCTGTAATCCACTACGGGGAAGATGAGGAATATCAGGTTGGGCAGCAAAAAGAAATAGTTGAGCTTTTTCCAGAAACTGGCCGGCTGCTTTTCAAACGGCATCTCGTAGAGGTACAAAATCATGCGAAACATAAACATGGACCCCAGTATCGGTAGGATAGTTTTGCTGTGTACAAAGGGTAACCAGCCCGCCTGGAAAAAGGCCAGGATTGTCCCGGCTGTTAACGCTAAGCCAATGCGATAACCCACTCTTATCGGCAGGTTTGCCAGCCCAAATAACCCCAGCCCCAAAATGGCCAGTATGCTGCCGTCTACTGGCCCTAACAGGCGCAGCATAGCCGCAAGGTTTAGCAGGAACAAAAAAGGCAAGCGCCACCTTAGGGGTATGATGGCATAGAGGGCGAAGCCCGGGATGATTACCGCCATGATACCGATGAGGCGTATTTCCATTTCGAGATGGAAAAAATAGACCAATAATCCGATGAGCAGCAAGCTAAGCAGCAGTTGCAACAGTTCAATAGGTCTGATTAGGCTGTACGTGGAGTTGGGGGATGCTGTTTTAGCCGGCATGAATACGCCTTCCTGCATTTCATTCTGTTTTTCTTGATGTTGCTGTGCTTGACTAATCATTGTTTTGTTTACGGTGGCTTAGGTATAAGGTTTCAGCCCCGATCAGAAAGCTTTTGCAAGCTACGTAACAATACAAATTTGGATAGGGAGCCAAAAAATAAAAAGAACGGAACAAAACAGATGAAACATCAGCGCTGAAATGACGTAAACAGGATTTAACTTGCAACCTTTTTGAAGCAAAAAGCTCAAGCAAACTAGCCTTATGAACCAGAATACGATCTCCTCCCATGCCAATCGCTGGTTTCTGATGGGGTTTTCTTTGATTTTTACAATGTTGTTGTTGGTTTCATACTGGGCTTATCATCCGTATTACTCTGAGGCGTTGGGGCGATTCCCCAATCTGAGCATGGCCGCATCGCTACTAGTTTTATGTGGACTGGCGTTTTTTTGGCTCTATCGGGGAAAAAGCGGCAGGCAGGTGAATGGCTTGATGCTCTATGGCTTTGTTATGCTGTTGCAGCTAGTAGCAATGGGTATATCCGCGAGTAAATACGGGCTTTCTGGTAGCAATATCGCTGAGCAGCTGGCTTACTTCCTGGGCTTCAACCTCTATTTGCACGCCGCCTTTTTTTTGGTCGTGGTGCTGCATTTCGCCTTGGGCAATCTACTCGTACGGCATCTGGGCATCTGGTATAGCCGGGATTCGATCAAAGTGTTGAGCTTGGCAGCAGGCTTGAGTATTTTAGGCTTGGTACTGGTGCTGCTAGGGCTTGCCGGGCTGCTGTACGCTTGGCTGCTGTGGCCCCTAGCTCTAGGGATATTGGCTTGGCAGCGCCGGGCTGCCTGGGGGTTTGTTTATGACCTGTTGTGGCGGCCCCTGCGCGTTGCCCAGGCTCAAGGAGGCATAACTGCTACCATCCCCGTTTTTCTGATCCTGGCAGCTACTGCCGTCGCCAATATCACGGCTATCAAAGCCTTCCCCATAGGCTTTGACGGGGCTGGTTTATACATGAATACTACTCATCTGATCGCAAGCTATCACGCTTTGCCTCAAGGCGGACAGGCTTTCAACTGGCCTGTATTTATGAGCCTGGGGGAGCTGATGTTTGGGATGGAGTCCGTTTCAATCATATTTTCGCACTTCGCTGTTTTCTTCTGCTTGTTTGCCCTGTACCGCATCAGCCGCCTGTTTTTCAGCCGGGGGCTGTCCTGGCTGGTCACCTTGGCTTTTTACCTCAACCCGGCGGTCAGCTATCACTTGCTGTACGATGAAAAAATTGATTTGGGATTTCTTTTCATCACCCTGAGCATCTTATTGTTGCTACTGGAATACCCGCTGCGTTTAGCAGGGAAAAAAACGCTGCCCGAAAAGCAACCGCTCTTTCAGCTTGGCAAGTGGGTTGTCAGGGAGCATACGCTGATTTGGGCGCTGGCTGGCTGGCTGGCTGGCTATGCCTTCGGCATCAAGTACATCGGGCTGATTACGGTATATGCGGTAGTGGTTTATGCCACCTATCAAAAAGCAGGTAGTAAGGCAGCAGCGGGCGCATTGGGTTTGTTGTTGTCCTCATTTTTTATGCTGGGCATCTACCGCTATGGTTACCTCGATCTAGAGGGGGTTAGCCCACTGGGTTTTGCTGCGGTTTGTGCTGTGCCAGGGCTGCTGCTGTTGGCTTGGGGGCTGCGTGGGGGTCTTCAGGTGCTGAAGCCCATTGTCCGCAACCTGGGTCTGTTTGGCTGTTTTATGGGGCTATCTTTCGCGCCTTGGGCAGGGAAGCACCTCTATGAAAATGGCAAATTTAACCTGCTATCCATCGCTCAGGGAGTATTGCCTACCCCCCAGATCATCATCGGTTGGAAGCAGATAAAAGGCGAAAATTTACTAGAGAATATGCTCCGTGTATTTGGGGAGCAAAATATCATCCTTACACAGGAGCAGTTGAAGCAGGTCAAGGTCATTATTGATGGATATGATTTCAAAAACAAGACACTTCTTGAACAGCGGGCGGATACCTATAAGGCTCGCGATGAGGTAATCTCCCGGGCATTGACGGCAGAACAGCAGGATATCGTCAAGGGCAAAGCAGCAGCGCCCGACCGTAGCCAAGCGGGTAAGCTACCAGTCACTGACGAAGCAAAGGCCTATGAATTAATGGTGAAAAACCTGGGCAAAAAGGGGGTAGTATTGAGCGCTGCTCAATCCGAAGCCATGATACAGCTCTTTTCTGGTTTTGAGTTCAAAGGCTTGAGTGCAGAAGAAAGAAAACGCAAAGTAGGGCAGCTCCGCGAAAAAACCATCCGTGAGATACTTACTGAGCCCCAGAGGGCGCAGCTGGAAGGGAAGTTGTCTGCCAACCAGGCAGCCGCTGCAGCACCTGTCTCTCTATCGGGGGGGCAACGCGAGGAGATCAAGCGGTATATCGGCTACGAGGCTGGCCTGCCTCTCTACTTATCGCTACCCTATGACCTGACGATGAACACGAATGTCATCTTGTCTTCATTTGTAGATATCGGCTTTTTGTTCCTGCTTGTCTTTGTAATGCTGCTGTTTTCACAACGATGGCTTTGGCGGAATCTTCTTTTGTTGGGGGTATTACTTATAGCCTGGGCATTTTCAGTTTATTCACTTTATGCGGTTTATAACACGCCAGAGGAAGGCGTTGTGCGAGGGGCTATCGCTCAAGGTTTAGGGCTTCACCAAGGGGCGCTTGCCATTCCTTTAGGCAAAGTTTTCACCTTTTTGCAGATAAGCTTCCTCCGCTTAGGGCTTTCTATGCGAGGGCTATACGAATGGGGGGCTGGCTTGTCTTTCATTTATATCTTTGGCTTTTTACTGGCCGCCGCTGCCTGCGTTTACTACCTCTTGAAAGAACGTCTTGAACCCATGACGAGCAACATTAAGGGGATGCTGGCTTTTACCTTTGCTTTCGCTTTCTTCTGGGCCTTGCTGGGGAACGCTATTGTATGGTATGCTTTTCCGGCTTTGGCCCTGTCGCTGGTCTTTATTGCCTACTTCTTGCGCTACCCTGAGAAGTTATTGGGCAGAGCCATGGCCGGCTATTCTCGTTATTGGCTCTGGAGCATTATGGGGCTCTATCTGCTTTTGTCTTTGTCGCTACGGTTTCTCAATCCGACCCAGGCAGAGGGCAACCGGTGGAAATTGTTTCAGTCCCCATTCATCAAATATGCCACCCAGTACCAACCTAAAGAACAAACTTATGCCTATTTCATCCCGCTCATGGGGGAAAGCATCGGTGCGCTCAATACCCAACCGCAAGACTTGGTCTATCGCGTGGGGACATTCTTCAACTATCACATCCAGTTTAATGACCAGCGGGTATTGGAAGACAATCAATTGGAGCATTATGGTCAAATAGGCGCTCAGCTGGATAATAAAGAAGACTTCCTGCAAATCCTGATAGACAATGGCTTTCGTTACATCCTTTACGATTTGAATACGGGCAGTATAGACCGTACTCCAGAGCAGAGCTTGAGGAGGAAAGCCCAGGAATTCCTGGGCTTGCTCCTACAGTCTTCTAAAGCGCAACTTGTGTATAGTGATAACTTGGTCGAAGACCCTAGCGGGGGTAGCATACGTATCGGAGATAAAGCCATGCAAGCCAAGCCAGGCTTTACCGGGCGCGTCATCAGCCAGGGTTCTTACGCGCTGTTTGAGTTGCTGCCTTGATTGGGCTGAATAGTGCCTGAATAGCGGTAACGCAGCTAGCGGGCTATAAGGACAGCCCCTAGTATCTGTCAATTTAGTCGAGTGTCTGAGCTTTAGAGTTCGAGAGCAAGGCTTGCGAAGGCCCCAAAACCGGAGTTTACTGGCGGTAAATGAGGATTTTGGGGCCGAGCGTAACGCAGCTATCGGACTATAAAGACAGACACTAAATAGCTCTAAAATGCAACTCTTCCAGATGCTCCGTATTGTCGTCGCGTAAGCGGATTTCCTGATCGTTCATTTCCAGGATAATCCAGTCATCATCCAGTTCGATTAGTGGCTTGCCGGTGCCAATGCGGATGACGAGTTTTTGGCTGCTGCTGCTGTTGCGAACTTCCCAGGTACCC
Source organism: uncultured Phaeodactylibacter sp. (assembly GCA_964432875.1). Lineage (GTDB taxonomy): Bacteria > Bacteroidota > Bacteroidia > Chitinophagales > Saprospiraceae > JACJYE01. The sequence goes on along the minus strand of CAYSPJ010000138.1, from coordinate 125 downwards.
GTGGTCACCGTGCCGTTTTGGGTAGCTTCGAAAGCCCCACCTGCTTTGAAGGCAAAGGTGTAGCCATTGAATTTCGATGTTTCGTCCTTGTCTTTATCCCAAAAGTAAGAGACGCGCCATTGGGC
>CAYSPJ010000137.1:8644-13189 GCA_964432875.1 uncultured Phaeodactylibacter sp. | reverse complement strand
ATCAGCTGACCAGCCCATCAGCCCACCAGCCTCTGACCATCAACAAGACTCCAAACAGGACCAGAGCAGTGCCGGATATGCGGCGCATCAGCAATAGATAGCTGTAGGTCATCCAGTTTTTAATGCGTTTAGCGAGCAACACTTTCAGCAGGTCGGTGAAGATGATGACGCCAATGATACTACCAAAAAAGAGGGCGGCCCTAGTTGGGGGTAAGGCCCCCCCAGCGGAGACGGTAGCCATGACGCCAATCCAGAAGAAAGCAGTGAATGGATTGATGGTGTTGATAAGGAATCCTTGCACCCACAAGCCGAGCCAGTTGGTGGGTTTTGCCTGGCGGCCGCTCTGAGGAGGTTGGGCTGGGCGGCCAAAGATTGTCGTCAGCCCAATAATGATGAGTACCAGGCCGCCCATCAGGCTAGCCCATAATTTAAAGCCCTGTAGCTGAGTGACCTGCATCAAGTAGGCTATGCCGTAGTAGGCCCCCAGCACGTAGAGCAGGTCACTGGCCCATACGCCGGCACCAGCCATGGCACCGGCGCGGAAGCCGTGCTCCATGCCCAGCTGGATGAGGATGAATAGCATGGGACCTGCCAGTATGCTTAGACTCAGCCCTAGCAGGGCCCCTTGCCAGATTAATTCCATTGCTCAGTGTTTTGTCGCAGCAAAAGCTTCCCATTCGGCAAACTGCCCCCCTTTCATGACGCGGGGAAACTTGCTCTGCCCATTCATCTTGCCTTTGTGGCGCTGCCAGTCGTAGAATGCCTCTGGCGCCAGTACCACTACTTCTGGGGCGCGGAGCATGGCCGAACGCTCGGCGGCATAGTCGTCATTGACAAGCATGAGTTGCTCATCAAGGGTTTTGGCCAGCAGGTTTTCATCTGCCAGCGGCTGGCAGCCTATGTACCATTTATGGGCAAAATGGGTGCCAGACTTGACGCCGCAGACGGTAAATTCTTTGATTTTGACGTTTAGGATGTCCTCAACCTGGCTGATAGCCTGGTTCATGTTGTCAACCGAAAGGTGTTCACCGCAGATGCTCAGGAAGTGTTTGGTGCGGCCGGTGATGATGATTTCCGAGCGGTCCTTGTCGGTAAAGCGGACTGTATCGCCGATGAGATAACGCCAGGCACCAGCGCAGGTGCTGATGAGCAGGGCATAGTCGATACCTTCTTCTACTTCACCGATAGACAAAGCGCGGGCTTGAGGGCGTAAGCAGCCTTCTTCATCGAAATTTTCTTCGGTGAAGGGGACGAACTCGAAAAAGATGCCATTATTGAGCTGTAGGCGCATCGCCGAGGTGCCGGGGCGCGACTGGAAGGCGATGAAGCCCTCGGAAGCCAGATAGGAATCCTGATAAATCAGCGGACGGGCAAGCAGTTCTTCAAAGCTTTTGCGGTAGGGCTCAAAAGCAGTGCCGCCAGTGACGAATACCTGCAAGTTGGGCCAGAGCTCGTGGATGTTGTCCAGTTTATGAAATTCAATGATGCGCTCCAGTGTGAGCTGCACCCAGCTGGGAATACCGGTCAGGGTGCTGATATCCCATTTCGGGGCCATGCGGGCGATGGCCTCGGTGCGCTCATCCCAGTTTTTCAGCATGGCGATGTTTGTGCCGGGGCGATAGTAACCCTTAATCCAGGCTGGCGGGTTGCGGGCGTTGATGCCGCTGAGGTCGCCGGCATAGTAGTGTCCTTTGTCTTGTAAGGAAGCGCTGCCGCCAATCATCAACCATTCTTTGGTGTAAAAGCTGGGCGGAAGGTTGTACTTGGGCAGGCAGGAAAACATGCGGAAAGCTGCCCAACGCATGCTGCGCTGGATGTCAGTCGTAATAGGGATATACTTGCTGGCCGCTTCAGAGGTGCCAGAGCTGAGTGCAAAGTATTGGGCCTTACCGGGCCAGCATACATCCGCTTCGCCAGCCAGAGTACGGCTCCACCAGTGTTCAAACAATAGCCCATAATCATGGATAGGGACTTGTTGCTGGAAGGCTTCTACTGGGTTTGGCGCTGCGGCAATGGCCGGGAAGGCGTAGTAATTCCCAAAGTCAGTATCTTCTGCCCGGCGTAAGAGCCCTTGCAGGCTGCGCTGCTGAATCTGGGCAGGCGAGGCCTTCAGCGGGTCAAATTGCTGCATCAAACTGATGCTCTTCTTTAACAATTTGCTCGTGACAGTCATAGGCTTTTTTATTTTGGTTTTGATGTTTTTACTTTAATGCCAAAAGTGCGGACGCAATTTGGCGACGGCAGATTGACCTCCGCAAAATTACCCGCACTTTCTTGCATTTTCAACACTTGAAGCAGCTTTTCGGCCAAACAGCCCGGGCGAAGGGTTGATCTCAATCAATGAAGGGTTGAATACTAAAAAATAATTGCTGATTTTCTGCTGCCATTATGAATTGTTAGGCTGTCTATCGGGGGTGTGTCCAAATAAATAGTGGAAAATTTGTTGTTTTGCCAAGCTCATTTAAAATGAATAAAGGTTTTTTTTTCTCCTTTTCAGGTTTTTTTCAGATTTAATGGTTTATTTTGCCGCTTGTTTCATTAAACCATCAAAAAGTCAGGAATGTCAAACTCTGTTGTCAGGTATTCAGACGAGGAGCTCGCTGATTTCAAGGCACTAATCGAAAAGAAATTAGAAAATGCCCGTGAACAATTGCGCTCTCTGCAGGAGCAAATCCTGGAGATAACGGAGAATACCAGCGATGAACATGGAGGGGATTGGATGGACGACAGCAGTATCAACAATGATGTTGAAATGCTGAACAACATGGCCATCCGCCAGCGCAGGTATATCAAAGACCTGGAGAATGCCTTAATCAGGATCCGTAATAAAACCTACGGCATCTGTACGGTTACCGGCGAGCTCATTGATAAAAAACGGCTGCTGGCCGTCCCTACCACTACGAAGAGCCTGCTGGCTAAAACACAAGAACAAAGCCAGGCAGCTCCCGAACGCAAGCCCCCGCCTCCCGAGCGGCCGGCAGCACCTACACCTAGCTCAACTAAAAAGGTGATTACCCGGGTAATCCGCAAATCGCCAGCGAAGCCAGCTCCTCCCAAGCCCGAAACCTTCGACGATGACGATGAAGAGTTCAGCCTCGATGATTTCTATGATGAGGATGCTGAAAACCTGGAAAAAACCATGGTCAGCCTCGATGAACTGGGTGAAGACGACGATACTATTGATGAACAGGACGACGATCTGCTCCTCGGCGGTATGGACGACGACGACGACGATGATGATTATGGGGGTGATGATGACGAAAGAGATTTCTAGCTGCATTCATTCCTTCTGATAGAAAGAAAAGCGCCGAAATAAAATTTCGGCGCTTTTCTTTTACAATGACCTGCCATTCTCTTGGCAGAACCATTTTTCCCAGCAAGCTGTTTTTTTAATAGAATTTCCCTTATCTTTACAAAATCCTGTTTGGATTATCAGCCTAAAAGCCAATTGTTGCCGAGCTGCCTCCTCATAGGCAGGCCCCTGTACATAGTGGGGTGTCCTGGAACGCACTATGTTCCAGCGATAAAAGCCTTGTAGCTAATGCTTCGCTCTGGAGCAATTTAATTCTTATAATATCGAAATACGAAAGCCATGAAAAAGTATTTGCCCTTCACGCTTAGAAACTTCCGTGAAATCCCCCAGGTACAGCACCGCCTCAGCCAAGAGGAGTTATTCGAAATCGAAGTAGTTGGTCAAGTTTTGCCCTTCAAATCCAACAACTACGTCACGGAACAGCTCGTCGATTGGGATAACTTCCGGGATGACCCGATTTACATCCTTACTTTCCCCCAAAAAGACATGCTTAGCCCCGAGCATTTCGATGAAATGGCGAGTGCTATTTTGAGCGGGGCCAGCAAAGCGGAGCAGAAGCTAATCGCCAATAAGATCAGAATGGAGCTCAACCCTCACCCTGCCGGGCAATTATCGCAGAATGTGCCCAGTATAGAGGGCGTAGCCCTCACGGGCATCCAGCACAAGTACCGCGAGACGATGTTGTTTTTCCCCAGCCAAGGGCAGACCTGCCATGCTTACTGCACCTTTTGTTTCCGCTGGCCCCAGTTTGTGGGCATGAATGAACTGAAGTTCGCCATGCGGGATATAGAACTGGTGGTCAAATACCTCCGGGCCAACCCTCAAATCACCGATATCCTCTTCACCGGCGGCGATCCGCTCATCATGAAGACAAAATTGTTGCGCAGCTATATCGAAGCACTGCTGCAGGCCGATATCCCCCATTTGCGTACCATCCGCCTCGGCACCAAAGCCCTGGGCTACTGGCCACAACGCTTCACCACCGATGAGGATGCCGATGATTTATTGCGGTTGTTTGAGGAAGTGAAAACAGCTGGGCTACACCTGGCCATCATGGCTCACTTCAATCACCCTGCCGAGTTGCAGACCGATGAAGTAAAAGCGGCCATTGGGCGCATACTCAACACCGGCGCCATCATCCGCACCCAATCGCCGGTGATGCGCCACATCAATGACAGCGCGCAGATCTGGGCGCAGATGTGGCAACAACAAGTGGAATTGGGGTGTGTACC
>CAYSPJ010000137.1:4920-8544 GCA_964432875.1 uncultured Phaeodactylibacter sp. | reverse complement strand
CCCACCACTCTTTTGAGCCCTTGGCAGAAGAGCGCCGTGTCTTCCATCGTGCCAGTGCTGATGCGGCACCATTGCCTTAGCGGTGGGAAGGGGCGCCCGATGCGGACGCCTTCCTGCTCCATGGCCCCCATCAGGCTGGAGATATCTCTGCCGCTTTCGAAGAAGACAAAGTTGGCATGGGAGCGCACGTAACGCAGGCCTAGCTCGTCGAGGGTATCGTAGATCATTTGGCGAGACTCGGCATTTTTCTGAAGGCTATAGCGGTAAAACTCCTGGTCTTGCAAGGCTGCCTGCGCAGCGTATAGCCCCGCGATATTATTGTAAGCGGCCCGGGTTTGTTGCAGGCGTGCAGCGATATCTGGCCGGGCTACGAGGTAGCCGATCCTCATGCCCGCCAGCCCGTAAACTTTGGAGAAGGTGCGGCTCACGATGACGTTCATGCCCGCTTTAACTAATTCGACCATGGAAGGATAGCCCGGTTCCTCTACATAATCGTAGTAAGCCTCGTCGCTGAATACGATAGTGCGGCGGGAAACCGAGGCGCAAAAGTCCCGGAGTTGAGCAGCAGGGAGGATGGTGCCGGTGGGGTTGTTGGGGTTGCAGATAAAGACCAGGCGGGTGTGTGAAGTAATGCGCCGTTCCATCGCCTCCAAATCATGACGCAGCAGCTCATCCAGCGGTACGCGGTGGATGTGAGCGCCAAAAGACTCGGCGTAGGTGAGCAGCGCCAGGAAGGTGGGTTCGGCAGCCACCACCTCGCCCCCCTGCCAACTATAAGCCAGCCCGCTAATACGCAGCCCCTCAATAGAGCCAGCAGTGAGGACGATGTGGTCAGTGGGTACGCCCTCCTTCTGCGCGAGGAGCTTGAGTAGCCCCTGGGTGTAAGCATGGGGGTAGCGGCAAGCCTCGTCAAAGGATTTCACCATCGCCTCGCGCACTTTGGGTGAGGGGCCAAAAGGATTTTCATTCGAACTCAGGCGCGCCAGCTGGCCCGGTCCGGAAGCATTTTGTGGCCCGAAAGCATCGTCGGTTACGGTTTCTGCCAGGGCAGGCCATCCGCCCAGGAAAGAAAAAGCGCCGGCAAGGCCTGCGGTGCGCAGCCATTGCCGGCGATCTAGGTGGTTCTTTTCCATCTGTTTTTTGCCACTAAATATACGCCATGCCTGGCAAATGGCAAAACAAATGGCTTTTTCCTTAGTTTTTCAAAAAATCCAAACTGCGGTTGATGAAGTCGGTCAGCTTGCTGCCGCGCAGCATATTCTGGTTGAGCAGGGCCAATTTGACGAGGTACTCCGCCAGTTCGAGCTGCTTGGCCTCATCTTTTTCTTCAATCAGCTTCGTGGCAATGAGCGGATGGTTGGTATTGACCACGAGGTTGTACATATCTGGCATCTCACCGAATTGCATACCTTGCAGCAGTTGCATTTCCTTCATGCGGCGCATAAATTCCGGGCGGGTGATGACCACTGGCATGCCCTCCGGCGACAGCGCCCTAGCCACTACGGTGCCGCCGGCATCCAAGGGCAGCTTCTCGAACAAAGCCTTGACCTCTTGCTGCTGGCCTTCGCTGAGTACTGATTCGAGCTTCTCGTCTTTTTGCACCAGGTTTTCGATGGTATCGGAATCTACACGCACGAAAGAGACGTTGCCCAGCTTATACTCCAAGTGCTGCATAAAGTGATTGTCGATGATGTTGTCAAAAGCGACCACATCATAGCCTTTAGCTTTGGCGGAGCTGATGAAGCCATCGTGCCCTTCGGGATCATTGGTGTAGAGCAGGATGATTTTACCGTGCTTGTCGGTTTGGTTTTCTTTCACCTTGTCGCGGTACTCCTCGATTTGAAGGTAATCGCCGTCAGTGTTGCGCAGCAGGGTGAAGGGCAGCGCGCGCTCGTAGAACTTCTCATCGGAGATGAGGCCATATTTGATAAAGACGCCCAAATCGTTCCACTTTGCTTCGAAAGCCTCCCGATCCTGCTTGAAGAGCTCGTTGAGCTTATCGGCCACCTTGCGGGTAATGTAACCAGTGATTTTGCGGACGTTGCTATCGCCTTGCAAGTAGCTGCGCGAGACGTTGAGCGGGATATCCGGGGAGTCGATTACACCGTGCAGCAGGGTCAGGAATTCCGGTACGATCTCCTTTACGTTGTCCGTCACATAGACCTGATTGCTGTAAAGCTGGATTTTGTTTTTCTGGACTTCGAAGTTATTGCCCAACTTCGGGAAATAGAGGATGCCGGTGAGGTTGAAGGGATAATCTATATTAAGATGAATCCAAAAAAGCGGCGCGGGGCTGAAGGGGTAGAGCTCGTCGTAGAAGGCTTTATAATCTTCGTCGGTGAGTTCTGAGGGCTGGCGGCGCCAGGCGGGCTTGGTGTTGTTGATGATGTTGTCAACTTCGACCTGTTTTTCAGTAGCCTCCTCGCCTTCGCCTTCACGGATGGTTTCTTGCCGGGTGCCAAATTTGATAGGGATGGGCAGGAATTTACAATACTTCTCCAGCAATTGCCGGATGCGGCCTTCCTCCAGAAACTCTTTGTTGTCTTCATTGATATACAGCACGACGTCGGTGCCGCGTTCGGTCTTACCGTTTTCTTCCAGGCTATATTCCGGGTCTCCTTCGCAGGCCCAAAACACGCCGGGGGCGTCCTGCTGGTGCGATTTAGTCAAGACCTCTACCTTGTCGGCCACCATAAAAGAAGAATAGAAGCCCAGGCCGAAATTGCCGATTACGGAGGCCTCGTTTTTGTATTTCTCCAGAAACTCCTGGGCGCTGGAGAAAGCCACCTGGTTGAGGTATTTTTTAACTTCTTCTTCCGTCATGCCGATGCCGTTGTCGCGCACCGTCAGCGTTTTGTTTTCTTTGTCGAGCAGCACTTCGATTTTGAGCTCGCCAACTTCGCCCTGAACCTCAGCCCGGGAAGCCATCGCCTTGAGTTTCATGGAGGCATCCACGGCATTGGAAATCAGTTCCCGGAGGAAAATCTCATGGTCAGAGTAAAGGAATTTTTTGATAATGGGGAATATATTCTCCGACTGGACAGAAATACTACCTTTTTGCATAGCCTAACGTGTTTAGTTTGAATTGTTTGCGAAATGAAGGAGGCAAACCCTGTGCCACGAAAAAAAAACTGACAAAATGACGTAACATAATAGGGTTGGCTGCGTAAAAGAAGACAAGAGAGGCATAAAAAAACAGGCAAAAAAATAGGCTGCTGTAAGCATGGCAGATTTTTTCAACATATTTTCGAGCTGCTTGTTTGGATATTTATTAAAAAAAATCGTATTTTGCAGTCGAATTTGAAAGAAGGAGCCAATGCCCTTCGCCAAGAGAGCTATCTGAGAGAGAAATTATACTTCTTGTAGTATTTCCTATCTACATACCAAACCTTAATCAAGGCTAGGTCGTGCTTTTGCACGGCAAAACCTCACTTGCGTTACCGCTAAAGAGATTTGAACCCACTAGGGTTCTGAAGAGTCTATTGTTGTGAGCAACGTCGCTAATACTGGGGGGTAATTAGCGCGTTGCTCGCGCAATAGAAAAGATTGGGGGCCCCCATTGGATCCCCTAAAAGAGTGAGCGGGTCAATTCTTCTGGGGGGTAGAATTGGCTCATAACTCACC
>CAYSPJ010000137.1:0-4820 GCA_964432875.1 uncultured Phaeodactylibacter sp. | reverse complement strand
AAGGCTTGGCTGATGGACGAGGCTTCGCGCTCAGAGATAAAGCGCACTGGTAAGGCCAGTACATTAGCGTTGTTGTGCTGGCGAGCCAGGCGGGCGAGCTCCTCAGTCCAACATAAAGCTGCCCGAATACCCTGATGTTTGTTGGCCGTCATGGCCACTCCATTGCCGCTGCCGCACATCACGATTCCCAAATCAGCCGTGCCTTCTTCGACCTGGCGGGCCACGGGGTGGACAAAGTCTGGGTAATCTACCGAATCAGCAGAATATGCCCCGCAGTCGAGCACTTCAATGCCTTTGGATTGAAGCAGGGCAACCACGCTGGCTTTATAAGGAAAGCCAGCGTGATCGCAGCCTAGCGCTATGGTTTTAATCTTCATCTTGCTCGAATGGTTCGAATGGTATATTTTCAGTGCCCTCGATATCGAAAGGAGCAAAGAGCTCCGTCATTTCCTTTTCGAATGCTTCGTCTTTAAAATTGCGGGCAGCGGCGATGATATCATCCTTGGTGCGCATGGCCAGCATGTATTCGGTCTCAAAGCTGGATTCCAGAATGCGGTCGCTCAATGAATTGTAGAAGCGGAGATGATCAGCCGTCTGCCGCGCCAGGATTTCGAGATGAGGCTTAGCCCGCTCGTAGTCCTCGGCCTGTAGATAAACGGAAATCATGTAGTAGGCCCGATAATCGTAAGGGAAATTCATGTTGGGGAAAGCCTCGAAGTACTTGTCGACGAGCTCCATCGCCCGCTCCTTATCTCCATCTCTGACGAGCTGGAGGGCTGCCCGGCGGATGCTCAATTGGTGGCTTTGGATGCTGGGGGCATAGCTGCGGTCCACAAACAGTTCATGCTGGTCAAAATTGCCCCAGCGGAATTTCTCCATCACGTTTTTGTAAACGGCATCCGCATTGACTCTACCGCTGCCGATAATGCCATATTGTCGGTCGACGGGCGACCTGACTGGTATGATGCGTAAGGCCAGCCCTTCCAGTTGCATATATTCATCCATGCCGAAGAGCTTATCTTGTCGGGTAGTCACGGCAAAGTATATCGGCCGCTTCCAGAGGTTGCTGGCCAAGATGTCGAGGATAGCGATCTCATCCTTGATGAGGTAGTCCTTGCCTTGCAAGTTTAGAGGGATGGCCGTTGCAATGCGCCCGGTATCGGCCATACTGACCACGCCATTGGCCAGTACTTCCTGCGGGTTTACGGGGATGAAGACCTGCTTGGTGGTAAAATGGCTCTCAATTTCACGGCCAGAAGAAAGCGGTAAGGGGTGGTCTTCGCCGATGAAGCGGATGAAGTTTTGAATGGTCATCGGGCGGTCTTCCTGAGAAGGGTTGTAGTAGAACACCTGGTTGCGCTTTTTGCCGCGGTAGGCTTCGCGCGGGATAGTCATCTCGATAGGCGGCGAGTCATTGACTTTGCGGCGCAGCAAATCGATATACCAATCCACGGCGATGAGGCTGAGGTTGACGACCCGCACATCGGTACGGATGCCTTCAACCTCCTGAGCATACCATAGGGGGTAGGTATCGTTATCGCCATAAGTGAAAATAATGGCATTAGGCGCACAGCTTTCCAGGAAGTTGGTGGCATAGTCGCGAGCCCCGGTATGGTGTCGACGGCTGTGGTCGTCAAAATTTTGGGTACCCATCAGTAGTGGTGCGCTGAGTACCACCAGTGAGGCGACGACGGCTGAGACGGCCCCGCTCTGTCGGAGGCGGTTGCGCAACAGATCGAAGATCGCCAACACGCCCATGCCTATCCAGATGCAATAGGTGAAGAAGGAGCCGACCAGGACGTAGTCGCGTTCCCTTGGTTCATTGGGTGGTTGGTTCGAATAGATGATGATGCCGATGCCGGTAATCACAAAGAGGGCCAATAAGCCGATGGCATTGTGGCGGCGTTTGCGGAAGTGGAAAAACAAGCCGAAGATACCAAAGAGGAAGGGCAGCATATAGTAGGTGTTGCGCCCTTGGTCGTTTTTCATGGCTTCTGGCAGTTGGCTTTGATCGTAAAGCCGCCATTTATCGATTAACGGGATGCCTGACAGCCAATGCCCATTGGCTTTGTCCCAGGGGTAGAAGCCCTGCTCGGCATTTTGCCGGCCGGCAAAGTTCCACATGAAGTAGCGCCAGTACATCCAGCCCAACTGGTAGTTGAAGAGGAAGCGGATATTATCCACCTGGTCGGGCCGCCCTGAGGGCAGCGGCCCTTCTGGGTTCAGCCCCATCCAGCGTTTGTAGAGCGCCGGGCGCCCTTGCGTATAATCGCCCATCCGCGGAAAGAGCATCTTATCCGAATTGCGATAGACGTAAGAAATCTTCAGGTCGGTAGTTTCATAGCGATCGCCCACGCGGCCGTAGCGGTCTTGGGTTTCTGTATCGATCGGCTTGCCGTCGAAGTGGGGCCCATACAGCAAAGGCCGCTCGCCATACTGCTCGCGGTTGAGGTAGGGCAGCAGGCGCAGGGCATCATCTGGCGCGTTCATGTTGATGGGCGGGTTGGCATTAGCCCGCACGACGATAACGCCGATAGTTGAAAAGCCGATTACGACCAGGGCCATTCCCAGCACGAAGAGTTGTAGCTCTCGTTGGTACTTATCAATCATAATCTTGATGCCATAGCCCAGTAAGCCTACAAAAGCCAGGCGGAACAGTATGGTCGAAGCTCCACCGTCGCCAACGGCCAGCGCGCTCAGGGCCACGATGCCGCCGATCACATAAAGCGGGATTGACGAGGCAATCTGGCCATGTGCATACATGAGCAAGATGACAATAGTGGCCCCAACGATGAGCAAGGTGGGGATCAACCCGCTGTGAAAGGGCAGGCCAAGGCTATTGACCATGAAGATTTCCAGAGCGGCCCACAGATTGGGGATGCCGACGATGATGAGGCTCTGCACGATGACGATGACTAAAACGCCGACGATAGCGGCAAGGATAATGCCTTTCCAGTGGTGCTCGTGATATTTTTTGAAATAGTAGAACAGGGCCAGCGCCGGGAAGGTGAGGAGGCTCAACAAGTGGACGCCAACGGACAAGCCAGCGGCATATACGGTAAAGAGCAGCCAGCGGTCCGCCTGTTGGGTATCTGGCAGGCGGTACCAGGTCATCATCGCCCACAAAGTCAGGGCGGTAAAGAAGGTGGACATGGCGTAAACTTCGCCTTCTACCGCCGAAAACCAAATCGAGGTGGCAAAAGCGGTCGACAAGCCAGCAACCAAGCCGGCACCAGAGGTGGCGATCGTTTGTGCGCCATCGAGCTCGCCTTCGCGCCCAACCAGGGCCAGGCCGCCTAAAATGATGGTAACCCAAGCGATAAACATAGCGGCAAATGCTGAACAGATGGCCGACATGAGGTTGACCGCAAAGGCGATATCCGCAGGGTTATCTGAAAATAGCTCTGCTACCCAGGTGAACATCCTTCCGGCAATCATAAACATCGGTGCTCCCGGCGGGTGCACGACCTGCAGCTTATAGGCGCCTAGAATAAATTCTCCACAGTCCCAAAGGCTGCCAGTGCGTTCTACCGAATAGTAATAAACCACTAGCGCAACTGCGAAGACCAGCCAGCCGGTGATGATGTGTAGGCGTTTCATTGATCCCATTGAATGCTGTAAATTGTTATTACAAATAATCCCCGGGCCTCAACTGGTTGTATATCAATATAGAGCCGCTAAAGGGGTAACCGACTGCAAAAGTAAAAAAATATTGCTGATGCCAGGCAGTCAAATGGCTTTCTGTTACGTTTTGGCCGAAAGATTCCCGATTATTGTGCAATTATTCGGGCCTGGTGCCGTAGCAGTTTAGGGGTGAAGGCTTTACTAGCTCGATTCCCGGCACGATGGCCCCTCAGTTCAAATCAGGTGTTATGTTATTAAAATGGGTTTTTCTCAGTTTGATCATCTATTTGGTGTACAAGATGGCGTTTGGGCCGAGCGCTTTAAACAAGGGCGAAGCGGAGCGCACCAGCCGCATCCCCAAGGAGGAGCCACCCCGCCGCGACCAGCCAGGCCCCGATGATGAATATATTGATTACGAAGAAATAGATTAATAGATTGACATGAGTGACGAAACCTTCCGGATCAGCGAGCTCGTTCTTTACAAGAACAACCAGTTCATCGCTTTCAACAAGCCTGCTGGCATACCGGTACAAGAGGATAAAACCGGAGATAAAGCGCTGATCAATCTGGCAGAGATTTATTGCCAGTCCAACCTGCATCTTATCCACCGGCTCGACCGGCCGGCTAGTGGCGTCGCCTTGTTTGCAAAAACCAAGGGGGCCCTGGTTAGCCTGAACGAGCAGTTTCGCGAGCGGCAGGTAGAAAAAACCTACCTGGCAGCGGTGGCCAACAAACCAGAGCCAGAGGAAGGTTTACTCCGCCACTTTTTGCTCAAAGATGCCCGCCAAAACCGCACGGTCGCGGTGGAAGAGGAGCGGCCCGGTGCCAAGCTGGCCGAGCTATCCTATCGCTGCCTGGGTAGCAGCGAGCACTACCACCTATTGGAAATCCGCCTGGCTACCGGTCGGCACCACCAGATACGGGCACAATTGGCGGCCATCGGTTGCCCCATTAAAGGGGATGTCAAATACGGCTTCCGCCGCAGCAACGCCGACCGTTCTATCCACTTACATGCCTGGAAGCTGCGCTTCCGCCATCCCATCTCTGGCGAGTGGGAAGAAATTATTGCCCCGCTCCCCACGAATGATCCGGTTTGGGGTGCTTTGGCGGGAATGGTGGGGTAGAGCGCGTGAGGTGTCAGCTAGGCTGTTGCATAGCGCCGTTTTTAAGAGGAATCCGTTCCCACCGTTTTGGTC
>CAYSPJ010000136.1:6221-13212 GCA_964432875.1 uncultured Phaeodactylibacter sp. | reverse complement strand
TGTGCAATCCAGACGAAGGAAGCTACGGCAATGAAGACGTGCCCCAAGCGGTAAAGGATGTGATTGTTGTGGGCATGGGCGTAAAAATTGTGCAAGCCCGTGAACTGATATAAGTCGAGCAGGATTTTTTCAGAATAGATATGTAAAATGAAGCCGCCTGCTAACAGCAGGAGGGGCAACCATTGCCCAAACGCAAGTGAGGGCTGACGATGGAGCACCGTGCCTAGCACACCGCCCAGCATCGCATAGCCTATCCAGGGTACGGGCGTAAACACCGAGCCGTAATCTTTAGTAAAGTAGTTGCGCAAAATAAGTGGGAAGGCATCCCAGTTAGCGGCTTTTAGGCTGGGTTCGATGAAAAACACGATCAAGCCAAGCGCACCCAACAGCATGGGATAAGAAAACCGGAATCTCTGACTGAGCAAGTACAAGCCAATCAGGGACAAGATCGATATCCCAATGCAGTGGAGCACGTCCACCATGAAAAGGTTATCGTATAACTTGAACTGCAATAGGCCCGGGAAGTTCATCCGCAGCACGTATCCAATCACGATTAGTGACAGGCCGCGCCGTAGGCCTTTGAGCACTCGCTCGTTCTGCCGGAATGGCCGTCCATCGCGCAGAAGCAGGAACACAAAAACCAAACCGCTGGAGAAGAAGAAGACTGGCGCCGTCAGCCCCCGCATGAAAAGCCAAGTGCTGTAAATCACGTTATTGGGGTCGCGGTAAGCAACATCGAGCAGGGTATCCGTGAAGTGCCCTTGCAACATCATCAGGATGGCAAATGCGCGCAGCAAATCGATGAATGTGATGCGCCGCTTTTCGGTTGGAATGGATAACGCTTTGATAACCAAAAAATTAATAATGAACAAATACAAGCTATTGCTTGCCCGAAACGAGGTTAGGCGGGATACGTCAAGGGCTTTAATACTTTGGTGCTCACTAATTTAACGGCAAAGTTAGAGAAAAGATTCGATACCATGGTTTAGAATGGCAAATTATTATTTTGTCTACAAATACACCGGCGCCGGGCACTTTGCAAAGTGCCCGGCGCCGGTGTATTTCATTTACTCATGGCCCTCTTGAAGAGGTTATCTCAAAGGATCAGAGGGTTCAAGTGATTTTAACCACTTTCCCCGAGCCGCTGATGTTGATATCAACCGAGGGGTCGCCCTTGTAGAAGACATCGCCCGAGCCGCTGATGCGTACTTTGAGGAATTCGTTGACGAAGAGCTCACAGTCGCCCGAGCCGCTGATGTTGACGTCGGCGTTACGGCATGCCAGGTTGAAAGCGTGCACGTCCCCCGAGCCGCTGATGCGGTACTTGGCAACATCAGCAAGGCCTTCCAGGATGATCTTACCTGAGCCAGAGATCGTAGCATCAATTAATTCCGCATCCAGGGCCAGGTCGATATCCCCCGATCCGGAGATATTGAGGACAAGGCTGGAGGTGAGGATGACATTTTCGCTGATGACATCACCGGACCCGCTGATGCGCAGGCTGGCCAGGTCCGGGATCGTGATGAAAATACGCATATCGCCGACATTACGCACGCAGCTGCGGTCAAATTCGATTTTCCATACCCCGCCGCTGACATCGCGGCTCAATTCGGGGATGAGGTTTTCCTTGCCTTCTACTACGACCTGCTGCACGGGGCCTTGGGTGATAAAGACATCGGCAGATGTAGTCAGTTCAATACCGTTGAAATCCGGCAGATTCAGCGTTTCGCTCACGGTTGGCCCACTCCCGCGCAGACAGCCGATGCCGTCGTCATCATTGATATTGAAGAAGCAGCCGCTGGCAGTCAGCGTAAACAACAGGCTGGATAATATCCAAAGTTTCTGTTTCATGATGAGATTGTTTTTATTTTGATGAATACAGGGTTGGTGAGTGAGGGGCATTGTAGCGCTATGCCGCCCTACTGCTCAAGCCTCACCTCTAATTGCTTTATTTCCGGTGCCATCCAAACCATCCAAATCGGAAAGTCAGGTTAGCGAGGTAGCCGTTAAAAGCGTCGCTTTTGTAGTAGCCGAGTTTTTCATTGACGCCGTCCACATAGCGGTAGCCCACCGTGCCAGCAACGCGGAACCACTGGGCGACGTTGAGCTCCAGGCCGATTTCCGGGGTGAGCACGAAGACATTATCGGTATTGCGGGGAAAATTAGAGCCGGAGGTCACATCAATGCCAACGGCGCCCCAGCCGATGCGGGCGCTGGTGTAGAGGTGCATCAGGCGGTGGGGGGCCAGGGTATAGCCCAGCCAGAGCCCGCCATGCCCCAGTTCAATTTGGTCGATGCGCTCATCTTCGATCAGGGAGCTGAAATCGATGCTCCCCATGCCATAACCCCCGAGGAAGATGTTTTCGATGACGAGTGCGCCGCCACCGCCGACGGAGGTGCTCAGGTTATTGCCTAAACCCCATTCAATAATGGGGCCGCCAAAGCCGCCCACGACGCGGGAGTTGCCAAAAAGGGTTTCGTGTTGTGCCTGAGCCGCCAGGGCCAAGCACATCGATAATGCCAGGAAAATCAATTTTTTCATGATGATGTTTTTTTATTCGCGAGTGATTATTATAGCCTTACGTTGCTCTCCCCCCCTTTAGCCTTTAACCTTTAGCCTTTAACCTTTAACCTTTAACCTTTAACCTTTAACCTTTAACCTTTAACCTTTAACCTTTTAGAGCCTGATGCCTGCCTGCAAGCCAACCCAGAGCTTGGTGCTGGTCGTTTCCCCCGTTTTGTCGAGCAGGGTATAAGGGGGGACAAAAACCTGGGAACCGATTTGGCCGCTATCGACATCGGCGCGGCGGGAGACCATGAGATTGGCCACCGGGCCGACAAAGAAGCTACGGCGCCGGCCAGGTTTATGGAAATCCAGCGTGAAGCGCAATTGGTTGAGCAGATTCAGCTCTCTGGTCCAGGCCTCTTGTTCATTGAGGTGTATAGCCAGAGCTTCAATGTTCAGCCTTAGCCTGGGGTTGAGGGTGATGGCACTGCCTAAGCCGTAGCCCAGCCCCCAGCTCATGGCGGTACGGCCCGCGGGCGTCTCGTCCCAGCGCATACCCAAGTGGAAAATATTGTAAAAGGAATAGGCGCCGAGCTTGAGCCCCGCATTGGCATAGAGCAGTTCGCTCCCCGACAATTCAAAGCGGTTGTACCCCTGGCGCACGATGCTAAGCAAGCCGATGGGCAGCCCGCTGATCGTGTCGCTGAAGTTGAACAAGCCAACTTGGAAGCCCTCTACGGTTTTACCTTTGTTAAACAACAGGCTCGCTTGGCCGCCTTTGACGCCTTGGGCTACATTGAACAGGGTGGCGAACTGCGTCTTTACCTCGCCGCCGCTGTGGTTGAACAAGCCGGCGGCTTGTACGCCTTTAGCATCGCCGCCAGTGATATTGAACACACCAGCCGCTTGTACCCCGGTAGCTGCGCCTCCCACGATATTCCCCAGCCCGGCGGCTTGTACGGCAGCCGAGGCTTCAGTGATGTTGATCATGCCGGCTATTTGTACTCCGGCAGTATGCCCCTGGTTGATGTTGAAAATACCGCCGACCTGGGTGCCCTTCACTTCGCCGCCGACCAGGCTGCCGATGCCCGCTACTTGTACCCCCTGCACGTCATTTTTGACCGAGTTGAGCAAGCCGCCGACTTCCACCCCGTCCACGCCGCCATTGGTGCCCCATAGGAGGTTGACCGAGACCTTATTGGTGATCTCGTTGCTGCGGTGGGTATTGGTGCCGAGGAAAGGCAGTAGTGACACTTGTGCCAGGCGGGTATCAGTTGCCTGGCCTTTCCGGGCGGTTTCTTCCGGAACGGGCAAGCGGTAGGGATCTAGCTTGATTTCTTTATAGCTATAGCCTTGCCCCTTGATGACCTTAACCGCTTCGCTTGGGCTGATGGTAGGCACTTCTTTTTTCAGGCGTTCCCGTTCCGCTTTCATCCCTGGTGCGAGCGGTTCGGGGTAAATCGGGCTGGTTTGCCGTACCTTGCCCGTCAAGGTTTCCAATTGCCCGATCTGTTCCCGGCTTTTGTCTGGCTTGAGCAGTATCTGCCCGCCCTTGGCGGCATAAGCCACAGGCGCTTGCTCGCAGATTTGGTCCATCGCCTCACGCAGCGGCGCATCTACTATATTTAGGCTGACGTGTTGCTTCAAGGGGATGAAATCGGGGCTATAGGAAAAGCGTACGCCATAGTCTTGGCTCATGCCCGCCAGCACCTGCCCTAAAGGCTCATTGCTCCGCTGGATGGTTACTTTTTGGTTGAGGGGCTGGGCTGCAAGGTGCCAGCTCCAGCTTGCCAGTAATAGGGTGAATAACAACTTGGTGTTTTTCATTGCTTTGGTGTTGTCACATTAGTTGCAGCGCGAGGCATCTCCATCGAGCCAGTAGGCCCCGTCGCGCTCCTGCAGTTCTAAGTCCATTGTAAAAGCCAGGGCTTCCAGCACTTCTTTCACCCCGCCGGGCTGGATAAACTCGCCTTGAAAGCGGCAATTCAGCAATTGCGGGCTAGTCACGTTTATTTCGGCCTTGAAGTAGCGGCGCAGCACCTCCAGCACTTCTTCCAGGCGTGCCAGGTCAAAAACGAGTTGTTGGGTTTTCCAGGCATCGGCATTGGGGGCGGCTCGTTTTTCCAGGGTCTCTTCTTTTTTATGATAAACGGCGGCCTGCCCAGCTTGCAGCAGTACTTTCTTTGCTTCTTTGCCAATTTGCTCCACGGCTACCTTGCCGCTGCGGACGCTGACTTCTACTTTTTCTTCATCGGGATAAGCCCGCAGGTTGAAAGAGGTGCCTAAAACCGTGGTAGCAGCCCCCCCGGCTTCGATGGCGAAAGTTTTACCATTTTGCCGGGCCACCTCAAAAAAAGCTTCGCCCGCCAATTGCACGCGGCGCTCCTCGAAAGGGGTGGTATAAATTAGCCGGGTATTTTCATTTAAAACCACCGTGCTGCCGTCTGGCAATTGGTGAGACAGCTGCTCGCCGGGGCCGGTGCTCCACACCACCAGTTGAGTTGCATCTTGGCCACCCATACGGCTGAATAGCCAATAGCCTGCTGTCAACAACAAGGCTAGTGCGGCGGCATAGCGCAGGAAAACACTCCAGCGCCGCAGCGGGATGATGCTGGCATCGCTGGGTTGTACCAGAGGCAATCCATTATCGGCTGCCGAAGATGGCAGCTTGCTTTCCAACTTACCCCAAGCCTGTTCTAATTCCAACTGGAGGGGGGGGGCGTCATAAAGGCTGGACATCTGCCACAACTGGGACAGCTCATCGAAGAGCGCTTGATTAGCGGGTTGCGCGGCTACCCACTCCTGGAGTGCTGCGGCTTCAGCAGCCTCGCACTCGCCGGCCAGGTAGCGCCCGATTAAATCCAGGTATTTGGTATTGTCCATCTGATAAATATGCTTTCCGCTAGTAATGATGGCCATTGGCTGGGCATACCCCTACCTGGCTCAAGATTTTTTTTATCATTCAACTTTGATGCAGATATACCTTCAGGCGTTCGCGCAGCAGCTTGAGCGCCTTGCCCATCTGGTTTTCTACGGTTTTGATGGAAATGCCCATTTGGTTGGCGATTTCGTTGTAGGTGAGCTCTTCAAAACGGCTGAGCTGAAAAACAGCCCGGCATTTGGGCGGGAGGGTATCGATGGCTACTTTGATGCGTTCTTCTAATTCGCCTTGCAAGTAGCTTTCTTCAGCGCTGCTGCCTGTTCCTGGCTCAAACTGAGGTTCAAATTCCGTCTCTTCATAATGCTTATGGCGGCGCAAGTAGCCTAGAGCCTCATTGATCGCCATACGGCGCAAATAGGCGGGCAGAGATGAATTGACTTCGATGTGGTGGCGCTTTTCCCAAAAGCGCAGGAACAATTCCTGTGCCAGGTCTTCAGCCCTGGCCTGGTCTTGTACGAAGCGATAAATGGCCTGGCATACAGTTGGGTATTGATACTGAAAAAGGTCTTTTAGTGCCGATTGGTCATCGCGTTTTAGGCGGGTTAATATGTCTTCGGTTTGTTCTTTCGTCATGTCCAGCCAAGGTGTTGCAAGGTGCTTTCCTTACGATAAGACACAAATATACGGGCAAAGGTTACAAAAAGCAAACGGCATTCGGCCTATGCGCGCTTTTTATAGAGTAAAGGCGATGGCGTCGTGGGTGATTGCCTAGGCCTATCATGCCAGCTCTTCAGCCCAGCCGATCCAAGCGGTTTACAGCACCACGAGCCTGCCGGCTAGCACCCGGCCTCCAGCCACTGCCCGGAGCAGGTAAGTGCCGGCGGGCAGGCCATTAAGAGGCAGCGCCTGGATGCCGGCCGGGAGGGAGAGGCGCAGGGCCAGGCTGCCTTGTAGCGTCCATAACTCCACTTGTGCTGCTTCGGGCAGATTGAGCTGGGCATAGCCTTGAGCGGGGTTGGGGAAAACTTCCAGTGGAAGAGCCGGAGCGCCGTGCTGGATGGTCGCTGTTGAAGCCATATTGTCAAATTTAACGAAATACAGGGCATCGAAGTTGGGCGATTCGTAGCCAGTGTCCAAGGTCCAGCCGTCGCCGAAGTCCATCGGGTGGTTGAAGGTGGCGGTAGCGTAGATATATTGCTCTGCGTCAATGGCGATGCTGTGGTTGGTATTGGACATGGGCTGGCCGATATTGGCGGGCAGCTTGCCCCAATCGGCTTTACCCGTGCCATCGAGCTTGAACCAGAGGCTGGCCGTATGTGGCCCGGGCGCTTGCAGGCGGAGGGTTTCCGACAAGAAGATTTCATTGCGGAAGATGGCGGCGGCCAGGTAGGCGCTGCCGTCGGCGGCAACCGCCAGCGCGGGGTCGGTGCAGAAGAAGGAGTTACCCCATTGGCAGTGCCCATCGGGTGTAAAACGGGCCAGGGCGCTCTTCAGGATGCCATCTTCGGGCTGGAAGAAGCGGGTTTCAAACTGGCCGCCAAGCAGGGCCGGGCCAACATGGGAAAAACCCAGATAAACGTGCCCGGCACCATCGGTTTGCAGCC
>CAYSPJ010000136.1:0-6121 GCA_964432875.1 uncultured Phaeodactylibacter sp. | reverse complement strand
GAAGCCGGTCTGTGCTTCACTATAGGGCCAGCTTGCCGGCTCGCCGTCCAACAGCAGATCGGCACGGTGGAAGCCCAACAGGTAAAGGTTGCCCAATTCATCAGCTGCCATCGAGGAGACGTCGATGTTCTTGCCGAAGGAGACGATCGGCTGGGATACGGAGAGCCGCCGTGCCAATAGGCTGGCCGGCTGACTAGCTAAAGGAGTAGCAATGGCCAGGGTGAGCAGGAGGTGTAGCAATCGGTTCATGAGACATTTTTTTGGAACTATGATGTAATCGTGTACAAAAGTACGTTATCGGGCCTTAATCCTGGTAATGCCAAGGCGATTTTAGCACGAAAACCCGGGGCATGGCAACTTTACGCTTGCCCGGCTGTTTGCTTAGAAAACATGTTTTTCCATGGCAGTTAATCGGGCAAAACTGTGGCTTAAGCGCGTCGGTGTCGCGGGATTTATGTTCTTTTTCCTCAAAGGTTTGGTTTGGATCGCTATATTTGTCGGCCTAGGCAAATGCGCTATGTAAACCACCGCGATCTACGATGATAAAAAATGTTCTTTGTTGGTCCTCCCTCTTCCTGCTGCCGCTCTGGCTGGTGGGGCAGGAGGCGATTTTGCTCAACAACCCTTCTTTTGAAGATGTGCCCAAAGTTTCCAAGGTCCCCGTCGGCTGGCAAGATTGTGGAGAGGAAGGAGAGTCGCCTGCAGATACGCATCCTTCCGGTGCGTTTGGGGTGGTGAGCCCGCCACATGAGGGGCGCTCTTACCTCGGCATGGTCGTGCGGGAAAACCGCACCTGGGAATCTGTGGGGCAAGCCCTGCCGGTGCCATTTTCGCCAGGTACTTGTTACGCCTTTTCAATTCACGCCGCTCGCTCGCCTCTATTTGAAAGCTTAAGCCGCCTGACCAATGAGGTTGCCAGCTATACCGGGGCGGTTCGCTTGCGGGTTTGGGCGGGCTATTATCCCTGCGAGCGCGAGGAACTGCTTTGGCAAACGGTGCCCATCCCTTTCGTCGATTGGACCCGCCTGGATATGGTGCTGAAGCCCAGCGCGCCCTATACCTATCTCATCCTGGAAGCTTTTTATGATGGCGATGCGCTCTTGCCCTACAACGGGAATCTGCTGCTGGACAACGCCTCGCCGCTCCTGCCGGTCGATTGTGGCAATCCCCGCACGGCCAATCTGAAGTTAGACGTGCTGGAAGCCCCCCCGCTTGCCAGCGCGGAGGCCTTGCAGGCTTTTTTGATCGAACAAGCGGGACTGGTGAAATTCGATGCCGCTAGCGGGCAACTAAGCCGCCATTTGTTTCGGTCCGAAAGTGGAGAGATGATGATGACCAACCGCAACCTTTGGCTGATCGGCCGTGCGGTGGCGCAATTTCCCAAGCTCAAGCTCGAAGTATTTCTGCCCAAGCAATTAAACCCCACCGACAATCTTCACGACCTGGTATTTTATCATCAGCCCGAACTAATGAAGCTGTATCGGCAGGGGGCCGTTGAGGCCCTGGAAGCCGCTGGCCTGGAAGCTTACCGCTATAAAATTACGATTGGTGCCAGCCCCCAGCTCCAGCGCAAAGCGCCTTGGCTGCTGCCGGCACGCGACCTCCAATTCAACCTCCGTTTGCGCGGAAAAGCAAATTGACCGTGATGATGCGCGCCTGGATTACGGTATGGGTCTTGCTGCCCATTGCATCAGCTGCACAGGGGGTGATTTTCCTGCGCAACCCCTCTTTCGAAGACCGCCCCCGGCATTCCAAGCCACCTTGGGACTGGTTCGATTGCGGCAAAGCTGGAGAGACCCCGCCCGATATCCACCCCAGCGGCCATTTCGGCGTGACGGCTCTGCCGCAGCATGGGAAATCTTATGTCGGTATGGTCGTCCGCGACAACGGCGCCTGGGAGGCTCTTGGCCAGCGCTTGGAGGTGCCGATGGTGCCGGGCTTCTGCTATCGTTTTTCAATCCATGCCGCCCGCTCTGGCCGTTATATGAGCTACCGCCGATTATATAATAGTATGGAGCCGGTGGATTATACGGGGGCCGCCTGCTTGCGGGTCTGGGGTGGATATCAGCACTGCGATCGCCATGAGCTGCTCTGGGAAAGCCCGCCCGTCGAGTCAGCCGAATGGGAGCGCCACGACCTGGTGCTTCAGCCTTCAGAAGCCTTTACGCATCTGGTGCTGGAAGCTTTCTACCGCAATGCCGCCGAGCCGCCCTACCCCGGCAATTTATTGTTGGATAATGCCTCGGCCTTGATCCCCGCTGATTGTGGCTGGCCCGCTGCTTTTAGCGTACCCTTGGATAAGTTGGAGGCACCTCGGCTCGAAAGCTTGCAAGAATTGCATGCTTATCTGGCAGCCCAAGGGCAACAGGCCCGGCTCAGCGCCGATGGCAAGGCCTGGGAGCCCCACCTTTTCTACGATGCCCAGGGCGAGCTACAGCAAGTAAATCAGTACCTTTGGCTGATCGGGCAGGCGGTAGGGCAATTTCCGGGCTGCCGCCTGGAGGTATGGCTCCACGGCAGGATGACCAAAGCTGGTAAAAAGGGAGCGGTATATGAACTTTGGCGAGAAGAAGATTTCTTGATGCAAGGGCGTCGGAGTACTTTTGAGCAGGCCTTGATGGCAGCTGGCCTGGCGCCTGGGCAATACCGCATCCGCGTGGCCCGGAGTTGGGGCAAGCCAAAAGCCTGGCTCTGGCCCCAGAAAACACAACCCTACAATCTGCGTCTAATTCAAAAATGACATGATGAGGATATTAGTAAAAACCATGTTTGGCCTGGAGGAAATATTGGCCGAGGAAATCCGCCAGCTGGGCGGGCAACAGATCGAGCTGCTCAGCCGGGCAGTGGCTTTTGAGGGGGACAAGCGCCTGCTCTACCGCGCCAACCTGGAATTGCGTACCGCCTTGCGGGTACTGCTGCCCATCCGCTCCTTCAAAGTGCGCGATGAGCAGGCCTTGTACAATATGGTCAAGCAGATCAACTGGGCCCAATATATGGGCGTAGATGATACCCTGGCGATCGACGCTGCCGTCAGTTCAACCATTTTTACGCATTCGCAATACGTCGCGTTGAAATCGAAGGATGCCATCGTGGACCGTTTCCGGCAGGAGTATGGCCGGCGGCCTAGCGTGGATTTGAAAAACCCTGTTTTGCGCATCAACATCCACATCCAGGGAGACGAATGTACGGTATCGCTGGACAGCTCTGGGCAGTCGCTGCACAAGCGCGGCTACCGGGTGGATGCCCTGGAGGCGCCTATCAACGAAGTTTTGGCAGCTGGGATGATCCTGCTTTCCGGCTGGCAGCGCGACAGCGCTTTTGTGGACCCCATGTGTGGCTCTGGCACTATCCTCATCGAGGCGGCGACCTACGCACACAATATGGCGCCACAATTGAACCGCGACGCCTTTGGCTTTAAGCGCTGGCGCGATTACGATGCCGATTTGTGGCAGGATTTACAGGAGGAAGCCCGCAAGCGGATACAGCCTTTTGCCCACGGCTTGTTTGGTTATGATAAAGATTTTCAGGCCATGAAGATTGCCCGGCAGAATGCTTTGTCCGCCCACCTGGAAGGCAAGGTCTCTGTAGATCGCAAGGCTTTTGAGCGCCTGGAGCCACCTGCTGAAGAAGGCCTCATCATTATGAATCCGCCCTATGATGAGCGCATCGGCAATGAGGATATCGGCTCTTTTTATCAAATGATCGGCGACCGGCTCAAGCAGGCTTTCGCGGGTTATGAGGCCTGGGTCATCTCCTCCAATGCGGAGGCCATGAAACGCTTTGGCCTGCGCCCCTCGCGCAAAATCGCCCTTTATAACGGCAGCCTGGATTGCCGGTTTCAACAATACCTATTATATACGGGCAGCCGCAAAGCAAAAAAACAACAAGATGAAGATTGATACTGCTCTGAAATCTACCGCGCTGCTGTTGCTGATGACCGCTAGCCTGCCGCTGCTGGCGCAATCGCCGGGGCTGCGCTATCATCATCCCAAACCGCCACGGCAAGCGGCATGGATTACGCTGCCGGCTTTGCCCCAGGGGCTGCCTGCTGCTCCTAACCCTTCGATGATGGCCCCTGCTGCCATGCCTCGGGCTTATGTTTATGAAGAGCTCGGCATCTTCTGCAAATGGGAAGTCAAAATAGAAAAAGCTGCTCGCCTGCCCATTAAGGTACGCCTGGGCGAAGTGCAGTATGTGGAGCGGATGGAAGGGAAGAGGGATTGGTGAGGGTTAGCTGTGCTGGCGGGAATTTTTTCACCAATCCGCAGCGCTTTATTACTTTTGCAGCCTACCTTTGAATAAAAAAGAACTGCGATGTTAAACAGACAAAACCCGACCCAGACCAAAGCCTGGAAAAAACTCGAAGGGCATTATCAAGACCTGAAAGGGCTCCATTTGAAAGCGCTCTTTGCCGAAGACCTCAATCGCTTTGAGCGCTTTTCCATCAATTTTGAAGACCTGCTGCTGGACTATTCCAAAAACCTCATTACGCCGCAGACCATAGAGCTGCTGCTGGAACTAGCCCAAGAGTGCAAGCTTGGCGACAGCATCGAGCAGATGTTCCGTGGCGAGCTGATCAACGAGACCGAAGGGCGGGCCGTGCTGCATACCGCCTTGCGCAACCGCCTCGGCCTGCCCGTGATAGTGGACGGCCAGGATGTCATGCCGGATGTAGCCCGGGTACTGGATAAGATGGAAGTTTTTTCCAACAAAATCCTCTCTGGCGAATGGATGGGCTATACGGGCCAGCGCATCACGGATATCGTCAACATCGGCATCGGGGGCTCTGATTTGGGGCCGGTTATGGTAGCTGAAGCCTTGCGCCCTTACTGGCAGGAGGGCATGAACGCCCATTTTGTCTCAAATGTGGACGGCACGCATATTGCCGAAACGCTGCGTCGCGTAAAGCCAGAAAGCACGCTCTTTATCATCGCTTCAAAGACCTTCACTACCCAAGAGACGATGGCCAACGCCCACACTGCCCGGCAGTGGTTCCTCCAGGCGGCAGGCAGCGAGCAGCATATCGCCCGGCATTTCGTCGCGGCTTCTACCAACGAAAAAGGGGTTAAAGCCTTTGGCATCGACCCCCACAATATGTTCGAGTTTTGGGATTGGGTGGGCGGCCGTTACTCCCTGACTTCCGCTATCGGCTTGCCATTGGTTTGCCTCATCGGCTTTACCTATTTCCGCCGCATGCTGGAGGGCTTCGATGTGATGGACCTGCACTTCCGCGAGGCGCCTTTTGAGCAGAATATCCCCGTCATCCTGGCGCTCATTGGCATCTGGTATGTCAATTTTTTCGGTGCCGAATCGGAGGCGATCCTGCCTTATGATCAATATCTGCACCGTTTTGCCGCCTACTTCCAGCAGGGCAATATGGAGAGCAATGGCAAGTACGTGGGCCGCGATGGCAAGAGGGTCAACTACCAGACCGGCCCCATCATCTGGGGCGAACCTGGGACCAACGGGCAACATGCTTTCTACCAGCTCATCCATCAGGGCACCCGCCTGATACCCTGTGACTTCATCGCCCCGGCCATCAGCCACAACCCTATTGGGGAGCACCACCCCATTTTGTTGTCTAATTTCTTTGCTCAGACCGAGGCCCTCATGATGGGCAAAAGCCCGGAGGAGGTCAGGGCTGAACTGCAACAGGAGGGGAAATCAGCAGCGGATATTGAACGCCTGCTGCCCTTCAAAGTGTTTGAGGGCAACCGGCCGACCAATTCCATCCTGCTGCAAAAAATCACGCCTCGCTCATTGGGCAGCCTGATTGCCATGTACGAGCACAAAATATTTGTGCAAGGCATCATCTGGAATATTTTCAGCTTCGACCAGTGGGGCGTGGAGCTGGGTAAACAACTGGCTAAGAAAATCTTGCCGGAACTGCAGGATGATGCCCCCATCCACACCCATGACAGCTCGACCAATGGCTTGATCAATGCGTATAAGGTGATGAGGCAAGGTCATTGATAAGGGCTGGATTTGGTTTTGGGGAGTTGGCAGTAGGCAAGTAAGCAGTTGGCAGTAGGCAAGTAGGCAGTTGGCAGTAGGCAAGTAGGCAGTTGGCGGTAGGCAGTAGGGGTGGTCTTATGGACGTCTGGCAGTTGGCAGTTGGAGC
>CAYSPJ010000135.1:0-13302 GCA_964432875.1 uncultured Phaeodactylibacter sp. | reverse complement strand
ATTTGCCCCGCTGATATCCGGGGCTGCGCCGTTTCAAGCGCTTGAGGTGACATCTGCCGCTCAACAGCCAAACCATGGTAAGCGGCAGGTGTAATCTCAAGCGCGCGCGCTGGCCCCGCGTTTTCAGATTACACCATCCACCTGCTTGGCGGTGCTCGGGTGTGGAGATGTCACCTGAAAACGCTTGCTGGCTGCGCCGTTTCAGATTACACCATCCACCTGCTTGGTGGTGCTCGGGGGTGGAGATGTCACCTGAAACGGCTGCCGTTTCAGATTAAACCATCTTCCTTTTTGCTGCTTTTAATATGGCCTGTGCCTTGGTCCTCCCCACTACCTCCACACCGCCCCTAGCCCCGCCTGCCAGGCACGCTCATTAAAGGCCGGGATATCCTGCTCCAGGAGAGCGCGGGCGCGGGCCTCCAGTTGGGCCCATTCGGCGTTCAGTTCCTGCAGGCGGTCGTGCGAAGCCTGGTTTGGGCGGGGGATGTCGCTCTCCACGTGGTTGATTAAAAACAGATATTCGGCGGTGAACTTATTGGGGAAGTTTTCCACATCGTCATAGGCTTTGGACTTGCGCTGCACCATGTCCTCGTCCCAGGCGCGGAGGTGCTGGGCGAGGGCCTGTCCTTCCTGGCGCAGGGTAGCATGACGCTCATCGCCTTCCAGTTTGGCCAGCAGCGCTTCCAATTGGCCACGTTTAGCGTCAAGCATATTCACCAAGTGGTGCATGCGGGTTAGTTCGGCTTCCATGCCACTCATCAGCTCGTGGTATTCCTGATAGGCCTTGGCGTCAGTCGGGTAGAGCGGGTTGGGCAGGATTTCCGCTACAGCGGAGACGGAATGATCGCCGGCTTTAAGCGTGACCGAATACTTGCCAGGCGAAGCCTTATGACCGCGGTAGCTGGCTTCGATATAGGCGGTGGGCAGGCCGGGCATGATGGGGTAGCGCAAATCCCAGACGAAGCGGTTGAGCCCTTTGGCTTTGGGCAGCACTGCTTCGGCTGGCGGGCCGCCATCGTAGCTCTGGAAGGCCGAATCAGGCTTTGCGCTATAAGTGCGTACCAGCTGCCCCTGGGCATCGCGGATTTCCAGCACCAGCGCTTCGTCCGCCTTCATGTCGGGTAAGTGGTAGTAAAGCACGGCCCCAGATGCCGGATTGACGCCCCGGGTGGGGTGGGCGCCGGTGAAATCGGGATTGGCCCGGTCCAGCTCGCTGCGCCAGTTGCCCAGCATAGCTGGGGCCGGCTCGAACAAATGCAGGGCGCTGATGCCCGGCTGGTATTGGCGCAGCAGGCTCAAATCATCCAGTATCCAGAACGAGCGGCCAGAAGTGGCGGCGATGAGGTTGCCTTGGTGCACCCGCAAATCGGTGATGGGGGTAACGGGCAGGTTGAGTTGGAAGGGCGACCAGTTGCGGCCGCCATCCCAGGAGATATAGATGCCCGTCTCGGTACCGGCGAAGAGCAAATCTTTGCGGACCTCGTCTTCGCGCACCACGCGGGTGAATGCGCCCTGGGGGATGCCTTTGCTGATATTGGCCCAGGTCTTGCCGTAGTCGGTGCTCTTGTACAGGGCCGGCGTATGGTCGTTAAACTTGTAGCGGGTGGTAGCGATATAGACTGTAGCCGGGTCGTGAGGCGATACCTCGATGGCGTTGATGAGGCATTCCGGCAAGCCGGCCGGGGTGACGTTCTGCCAGGTCGTGCCGCCGTCTTTGGTCAGGTGCAGCAAGCCATCGTCGCTGGCCACCCAGAGGTGGCCCTTTTCGTGGGGCGATTCCAGGACATAACTAATGGTGCCGTAGTTTTCCGCGCCGACGGCCTCGTTGGTGTAAGGGCCGCCGCCTTTGCCTTGTTTCTCTTTTTCGTTGCGGGTCAGGTCGGGCGAGGCTTCTTCCCAGCTCAGGCCCTTATCGCGGGTGCGCAGCAGGTATTGGGCAGCGTGGTAAAAGGTGCCCGGTTCGTGCTTCGACCAGATGATGGGGGCGTTCCAGTTGAAGCGGTACTTCATGTCCTTGGCGTCGCGGGCCAGGTATTGGATGGGGGCAGCCATGATGTTGGTGCTGGCTTTGGCACGGGTATCCAGCACTTCGATGGTGCCCAGGTAGCTGCCGCCGAGCACGTAGCGCGGGTCGTCGGGGTCGAAGGCCAGGAAGGCGCTCTCGCCGCCCGCCGAAGCTTCCCAGCTAGCGGTGGTGATGCCGCTGCTGCCGAACTCCCGGCTGGAGATGACCACCGAGGTATTGTCCTGCTGCCCGCCGTAGATGCGGTAGGGGAACTGATTATCCACGTTGATGCGGTAGATCTGAGCGGTGGGCATATTGCTCTGGGTGGACCAGGTGCGGCCGAAGTTGAGGCTGATGCTCACCCCGCCATCGTCGGCGATGGCCATATTCTTCGAATTATAGGGGTTGATCCACAAATCGTGGTAATCGCCGTGAGGGCCATCGATGTCTTCCCAGGTGCGCCCGCCATCAAGGGAGCGCAGGGCGGGGGCGCTGAGTACGTAAACGGTATGCTCGTTTTGGGGGTCGGCGAAAACCTCGATATAGTACCAGGCACGCTGTACCAGACGGTGGTCGTCGGATACCCGCGTCCAGCTCTGGCCGGCATTGGTCGAGACGAACAAGCCGCCTTTTTCTTGCTCCGAGTCGCTCTCGATGAGGGCATAGACCCGCTCGGGATTGGAGCGGCAGACGGCGATGGCCATTTTGCCCAGTTCATCGGGCAGTCCGTTGTGGATTTTGGCCCAGGTCTCGCCCCCATCCACCGATTTGTACAGCCCGCTGCCGGGGCCGCCGCTGATGACCTTCCAGGGCAGGCGGCCGTGCTCCCACATGGCGGCATAGAGCACCAGGGGGTTATTCATATCCATCGAAAGCTCGGAGCAGCCGGTCTTGTCGTCCACGTATAATACCTTCTTCCAGGTAGCGCCGCCATCGGTAGATTTATAAATACCGCGCTCGGGCGAAGGCCCGTACAAGGGCCCTTGTGCCGCAACGAAGACGATGTCGGGGTTCTGCGGGTGGATGGCGATGCGGGCGAAGTGCTGGGTGCCGGCCAGCCCCAGCTTCTGCCAGGTCTTCCCGGCATCGGTGGATTTATAGACGCCGTCGCCGTGGTGGGTCTTGACGCCGCGGGGCGCATGCTCACCCATGCCTACATAGACGACATTGGGGTGGCTCTCCGACACGGCGATGGCGCCTACCGAGCCGGTGGTGAAATAGCCGTCGGAGATGTTGCGCCAGGTATTGCCCATATCATCCGTTTTCCATACGCCACCGCCAGTAGTGCCCATGTAGTAGGTGCCGATGTCTCCGATTACGCCAGCAGCAGCCACCGAGCGGCCGCCGCGGAAGGGCCCGATGCTGCGCCACTTCATGGGCTGGAACCAGGCGTTGTGATCGGGCGTAGCTGCCGGGGCAGGGGAGGGGCGCTGCGCTTCCGCTGCGAAGAGGAAGCTGGTGGCCAGGGCGAAGAGGAGGATTTTCTTGAGCATGTCGTACGTTTTTGCGTGTGTTTGTATGGCGTTTTGAGGGCGGCTAAGATAGGCCTTTTTAGGTATTCTAATGCTGTTCCAATTCAAGTTTTACCCTATAAACTGGATACATACTTACACCGCGTATGACCCGGACTGAGCGGGGAGGGGTGGCCTGCGGCTGCGATGTTGTTAGCCGCGGATGGTCCCGATAAAAAAGTAAGTCGTATGTTTGTGTAAAACAAACCAAGGTAATGGACAAACGCACCTTCCTCAAAAACATGCTTTTCTTCAGCGCCGGCGCGCCGCTATTCTTGAAGGATTTGGAGCGCTGGGGCAGTCAGATCGAGCACCTCTCGCCTCAGGAAGCCGCAGAAGAAGAGGACTTTTGGCTGCGCGTGCGCAGCGGTTACCGCCTCAAGCCGGACTACATCAACCTCGAAAACGGCTACTACTGCTTCCTGCCGCAGGACATCCTGGAGAGCTACCTCCACCACATCCGCGAGGTCAACTACCAGGGCTCGTACTACATGCGCACGGTGCAGTGGGACAACAAGGCGGCCATCACCGCCCAACTGGCCGAGCTGGTAGGCTGTAGCGCTGAGGAGCTCGCCATCACCCGCAACACCACCGAATCGCTGGATACCATCATCGGCGGTTTCCCCTGGCGGGCCGGTGACGAGGCGGTGATGGCCGAACAGGACTATTTCTCCATGCTCGCCATGTTCGACCAGCAGGCGGCCCAGCACGGCATCATCTGCCGACGGGTTTCCCTGCCGCTGCATCCACAATCCGATGATGAAATCGTGGAATGGTATGCCCGCGCCATCACCCCAAAGACGCGGCTGCTCATGGTCTGCCACATGGTCAACATCACCGGGCAGGTGCTGCCCATCCGCAAGATTTGCGAGATGGCCCATAGCAAAGGCGTGGAGGTGATGGTAGACGGCGCCCACGCCATCGCCCACCTGGAGTTTGCCATCCGCGATCTGGACTGCGATTACTACGGTGCCAGCTTGCACAAGTGGCTGAGCGTGCCTCTCGGCTCGGGGCTATTGTACGTGAAAAAAGAGAAAATCCCCCAAATCCGCCCCCTGCTGGCCGGCGCCATCACCGATCCGCATGACATCCGCCGCCTCAACCATACCGGCACCCATGCCGTCGCCACGGATCTGGCCATTGGGCATGCGCTGGAGTATCACTACAGCCTCGGCCCGGCGCGCAAGGAGGCCCGCCTGCGTTACCTGCAGCAATACTGGACCAGCCGGGTGCGCGAATGGCCCCACATCGTGCTCAACACCCCCGCCGACCCCCAACGCAGCTGCGGCATCGCCAACGTCGGCATCAAAGGCATGAAACCACAAGAGATGGCGGAAACCCTGCTCAAAAAATACCGCATCTGGACGGTGGCCATTGACAGCGCCGGGGTACAAGGCTGCCGCATCACGCCGAATGTCTATACCTCCACGCGGGAGCTGGATGTGCTGGTGCGGGCCTTGGGGGAGATGAGGGGGTAGGGTAATAAACGGTATATTGTCAAAAAGCATAAAAAACAAACTGGAAATGAAGCACATTTTACCGCTGTTCCTGCTCTTGTCCTGCTGGGCGCAGCATGCCCATAGCCAACCCGCCAACCCCTGGGCGCCGCCAGAGTATTCCCCGTCCAAGGCCGTGCTCATCGAGTGGGATTTCAACCCGGATACCTGGAGCCTCTATTCCGAACTCATCCGGGAATGCCGCGAGGCGGTCGAAGTCATCCTGGTGGTGCGAGACCAAGGGGAGGAAAACCAGATGAGGCAGCGGCTCGCCAACGATGGCGTGCCCCTCTCCAATCTCAGCTTCGTGCACCTGCCCTGCGAGCGCATGTGGATCCGCGACCATGGCCCATTGGTCGTCCAGACGGACGCGGGCGTGGCTTTCATTGATTTGGACGATCTGGCCCACAGCGGCCTGGATGAAGACCTGCCGACCAACCTGGCCGGACTCTGGGGGCTGGATGCTTACCAACTGCCTTACATCTTCTGCGGCGGGAACTTTATGGTGGATAGCTACCATACTCTTTTTACCACTACCCGGCTTTATACCAACAACCCGGGTTATGCTCCAGCGGCTATCGGCTTTGATTTTGAGGTCTATATGGGGATTACCAACATCGTCGCTTTGTCGCCCCAGCACAATGACTATTGGGGCCATATTGACATGCAGATCAAGCTGCTGGACGACACTACCTTGGTCATCTCCAGCGTGGACCCCGGCTCGGGGCCCAACTTCGACAGCCTGGAGAACAATTATGCCCGCCTGGCTGCACTCACTGCCCCGCACGGCAGGCCCTACCGCATCGCCCGCCTGCCCATGGCCGACAACTGGAAAACTTACGCCAATTCGCTCATCCTCAACCACAAGGTTCTAGTGCCCATCTACAACCATCCGCGAGATGCTGCTGCGCTGGCCGTGTATCGGGAGCTGCTGCCCGGGCACGAAATCGTCGGTATCAACTGCAATGCCATCATCGGCTGGGAAGGGGCGGTACACTGCATCACCATGCAGCTCTTCGACGAGGGGCAGGTGACGGCTATCCAATCGCTTTCGCTAAAAGATAAAGCCCTGGAAGCCTTCCCCAATCCGATACAACGGGGCCAGCAACTGCAGCTCCTTTGGCCAGCCGCTGCCGCAGCCAGCGCCGCGGTCAAGCTGTACGATGCCCAAGGCAGGCTGTTGTACTCGGCAGTTTCGACAAAGCGCGAAAACTTTTCCATCCCTTGGGGCTACCCAACTGGGGCCTACTGGGTGGAAGTGCGGACGGAAAGGGGGCGGCATTTCAAAAAAATCGTGGGATTATGAGGTCTCCGTTCTGGGCTGCATCAGGATTTGTGCTTTGATTCTGCTCGTTTAATAATAAAGCCCAATCACCACCACCAATTCAACAGAATGACTACTCAACAAACCTATCAGGCCACCATCAAATTTGCCGCCTTGAAACACGCCGAGGCCGGGCAGACCATCCCGGGGACCAAAATCCCGTATGTCGTCCATTTGAGCAATGTAGCGATGGAGATACTGATCGCCTCAACCCACACGCCTGAGTTTGATTTGAACTTTGCCCTACAGGCGGCGCTTTTGCACGATGCCTTGGAAGATACCGAAACCACGCGTGAAGAACTGGCAGAAATATTCGGCATCGAAGTAGCGGATGCAGTAGCAGCTTTGACCAAGGACGCCCAATTGCCCAAATCGGAAAGGATGACGGACAGCCTGTCCAGAGTCAAAAAGCTGCGCAAGGAAGCCTGGGCGGTGAAATTGGCCGACCGGATTACCAATCTGCAAGCGCCGCCGCCGCATTGGAGCGATTCAAAAAAAAGGGAATACCGGCAGGAAGCCCAGCTGATTATGGAAAGCCTGAAAGGCGGCAACCCGTATCTGGAAGAGCGGCTTGCAGCCCAGATCGCCGCATACGGCAGCTTTATTGGGGGTTAAAGATAGCACGGGATTTCACCTGATTGATACAATGCCTTTTGGTTTTGCACCGCTTTCCCCCGGAACGATCCTGAACCATCTCCCGCCAATTTTGTTCTGCATTTTTCATTAGTAAACTATCAAAAATGCTGCCGGAGAACCCTATGCCGAATGCCGCGGCAGGCTACGACGCCATCCTCATCGGGGCAGGCGGGGCGGGCATGTGCCTGCTGCTGGCCATGCACGAGCGCCGCTGGCTGACTGACAAGCGCGTGCTGATCCTGGAACCCGACCCCAAGGACGGCAACGACCGCACCTGGTGCTTCTGGGCCAAAGATAGCGACCCCATCGCCGCCAGCCTGGGGCCGCTGGCGAGCTGCCAATGGGATTACACCTGGATCAATGGCGAGCCTCAACCCCTCCATCCCTACCGCTATTATCATTTGCGCAGCGCCGATTTTTACCGCCACGTCAAGCAGCTGCTGGCGGGCTATCCGCTCGTGGAGTGGCGGCATTTGCCTGCCGGGCTGATAGCAGAGGCGGAAGCTGGCCTGTGGGTAGAAGCCGGAGGGCAGCTTTGTCAGGCCCAATGGGTATTTGATAGCCGCCTCCGCCCGGAGCAGCAGCAAGGCTTGCGGGAAGACGAGCGCGCGGTCTGGCAATCCTTCGTAGGCTGGCGGGTGCGCTTCCCCGCTGACCGGGTCGACCCTGCCGCCATCCGGCTGATGGATTTCAGCGTGGCGCAGGATGGGGCGGCCCAATTCATGTACCTCCTCCCCACCGCTGCCGACGAGATGCTGGTGGAGATCACCCGCTTCGGCACCGCCTCCATCCGCCCGGATCGGGCTGCGTCCTTGCTGGAAGATTGGCTCGGCCGTCACCTGGGGGATGATTACGAAATCCTGGAAACCGAAGCGGGCTGCATCCCTATGAACCAGCGCCTCAACGCCCCGGCGCCGACGCATCAGCCGGCGGCGCGGCACATCCCCATCGGCACGGCGGCAGGGGCGGTCAAAAGCTCGACGGGCTATGCGCTGAGCCGGATGTTCGCCCATGCCTGCGGCATCGTCGAGGCCTTGGAAAAAGCTGCTCCTTGCCCGGCGCCCTATCAAGCGCCGCGTTTTGCGTTTTACGACTCCCTGCTGTTGCACATCCTAGCCCGGCAGCCGGAGCAGGGGCAGCCCATCTTCGAACAGCTTTTCGAGCGGGTGCCGCTGCGCCGCGTGTTGGCTTTCCTGGATGAGGAGAGCCGCTTGCGGCAGGAGATCCCGCTGCTGCTGTCGTTGCCGATCCGGCCATTCCTGCAGGCCCTGGCAGAGGTGTATCTTCGCCTGGGTGCCTTGCCGCGGCCGAGCCTGGGTGGCGCTTTGCCGTTGCTGATCGCGGCCCTGGCGCTGCTGCTGCAGTTTGCCGCACCGCAGGCGCTCCAGTCGCTGGGGGCGCCCCTGCTGTTGTTGGGCATGGCCTTCCCTGGCATCCCGCACGGTGCGCTCGACCACTGCCTCAGCCCGGCGGGGCAATTGCAGGGTGGGGCGTTGCTGCGGTTCGTTGTGGGCTATCTGGCCATTATGGGCTTGATCTTGCTGGTTTGGCTGCTCTCTCCGCCGCTGGCGCTGCTGGCGTTTTTGCTTTACTCGGCCTGGCATTTCGGGGAGACCGATCTGCAGCATTGGGGGGCTTTCCGGCCGGGCCGGGCCTGGCTGCACGGGGCCGCCGCGCTGGGGTTCATCCTGGCGGCGCACCCGGGCGAGTTTGAGGACTACCTCCACGCCCTGGGGCTAGGGCCGCAACTGGCTTTCCCGCCCTTGGCCATGACCGGCATCGCCGGGGCTAGCCTCCTCGGCTTGCTCGGTACCGGGTTATTCATCCCGGCAGCGGCGCGGGCCTCCTGGCTGCAAACCATGCTCATCCTCCTGGCGGGGGCCT
This sequence comes from uncultured Phaeodactylibacter sp., assembly GCA_964432875.1. Classification (GTDB taxonomy): domain Bacteria; phylum Bacteroidota; class Bacteroidia; order Chitinophagales; family Saprospiraceae; genus JACJYE01. Next base: position 4,446 of record CAYSPJ010000135.1, on the reverse strand, counting down.
TTCTGCCGCTCTTGCTGGCCTTTGGCTTGTACTTCATCGGCGTGCACAGCTTGCGCGGCTGGCGGCACTTGCAGGCGGGCCTGCGGGTTTCGCACGCCGCTCTCTTGCGGCAAGCGCTGCCTTTCTCGCTGGGCGCTTTTGCCCTCTTCGCCCTGCTGGTGGCCTTCAGCTATCTGGCGGAGCTGCCTTTTGAGGGCATGATCCCGGGGCTTTTCGTCTTCCTGGCGGCCATCAGCGCGCCGCATATTTGGTTTATGCACCGGTTTTATGGGGGCGCAGAATGGTAGGATTGCTTTTGCTGTTCCGGTTGATTTTTTTGGAAATCTGGCGGGACCTCCTCCCGGATATTTTCATCGCCTTCACCCCGGTGGCCGTGGGGCTGGTACTGCTGATTATCCGCTTCGACTGGTGGCTATTGGGGGCGTTGCTGGCGCTGCTCTTCCTGGCCAGCTTCGGCAATGGCTTCGTGCGCGGGAGATTGGCCTGCAAATACTGTCGGCAGCGCGATTTGGACTGCCCGGCGGAGGCGTGGTTTAAACCGAAAGCGGCGGCATAGCGAACCACCCACCATGGCTAAACCCCAGCGGCTCTTGCGCTGTTAGGAAAGGCGAAATCCACTGCCGTATGAAGAAAATGCTACCTAATAACCGCCTTCCGCTGCCCGCCGCCCGGGCGCTCTTCTCCAGCGCATTCGCCATTGCCTTGCTGGTTGTTTTCCCGCATTGGCTCCATGCCCAGCCGCAGATCAGCGGCACGGTGGTGGATCAGCGCGGGGAGGGGATGCCTTTTGTGCACATCATCGTCAACGAACAAGCAGACCGGATATTCACTACCGATATCGACGGCAGCTTTTCACTGCCTTATGCCCCCGACATCCGCCGGCTGGATTTCAGCGCGGTGGGCTTTGAGGCGCAGCGCCTGGAGCTGAGCAGCCCGCCGCAGCAGCCCTGGCGCGTGGTGCTGATGCCCGCTTCCTACATTTTGCAGGAGGCCGTGGTGATCGCCGGGGAGAACCCGGCGCACCGCATCATCCGCCTGGCGCTGAAGAACCGGGAGCGCCACGACCCGGAAAAGCTGCCTGGCTACCAGTATGAAGCTTTTGTGAAAATGACTTTGCGGCGGCTGCCTAACCATGAAGAATGGGCCCGGCGGCAGGAGCAGCGCCAGCGCCAGACGCAAAGCGAAAGCCCGGAAGGGCGGGACAAGGCCCAGGCTAAGCTCTTCGACAGCCTGCATCTCTTTCTCATGGAGACCCTCAGCGCGCACGCCTACCAGCAGCCGCAGAAGCGGCGCGAGGAGGTGCTGCGCCACCGCAGCTCTGGCTTTCAGGAGCCCTGGTTCGTGGGCGTCGCCCTGCAATTGCAGCCTTTCTCTTTTTACCGCGACGAGCTGCCTTTACTGGAAAAGCGTTACCTTAATCCCATCTCGCCGGGCAGCACTGGCCGCTACCGCTTCCGGCTGGAAAACACCTTCTACGAGGGGGCGGATAGCATCTTCGTCATCTCCTTCCAGCCGCTGCCCAATACGGCTTTCGCCGGGCTAAAAGGCGTGCTGCACATCCACTCCGCCGGCTACGCCATCCAGCACCTCATCGCCGAATCGGCGGAGGAGGAGCAGATCCGCTTCCGCATCGACCAGAAATATAGCCGGGTAGGGGAGGGGCAGTGGTTTCCCGCCCAGCTCAGCTTGCTGGTCGAAGCGGAAAAGTATCCCGACCCGGCCTTCGGCACCCGCCTCAACGCCCGCACTTGGATAGATAGCGTGCGCATTGATCCGGCCTTCCCCCGCAGCTTTTTCAGCGCCAAGGAGCGTTACCTCACCTCAGCAGACATCAACCGGCCGGACAGCCTGCTGGCCCAGGCGCGGCGGGAAAACGTCTCCTTTACCGATTCGCTGACCTACGCCTTCTGGGATAGCCTTGGCGCTGCTGTAAAGCTGGATGACAAGCTGCGCCTTCTGGAGAGCGTGGCGGAAGGCGCCCTGCCCCTGGGCAAAATAGACTGGATGTACATGGATCTGCTGCGCTACAGCGAATTTGAAGGCTTCGCTCCGGGCCTGGGGTTGCGCAGCGGGCGCAGTCTGTCGCCGTATTTTCAACTCTATGGCTACGCGGGGTACGCCATCAGGGCCCGGCAGTGGAAGTACGCCGGGCAGCTCGCCTTCTTCCCCAGGCCGGCCGACCGCAGCCTAAGCCTGGGGATCAACTACCGCAATGACTTCGTTGAGCCGGCCATTTTTGACCTGACGCTGCAAAACCAGCTCATCAACCGGCGCTTCTTCGCCCAGCGCATGGATTTGCAGCAGAGCATCGAGGCCTTTTTTGCAGTGCAGCCGGCGCGTTCGCTCCAACTGCGGGCCGCGTTGCGGCAGCAGCAGCACCGCCCGCAGTTTGAATACCAGTTTCTGCCGACGGGCGACGGGCTGCCCCTCACGGCCTTTACCTTTGCCGAAGCGGAGCTGTACCTGCGCTACGCCTACGGCCTCCAGTCCTTCCGCTTCCTGGGCACCGAGCTGGAGCAGCGCTCCGACCGACCCATCCTGCACTTGCGTGCGGCCAAGGGCTGGGACGGCTGGCTGGGCGGCAAGCACGATTACCTGCGCCTGCAGAGCGCCCTGGAATACACCCTGCGCCACCACCGCTGGGGTGCCCTGCGCCTGGCTGCTGAGGCCGGCTGGTGCTCACCCGAAGTGCCCTACGCCAAGCTCTTCACGCCCATCGGAACCGGCGCGGGCTGGAACGCCCTGAGCCTGGCTACCGCCTTCGAGGCCATGCAGCCCTACGAGTTTGTCGCCGACCGCAGCCTGCATCTCTACGTCGAGCATGCCTTCCACCGCCTGGCCCGTCAGAGCGAGCTCTTCCAGCCGCAGCCCTCCCTCATCCACCGTATGGGCTGGGGCAGTTTGCGCAACCCGCAGCAGCACGGCCCCGATACCTGGCGCAGCATGGAGCAGGGCTACTGGGAAAGCGGCCTGGCGATCAACTCTCTGCTGCGTTTTAATTATCTCAATGTCGGCTATATCGGCCTGGGGATTAAAGCGCTCTATCGCTATGGGCCTTACCGCCTGCCCCGCTTCGAGGATAATCTGGCAGTGAGGGCGACGGTGAGTTTTAGCCGGTGAAAATGCCGGCCGGACAATGGCCCTAGCCCCACCAATGCTTGGGTACTATTCCGAATTATAAGGTTTATGATTGATATACCAAGCGGCGGTCATCCGCCATTAAAAAATTGGTCGTCCTCCCATTTTTCGGGGTTCTGGATGATGTGCCGTTCGATGCATTTGCCCCCCTGTTCGGATTTGGTATGACCCCTCCAGGTAGCAGCGGTATAAGATAGTGTATGAAGCGGCAGGCCCATATTTTGCCATATGCTTGCGTTGATCCTGTTTTGGGGCTACCCTGGCACTTCCGCCCGTGCGAGCTAAAGATAGGTGTTCTTGGGGCGAGTATGCTGGAGAAGAGTATGTGTATACGCCTTGTCGGCCGTTCAGGTAACCTGGTGGATAAACGGTCTTTTAGCCCGGTTTTACTTTTTGTTTGACAATTTTAATAATTTTCCTAAAATGTAGTCTATTTCTTTATGCCGGCACCAACTACTTAAATCGACATTGATGACCCTTACTAATCTGTTTGAGTCGAAAATTTCCACTTTTCTATTTTGGCTTAGTTTGTCATCCCGAAGTTGAGTTTTATTATCTAATTTTATCCGGCTTTTAATTATCGGCTTTTCTTCTATTAGGACGAGAAGAGCATCATATTGAATCTTGACCGATGCATCTACTCCGTCAAACGTATTACCAGATACTAGTGTTACTGTATTCTCTTTGTCATTAAATATTATTTTGTAGACCTCATCTGACCTGTTGAGTATTTTATGCAAAAAATACCCTGTCAAACCCATTGAAACAATAAAACTAAATAATTTTCCATGCTCGAATCCAATTGCGCCAAATGTTTTAAGTGTCATTATCCAAATGGCGATAAATCCAATAATGAAAAGTGTTGCATACTTTAATAGGTTTACGAAGCAACCTTCATTATTGGCGATATTCTCAATTTCAAATACTTCTTCTTCCAATGTTCATTATCCTTTTTAACTGTTTAGGATGGGCGAAAAGCTGCGAGCCCGGTGGAATAAAAGCTTCGTTAGTCCATAGGCCGAACAAGTTACATTGCCTCCCCTGAAAATCCAAACCTACACAAAAAAAAACGCCGATTCCCGGTCGGAGACCGGAGCCTTATCGCTTAATCTGTTTTTGATCTGGCAGTGCTCCGCGGCAAGAGCTGCGCCGCCGTTTCAGGTGGCATCTCCACCCCTGTTCCATACCACCAGCAAGTGGATGGTGTGATCTGAAATGGCGTAGCCAGTAAGCGTTTTCAGGTGACATCTCCACCCCCCGGGCACTTCCAAGTGTGTGGATGGTGTAATCTGAAAACGCGAGGGCAGA
>CAYSPJ010000134.1:6880-13307 GCA_964432875.1 uncultured Phaeodactylibacter sp. | reverse complement strand
AAAGCGGAAGCGCTTGCGTCCCGGACGAGCGGAGCGAGAGCGGGAGCGGAAGCGCCTCTGTCCCGCCGCGTCCCTAATGTCCCTAAAAGCGGAAAGCGAAAAGCAAGGGCGAAAAATTAGAACAATTTCGCCCGAAATCCGCTTTTAAGTGGAATACAACCGCTACGCCATGCCAGAAATGCCGACCTCCGATCAAGCCCTCAACGTCTTTGGGCTGCCCTTGCAAGCCTGCTGCTTTGAACCACAGACTGGTTATTACCGCGATGGATTTTGCCACACTGGCCCCGAAGACCAAGGGCGGCACCTGGTATGCGCGCAGGTGACTCAGGAGTTCCTGGAGTTTTCCTTCCGCCAGGGCAATGACCTGATCAGCCCGAGGCCCTGGTTTCCGGGCCTGAAGCCAGGAGACCGCTGGTGCCTGTGCGCCTTGCGCTGGCAGGAAGCTTACGAAGCGGGCGTAGCCCCGCCCGTAGTGCTGGAAAGCACCCACGAAGCAGCCTTGCGCTATGTGCCGCTCGACGTGCTGGTGGCGCATGCCTGGAAACAACAAGCTACTGAAAAATAAAGCGATGCCGGAACTACCCGAAGTCCATCATTTCCAACAATACTTCAACCGCCATGCCCTGAAGAGGCGCATCAGCGAGGTGCAGGTGCACGACGGCAAAATCTTGCGCAACATCAGCGCCGAAGATTTTGCTCAACACCTGATGGGACATTGCTTCACCAGCTCCTACCGGCGTGGGAAGTATCTCTTTGCGCAGCTAGACCATGGCCCCTGGCTACAATTGCACTTTGGCATGACTGGCGATTTGCGCGCCTATGAAGACCCCGCCGACAAGCCCCGCTTTGAGCGCTTCGCCTGGCACTTCGAAGATGGCGGCTGGCTAGGTTATGACTGCTCGCGCAAGTTCTCTCGCATCTGTTGGGTGAAAAACCTGGAAGATTGGATAGCGGAACTGGGCCTGGGCGAAGACGCCCTCGGCATCAGCGAGGGCGATTTCCTGGCGCTTTTCCGCCGCCACACGGGCATCAAAGCGTTGCTGCTGAACCAAAAAGCCCTGGCTGGCGTCGGCAACCTTTACGCCGACGAAATCCTGTTTCAAACCCGCGTCCATCCTGCCTCGAAAGCTTCAGCCATCCCCCCAGAAAGGCAAAAGGCGATTTACCAATCCATGCGCTCCATCCTCAGCGCCGCTTGCGAGCGCCTGGCCTATTATAAAGACTACCCGGAGGACTGGTTTTGGCAATGGCGGCAGGCCGGCGCGCCAGGGCCGGAAGGGCAGGGCACCATCCTCCGCGCCACGATTGCGGGCAGGACGACTTATTGGTGGGATGGGCAGGTGGAATATCGGTAGATAGCGCTGGCGGGCAAGGCCTTCGGCCGCTTGACAGCAGGAGACCGAAACTAGCGCCCGAAGGGGCCGATATAACTCAGGCTAAACTGCGCGTTGCGATTTTTTTGAAATGACGTCATCATCAGGTTCGTCGAGCGTATTGAGCAATCCGAAGGTTAAACTTGAAGACGATTTTACATTTTACATCTTGCGGGTTTACATTTTTCGGTTTAAAAAATCGCGCTCTTTCCTCGCTCCCCGGAACCAATCGCGCTGCCCCTTTTGCCAGCTTATACTGCGCTAGCGAAGTCCGATTTCATCATCCCAACTCCCCCCTCAATCCCTCCAGCCCCTTCTTTATCCGCTCCAGGTGTTCGATTACCTCTTTCTTCTCTTTTTCCCATCCATGCAGCCGTTTGATCTCCTGCTTGGCGCCCTCGATGGTGAAGCCCCGTTCTTTGACCAACTCGAAGATGAGGCGGAACTGCTCCAGGTTTTGCGGGGTAAAGCGGCGGTCGCCCTTGCTGTTTTTGGCGGGCGTCAGGTGGGCAAACTCCCCTTCCCAGAAACGGATGAGGGATTTGGACACGCCGAAAAGCTTGGCGACTTCACCAATGGTGTAGTAGCGCTTGAGGTTTTCCCGGCCTTCTTCCGATAGTGGCAGTTCCTTCATATTGTCGCAGTGCTGATATACCCTGCAATCTAGTAAAATTTCTAGTGCCCGGCAAGCAGATGGTGGTTTTCCTGCAAAAATGCCGTGACGTTTTCCCAGATGCGGTTTTCCAGATCAGCCGCTGCTCCCCGTACGAAAGGCTGTCCCGTGAGCAGCTCGTAGAGTTCGATATAGCGCTCGGAGACTTCCCGGACGAAGGAGTCGGGCATCTCTGGCATCGTTTGGCCCGCTAAGCCCTGGAAGCCCTGGGCCATCAGCCATTCGCGCACGAACTCTTTGCTGAGCTGCTTTTGGCGCTCGCCCCGGGACTGGCGCTCCGCATAGCCTTCGCGGTAAAAATAACGGGAGCTATCGGGCGTATGGATCTCGTCGATGAGGTAAATCTGTCCGCCACGTTTGCCAAATTCGTACTTGGTATCTACCAGGATGAGGCCGCGGGCCGCAGCCATTTCTGTGCCGCGCTGAAACAGGGCGCGGGTGTATTGCTCCAACTGGCGGTAGTCCTCCTCCCTTACCAGGCCGCGGGCGATGATCTCCTCGCGGGAGATATCTTCATCATGGCCCTCTTCGGCTTTAGTGGCTGGAGTGATAATGGGCTCAGGAAAGGGGTCGCTTTCCTTCATGCCATCTGGCAAGGGCACCCCACAGAGCAAGCGCTTGCCAGCCTGGTACTCTCGCCAGGCATGCCCCGACAGGTAAGCGCGGATTACCATTTCCACCTTGAAAGGTTCACAGGCATAGCCAATGGCGGCATTAGGGTCGGGGGCAGCCAGGAGCCAGTTGGGCGCGATGTCGCGGGTAGACTCCAGAAAGTAAGCCGCAATTTGGTTGAGCACTTGCCCTTTAAAGGGGATGGGGCGCGGCAATACGTGGTCAAAAGCCGAGATGCGATCGGAGGCGACCATGACCAGCAGGCCGCCCACGGTATAAACATCGCGTACTTTGCCCCGATAGAAGCGCTCCTGGCCGGGGAATTGGAAATTCGTCTGCGCGATAGCACTTGGTAATACAGGCATGATGAAATGGCTTTAATTTTTTATTGCTGCAAAGGTACACAAGCCAGCAATTACACAAACTGTATTGTAGCTTGCTTTTTTCCTTCTTTGTGGCGGCCTACCCGCCAAAATTATCGTCTATCTTTACGCTTCTGAATTTAAAACACGGATATAATGAACAAGATATTACGCCTATTGCTGTTGCCTTGCCTGTTGCTGACGGGCGGGCTGAATGCACAAAACACCTACCCCGCCGCCGCTGCGCAAATGGAATTCCTGGGCAAAAGCCAAAGCCTGCGGGAGATACAAGCAGCCAAGGCATTTGACCGCACCCGCACCGCCAAGTCCAAGCTGCGCCAGGAAGTGCCTAAAGAAATCCCCAACTTCACCGGTGCCATCCGTTGGCCCAACGACTTTGCTGATGTTGCCTTGCCCAAGGGGCAGGACCCCCTGGCTGCTCGCCCCCGGCGCGGTGCCAACCTCGATATCGAGCCCCAAGTCGTCATCGAGGGTACGGACCGGCCGCTAGCCGGCGGCGTCTCTCCACCCGACCCCGCATGCGACGTAAGCCCCAAGCATTTCATCCAACTGACTAATGCCAGCGGCGGCACGTATATGCGCGTCTTTGACCTGGAAGGCAACAACGTCTTCAACCTCAGCTCGCTCAATTTCCTTTGGGCACAGTTCAACGCCAGCGGGCTGGGCGACCCCATCGTCTTGTACGACCAGGCTGCCGGCCGCTGGTTCATCAGCGAATTCCAGGATTTTGGCGGCAACGCCCTACTCATCGCCGTCTCGGAAACCGATGACCCCACCGGCAGTTGGTTTGCCTACCGCGTACAGACGCCGAGCTTCCCGGATTACCCCAAGTACAGCATCTGGCCCAACGCCTATCTAGTCACTACCAACGAAGGAGGCGACCCCAATATCCCGATCTATGCCCTGGAAAGGGATGCCATGCTCAACGGGCAAAGCAATGCCGGCATACAGCGCCTCGGCATCCCAAAGTTTGGCGCTCCCAATATCTGGCAAACCGCTCAGCCGGTTGACTGGGATGGCTTCAACGCCCCTCCTGATGGCACACCGGGCTATGTGGTGCGCATGTACGACGACTCCTGGCAAGGCGGCCAGGATAAGGTCGAGATGTGGGAAGTACATATCGACTGGGCTGACAGCAACAACTCTTTCACCTCTGGCCCTATCGATATTTTTAGCGCGCCCTTCAAATCCAGCCTTTGTGTCGGCTCTTTCTTCGACTGTATCCCCCAACCCAACAACGTCCGGGTAGATGCCCTGCAGCAAATTATCCTGCACCGGGTGCCTTACCTCAATTTTAGCAGCCACGAGGCGATTACCCTCCACTTCGCCGTGGATGTGGATGGCAACAACCGCGCTGGCTTGCGCTGGATGGAACTGCGCCGCACTCCGGGGGAAGAGTGGAGTTTATATCAGGAAGGCACTTTTGCCCCTGAGGATGGGCATCACCGCTTCGCCGGAGCTATTTCGATGGACTACAACGGCAACATCCTCATGGCCTACTCTACTGGCGGCCCCGACAAGAATCTCTCCCTGCGTTATACGGGCCGGCTGGCCAATGACCCTTTGGGGGAAATGACCATCAACGAATATGAGTTTGCCGAAGGGCTCAGCTCCCAAAGCGGCTCGCGTTGGGGCGATTACGCCGCCATGTCGGTCAATCCGGCCAATGGCACCGATTTTTGGTTCGTGGGCGAATACATGAAAGCCAACGGTGCCTGGGGCACCAAAGCCATGATGGCCCGCATCCGCCGCGACACCAATGACGTGGGGCCACAGGCCTTGCTCGCGCCCCGTACCTCTGGCTATCTGACTGATGCCGAGCCCATCCAGGTTGCCGTGCGCAACTATGGCTACTCGCCCCAAACTGACATCGGGATCAGCTATCGTTTTGGTGGCGGTGCTGCCGTCAACGAGATCATTACCGACACCATCCCGCCTGATAGCGTCTATATCCATACTTTTGCCACTACTGAAGACCTCTCGGCTATCGGCAGCTACGAATTTATAATTCACACTACCCTGCCCACGGATACGGCTTTTTTTAACGATACCTTGCGCACCCGTGTCTTGCAGTTGCCGCGCAATGATGCTGCACTTGCTGGCTTTGATGGTCTGTTATCTACGGTTTGCGACTCCTTCGCCACGGTGGATATCCGCTTCCGCAATGCCGGGGTGGATACCTTGTATAGCCTTAATATCATCTATCAGCTCAATGATGAGCAAGCAGATACCATCCCCTGGACCGGCAGCCTGGCCCCAGGTGGGCAGGATTTCATCACGCTGCAATTTGGGCCGCTTGAAGAAGGCCCTCAAAATTTGACGGCTTCCACCTACCTACCCAATGGCCTGCCCGATGAAAACATAGCTAACGATGGCCGAGCGGTAAACTTCAATATCCTGCTGGACGGCAAGGAGATCACCTTGCGCATGCGCACCGACTCCTGGCCTGAAGAGACCACTTGGGAATTGCGCGACGAGGACGACAACCTGCTCTTCTCTGGCGGCCCTTATAGCGAAGAAAACACCCTCTTCCTGGAAAATTGGTGCCTGGCAGAAGGCTGTTATATCCTGACCATTTTCGATAGCTATGGCGATGGGCTGATTGGCCCGCCGCCTGGCAGCGTGCAGGTAGTCAATGAAGATGACATCATCCTGGCTGGCTTGGGCGGCATCAACTTTGGCAGCCGCTACGACCTGGAGTTTTGCACTGAAGCCATCTGCCTGCTGGAGATATCGGCTGATATCCGCAACGAATCAGCGCCCGATGCTGCCGATGGCCGTATTATCATGAGCGTGCTAAACGGCGTTTCACCTTATCAGTATAGCCTCGACGGGGGGGAGACCTTCCAGTCCTCCCCGGTTTTTGCCGGCCTGACCACTGGGGAATATCAAGCTGCTGCCCGCGATGGGCGCAATTGCCGCACCGATTCTTCCTTTACCATCCAAACCTGCCTGCTGGAAATCGCCGCCGAGGTCATCAACGCCATCGAAGGCCAAAACGATGGGGCGATAAGCGTCTCGGTCAATGGGGGCCAAGGGCCATTCACTTATATCCTGAGCGGCATCGCCAGCCAGGATAGCAGCTTCTTCACTAATCTCCCACCAGGGGATTATACCCTGACCGTCAGGGATGAAGCTACGGGCTGTACCCGGCAATTGAGCCTCACGGTGGATGTCATCGTCTCAACTGGCCCACCGGTTTTCTTCGGTATGGACATCAAGCTCTTCCCCAACCCCACCGAGGGTTTTGTGAGAGTAGAAATCCGGGGGCTGAAGCATGCCGATTTCGTGCCAGTAAAGGTCTACGACGCCAGCGGACAGCTCGTGCGCCACGCCCGGTTGGTCACCTATGGCGAATCGGCTCAAGGCGTCGTATCCCTTTATGG
>CAYSPJ010000134.1:0-6780 GCA_964432875.1 uncultured Phaeodactylibacter sp. | reverse complement strand
AAAAACCTACCTTTGTTTCGATATCTACCTAGACTATCACGACACCAAACTGCAAAATGATGAAAAAAGCGACATTCCTCCTTTTCCTAATCAGCTCCATCCATTCAGCCATGGCACAAACCGAACCTAAACTGGGGCATAGCGCCGATGCAGAAGTCCGCGCGGCCATGACCCTGGAAGAAAAAGCCCGCCTGCTGGTAGGCATGGGGATGCGCATACCCGGGCTTCCCGCCAATTTCGCCCAGGGGCCGGTAGTGGGACAGACAGAAGACAGGGTTCCGGGTGCCGCGGGTACTACTGCTGCCATCGAGCGCCTGGGTATCCCTACCATCGTCCTGGCCGATGGGCCGGCAGGGCTGCGGATATCTCCAGAGCGCCCCGCTGAAGCACAAACTTTTTATTGCACGGCTTTCCCCATCGCTACGCTCTTGGCCTCCACCTGGGATTCGGAGCTGGTACATCAGGTGGGCGAAGCGATGGGCAAGGAAGTCAAAGAATATGGCGTGGATATCATCCTCGCCCCCGGCATGAACATCCAGCGCAATGCGCTGGGCGGGCGCAATTTCGAATACTACTCCGAAGACCCCTTGCTGACTGGCAAAATGGCCGCAGCCATGGTCAACGGCATCCAATCCAATGGCGTGGGTACCTCCATCAAGCACTTTGCGGCCAACAACCACGAAACCAACCGCAACACCATCAACGTCAAGGTAAACCAACGAGCCCTGCGGGAGATCTATCTGCGCGGGTTTGAAATCGCCGTCAAAGCATCCAAGCCCTGGACGGTGATGAGCTCTTACAACAAGCTCAACGGCATCTACACCTCCCAGAGCGCCGACCTGCTGCAAAAAATCCTGCGCCAGGATTGGGGTTATGAAGGCGTCGTCATGACCGACTGGTTTGGCGGCGATAATCCCGTCGAGCAGATGCGGGCGGGCAACGATTTGCTGATGCCTGGCACGCCCCAGCAATTGAAAAGCATCGTCGAAGCCGTGCAAACAGGAGCGCTGGATGAAAAACACCTGGATGAAAACGCCAGCAACATGCTGGCATTGATTAAAAAAACCCCGGCTTTTCAAAGCTATCCCTTTTCCAATCAGCCGGATTTAAAAGCGCATGCGGTGGTGGCACGCCAAGCAGCAGCGGAAGGGATGGTCTTGCTACAGAATAAACACCAGGCATTACCCTTAACAAGCGGCAAAGCCATCGCTGCTTTCGGCAACCATGCCTACGACCTCATCTCTGGCGGCACGGGCAGCGGCGACGTCAACGAGGCCTATACGATCCCACTGCCAGAAGGCCTGCAAGAAGCGGGCTTCAAACTCGACAAACTGTTGCAAGCTAATTACGAGGCTTACCTCAAAGCAGAAAAAGCCAAGTATCCGACTGGCCGACCATTCTTCCTGCCCCCGCCGGCCATCGCCGAAATGACGGTAAGCGAAGAAATCCTGGAATCGGCAGCCGGGGCCGATTACGCCCTGATTGCCATCGGCCGCATCTCCGGCGAGTTTGCCGATCGCAAGACGGAAGATGATTTTTATCTCTCCACCGCAGAACGCGCCCTGATCCGACAGGTTTCCCAGCTATTCCGCGCACAGAATAAGCCCGTCATCGCCGTGCTCAACATCGGCGGCCCCATCGAAGTGGCTTCCTGGCGCGACGAGGTGGATGCCATCCTCCTGGCCTGGCTGCCCGGGCAGGAAGCGGGCTATGCCCTTGCCGATGTCCTTTCCGGAAAGGTTAACCCTTCTGGAAAATTGCCGACGACTTTTCCAGCCCGCTTCGAGGACGACCCCACGGCGGAAGGATTCCCCGGACAGGAATTCGGCGAGCCGTTTACCCTCCTTGGTTTCATTACCACCCGCAATGCCGAAATCGAATACGAAGAAGGGGTCTTCGTCGGCTATCGCGCTTTCGAAAAGCAGCGAATCGCCCCGGCTTACGAATTTGGCTACGGATTGTCTTACACGACTTTCGCTTATAGCAACTTAAAATTGAGCAGCAAGAAATTTAGCGACAAAATCACGGCGAGCGTCACGATCGCCAACACCGGCCCAGTTGCCGGGAAAGAGGTCGTGCAGCTTTACCTTGCAGCTCCAGCCAAAACAATGGCCAAACCCGCCAAAGAACTCAAAGGCTTCGCCAAGACTAAACTCCTGCAGCCCGGCGAAACACAGACCTTGACCTTCGAATTGGACGCCCGCGCCCTGGCTTCTTTTGATGAAAATGCATCGGCTTGGGTAGCTGAAAAAGGCGCTTATACCATACAGCTTGGCGCTTCGAGCCGCGATATCAAGCTCAAAGCGGATTTTAAACTTCCCAAGGCCATCGAAGCGGGCACAGTGAACCGGGCTTTGACCTTGGAATGAGCGGATGCCCGGCTCACTTTGCCCGCTTACATCACCCGCATCACTCCCCGCATGCTCATATAGTGCCCGGGGAAGGTACAGACGTACATATAGCTACCCGGAGTTGCCGGCGCAGTGAAGTAGATCGTCTCTGAAGCGCCCGGCCCCACCAGGCGGGTGTGGTGCAGCACTTTGGTCGAATTGGGCACATACTCCATCGCCTGGCCCTTCAGGCCGAGGTTCATGGCGGCCTTGCCGACCTCGTCGGCCCCGCCCGGAGGCGTAAAGACGATGTTGTGCGGCATGTCGTCGTTGTTGTAGAAAGTGAGCTTCACTTTGCTGCCTGCCTTGACGGTAAGCGTAGTCTGGTCGTAACGCATGCCCGGCAGGGTGCTGAGCACGATGCTCTGGTCGGCCACGCCACCCCAATCGGCCGGCATGCGGGTGATGCGCTTGGCACTGGCCGGGGCCGCCTTGGGGGCAGCTGCTGTTGCCGGGCGAGCGGGGGCAGCAGGCTTTGGCGCAACTGGTGCGGGGGGATGAGCGTGCTGGTGCATGGCGGCTTGCTCCTTCGCTTTGGCGGCGGCTTCCGCTTCCGCTTTGGCTTGGCGGCGATCTTCCACCGCTTTGATCGCGCGGGCTTTGATGCTTTCCGCCAATTGCAAACCTGCATCAGCCTGAAACGCGTTGAGGGTGTAATACCCCACCGGGTGTAGCAAGGGGAAATCCCCATTGTAGGAGCGCACCCCATCTGCCTTGATCTCATGGATGTAGTGCTGGCGCAAGCTATCCACGATCAGCCGGGCTTTCAGCCCGTCATCAGCGACGATGATGCCGCGGATGGGGCAGTTGGCGTCGTTGACCACCGGGCTGCCATAGACCGGGTGGTATTTGTAAATGAAGCCCGTGATTTCGTAAGCATCTGGGTCGAGCGCGCTGACCTTGTCCACTGGCTGGGTGAATTCCAGTTCGAAGCCGTCGGGCATGAGGCGGATAGCCTTGATCTCGAAGGGGTCCTTGCCAGTCCACATCAAACGCTGCAAGCCAAAGGGTTCGCCGCCGGCCGAACCCCAGCCACGGTCGGTCTGCCCGGCGAAGAGCGAGCCGTCCTTGCCCCAGGCCATGCGCAATACGCCGGATTGGAAGCCTTCGCGGAAATTGAAGGCCGCCCCCTGGTAGGTATCGCCGATTTTCTCGAGGAAAACCCGCAAGATTTTACTTTGCCCCTGGTCGCCGATGAAGAGTTGCCCGCTAAAGGGGCCGAAAGCGCCCTGCGTATCGTCCACAATAATCTCTGAGGTAGAGATGCCCAGGATACCGTGAGGGAGCCACACTGCCGGGGTCTTGATGGCCGAGAGCTCCTCGGCGAGCTTGAACAAAGGCGTGGGCACTTCATCTTCGATATCCTCTGGCTTGATGAACTCCCGGCCCGGCGGGGTGAAGCGCGGGTTGGCGCGATAGTAGATGTCGTTGGTGGTTATTTTCACTGGCGACTCGGGTCGTTCTGCCCAGCGCAAGCCCGCGGGATGCCCGGTAAAATCGCCTTTGTTGACCTGCACCAGCCCGCCGGCCCCCATCCAGTCGCCCTGATTGTCGGCATAAAAGAATTGCCCATCCACCATGCCGATGCCGCAGGGCGAACGCATGCCGGTAGCCCAGGGCTCCATCTGCCCATCGGGGGTGATGCGCATGGTCCAGCCGCGCCAGGGCACGCGGCTCTCGCCGCGCCACCACTCCTCATCGCCAAAAGCGACGTTGGCGGTGACGAAAAAACTGCCATCTTCGGCGATGACCGGGCCAAAGGAATATTCGTGATAATGGCCAGAAAGCGGCCAGGCATAGACGGTCTCGTAGCGATCGGCCCGGCCATTGCCGTTTTCATCCACCAATTTAGTCAATTCGCCGCGCTGGGCCAAGTAGAAGGCGCCATCGTGGTAGGCCAGGCCCAGTATTTCGTGCAGGCCGCTGGCAAAACGCCGGAAGAAAGGGAAGCGGCCATTGTCCATATAGGGGTTCTCGATGATCCACACCTCGCCCCGGCGAGTCGAGGCTGCCAGGTTGCCATTGGGCAAGGTTACCAGGCCGCCCACCTCCAATTCTACATCGGCCGGGATGGGCAGGTTGACCATGCGGTAGTAGTCGCTCTCCGTCGGCAAGATACGGCCGCCATCCTGTGCCCCCAGGGGCAGGGCAAAGAGCAAAAGGATAAATAGGTACAGGTTGTTATGCTTGCGAGCCATGATTGGTTCCTGATTATGCAAATTTTAAAAGCTGATTACCAAGTGATTTGATACGACAACTGCGTCGCCACATCCAATGGCGCGATGAGCTCCTGCCCTTGGCCGGAGCTGCGCAGGGCTACCCGTGCCCCACCTTTGGCTGGCAATTGAAGGTAATAGCGCCCATCGATGGAGTAAGTATTATTGGGTAGGCGGATGATTTCCCGGCCGGCAGCCAGGCGGCAATAAAGCCCCAGTGGTGCTGTACCCTGCACCTGCAAGCGGCGTTCGAGCCGGCGGCCCTCGTCTAATACCATTATATCATCGGTCACTTTCAGGCCGTAGGCTTCGTACTCAAAGCTGGGCCGCCCCGCCGCGTCCAGCCGGTAGCCTCTGCTGCGGAAGGCAGCCTCGGCAGGCAGCGCAGCAGGCCAAGGGGCTAGCTCGGTTGGCAGCACCGCCAACAAGGGCGCATCATCCAGCGGCAAGAGGCTGCCAATGGGGCGGGCGCTGCCATCGCCACGATCATTCCACATGGGCGTGACATTGAGGAAACCGCCGCGCCAGGCCTGGAATAGGGCACCATTGCCCAGATTGTAGGAATAACTTAGGCCCTCGGGGAAACCCACGGAGACCGGGTGGGTGATGCGATAGGACGCACTGTCGCTCCAGCCCTGGAAGTCCATAAAGCTGCGCAGCACTACCGGCTCCGGCTGGAAGCTTGCGTGGATAGGATTGCTTACGTCGCGGCTCGGCGGCAATGAGCTCTCGGCATGGAGCGCCTGCCGCCGCAAGCCTGGCCCGGAAACGAAGAGCCCTAAGCCATTGGAAAACCAGGCACCGGTTTTGGTATAGCGCAAGTCCAGGGCATGGCGGCTTGCCGGGAGTTCGATGCTACCGCGGCGCTCCCAGGGGCCGCGCTCCAGTACGGGCTTGCCATCGATGAGCAGTTGGCCCCAGCCGAAGGTATTCAGGTCGAAGTAGTAGCGGCCCGGGATTTTGACTTCCAGCTCGCCCTGAAAGCGCAGCAGGAACTTTTCGTTGAGGTTGATGACTTCATGGGTCAACTGGGCAGCCGGGGCGGAACTTTGCAGGGGCAGGCCTTGGGGTTCCACCACATCTTTTTCGGTAAGGTAATGCTCGTAACGCAGATTTCGCAGCACCAGCGGAGGGTTGCCAAAAGTGCGGTAGCGGATGTTGCGAAAGGCTACTGGCCCGTGATCGCCCTGGATGCGCAAAGGCCCCAGCGCCGATTCTGCCTCTCCCCCACCCCGCGTCGGCCCAGTCAATTCCAGGTTTTCGTGGATGGGGAAGCCGTTGAGGCGCAGATAGATGATGCGGGCATTAGCCGTCTTATTGCCAGACTGGTCGAAACGGGGTGCCTGGAAGGAAATCTCCATCTTTTGCCACAACCCCGGTGCGCGACAGGCATTCAGACGAGGCGGATAGCCCTCGTAGCCTTGCTGCCCCTCAGGTTTGTTGTCATCCCAGCGCTCATAAATCCCGCCGCAATCACCAAAGGCAGGGTGTTGCTTGCCCCAGCTATCCAACAGTTGTACTTCGTAGCGCCCCTGCAGATAGATGCCGGAATTGGAGTGGCGTGCCATCATGAATTCCAGCTCGAGGTCGAGGTCGCCATGCTCCAGCAGCGTGAATAACTCGGATTGTTGCTTGGCGGTAGGCAGGTTGGCCAGTACGCCGCTGCCTTTCTCGGTTTTCAGGGCTTGGTCTTGATCAAGCACGGCTTGTACCTGTCCAACGATTTGCCAGTTGCCGGCATTAGGCCGGAAGGCGCTCAAATCGCGCAGCGGGAGTTCTTGGTACTCCTGGCCAGTCAGCACCATGGCACACAAGGCAGCCAAGAGCGTGAGGGTAAAACGTGTAGTCATACAGTGGTAGCTAGTAGGTTTTTATGGCGGGCAAGGTAATAAAAAACAAGCTCAAAACTCCGAGGATGGTATATTGAACGCGCTGGTTCTTCGTTTTATCCGGCTTTTGGTTAGAAAAAATAGTGTTACCGCCAAATTGAAGGATATTCTACCCTCCCCCTGCAGCCGATCCTTTGATAATAGCCTCTACTCTTTCCCTCGTCATGTCTATCAATTCGGCAATTTCCTCTGCTGACATTCCTTTCCCCCAAGCGCGCAGGACTAAAGTGCGTTCTTTTGCCTCAAATTCTTCCTGGCTTTCAGCCCTGGCTTCAGCCCTGGCTT
>CAYSPJ010000133.1:0-13367 GCA_964432875.1 uncultured Phaeodactylibacter sp. | reverse complement strand
GGGAGAGTCCACCCCCGCCCTTCGGGCACCCCCGCCAGCGGGGGAGAGGCTAGGGAAGGCCACCCCAAGGTCTCCCCCGCTGGCCCTGTGGAATAAACCAGGGTTAGGCATAGCGTATTCCACAGGGCTGGCGGGGGATCAAGGGGGTGGAGAGCCCTTTTCGCCAACCCAAAATAAGGATGTTTCTCCAAACGGTAATACCCTGTGTCAAAAACAGCGAATCGGAGCGCAGTTTCACCCGCGATGATCCCCGCTGGTTTCCGATCTCTAGACCGGAATTACTAAAAAATCACGTAATGTGTTGTTTTTTTTGACGAATACCCTTATATTTGCCATTATTTCAAACCCTTAATGTACGCTTCAAGAGTGCCTGCGGGAAGAAAAGCGAAAAATATATCACTATGCTATATTGCCAGAGAACGTGAAGCGGCAGCGGCCGCTCCTACGTCCTCCAGGGAATAAAAACGACTCTTGAAATGGGACCGCAAACCGCCTCCGAATCGAACGCTGCCCAAGCTGCGCCGCTGGAAATCACTGCTACGGACAGCCTGAGCTTGCCGCAAAAGCAGGAAGCGGAGCGATTGTCAGCCCGCCTCAATGACCGTTTCCAGCCCAGCGCTGCCTTGTCCGCCGCCAGCATCCATTTCCGCCCGGATAGCCCTGGGTTTCCGGGGCGGCTAGTTTACTTCCCTGAAAGCCACCGGATATTGGCCTATTGGCCCGTTGCGCCCGAGGAGGGGCTGGAGGGGGCGCTGGCGGGCATGGCCGAAGCCCTGCCGCTGCTTCAGCTTGCAGACGACCCGCTAAGCCGGGTACTGGCGGAACTGCCGCCGCGGCCAATGGCTGATCAGAAGCGCGAGGCGCTGGCGTATTGGTCGGGGCCTTATGCGAAAGGGCCCCATTGGCAGCCCCGCCTCCAGTTGCCGCCGGCTTGGTATGCGCACTGGGATGCAGGGCCGCTGGCCCGCCTGCTCAACGAGCGGGCGCCCTTGCCAGAAGCCTCCCGCAGCTTGAGCAAAATACTGCTTACCTATCAAGCTTTCAGCCCCGCTGCGCATCCCGACGAGGGCTTGTTCCGCTTTCTGCCCGACGAAGGCGTGCTTCTTATCCACGTACCCCTGCCCCTGGAAAGCCTGGAGCGCTTCGCGGCGCCGCCCGCTGCCCAAAGCTATCTGCTGAGCGCCATGCTGCTGTCTTTCCTCGCCCTGCAGCGCGATCCAGCAATCCCCGGGCTGGCATTCGCCGCCTGGCGCGAGCGGTTGGAAACGGTGATCGGGTCGGGGCGGGATTAATGCGCTGGCGCTTTCCTCGCCGTAATTTCAGCGCGGAAAAAACCGATCCTCCTCCCATTTTCCCGGCATCGTTCAACAAATCGCCCAAAATTCCTCCTATCTTTGCCCGTATGAAGTACAAGCCATACACCCAACATTCCCCTTTGGTATCCGAGCTCGGCCTGGGAGCCTGGCAGCTAGGGGTAAATACCGGCTGGCAGAGCCTGACCGAAGCGGAGGCCATCAAGATGGTACACGCGGCCTTGGATAGCGGCATCAATTTTTTCGATACCGCGCCCAATTACGGGCTGGGCACCAGCGAGCTCAGGCTGGGGAAAGCCCTGCAAGGCGTTGACCGCAGCACTATCGTCATCAACACCAAATTCGGGCATACCGTCGAAGGGGGGATCAATTTCGGGGCCGATGCTATCCGGGGCTCCATCGAGGGGAGCCTGCGCCGCTTGCAGCTCGATTATCTGGACTCGGCCCTTATCCACAACCCGCCCTTCGAATACCTCGACGGGCGCAAGAACGACGCGCACTACGAGTGCCTGGAGCGCTTGGTGGAAGAGGGGAAAATCAAAGCCTACGGCGCCTCGCTCGATACCTACGAGGAGATGAAGCTCTTTATGGAGACCACCAATGGCGCGGTGATCGAGGCTTTTTTCAACATCCTGCACCAGGATGCCGCCAGGGCCTTCGGGATGGCCCAGGAAAAAGGGGTCGGGATCATCGTGAAAGTGCCGCTGGATTCCGGCTGGTTGTCCGGCAAATACGGCCCGGATAGCACCTTCGAGGGCATCCGCTCGCGCTGGTCTAAGTCGGATATTGAGACCCGAGCAGCATTGGTGGCGGAAATCGAACAACTCTTGGGGGCGGATTTCCAGCTTCCCCACGCCGCAGTGGCTTTTTGCCTGGCCTACGAGGCCGTTTCCACCGTGATCCCCGGCAATGCCACCCTCGGCCAGCTCAGGGACAACCTCCGCAGCCTGGAGCGCCCGCTGCCGCCTGCGCTGGTGAAGCGGTTGGAAGATTTCTACGCGCACCAGGTGAGCGCGCTGAAGCTGCCTTGGTAGATCGAGGCGATGTTCGCATACTTCGGCCAGCTTGATTTGCAGGCTCATGCCTATTCGATGATTTTGATAACCTCATTGGAAAGCTCCGGGAAACCAGATTTTCCTGAGAGAGCCCTTGCTTTGAGGGTAACCCCCTGCCAGCTCGTCAAATCAATAGAAGGTATTCAAGAAAAATAAGCGCAGATGCTCAGATTTTGGCAGATAAACCGTTTATTTAAGCCAGGATAAACATTTGATGAGTAAAACTTAGTTTATGAAAGGATTGGTGAAGTTTTATGTGGCCTTAGGGATGGTATGGGCTACCCTGGCGTTTCAGCCGGTAGTCGTTTTAGGCCAGCTCAAGCCGATGGGGCAGGGAGGTACTGTCCGCGCGGTGGTAGTAGGGGTGTCAAAATACCAAAACGAGCGTATCCCCAGCTTGCTTTTTGCCCATGCCGACGCGGCTGCTTTTGCCGCCTACCTACAATCTCCCGCTGGCGGATCGCTGCCCGAGTCACAGGTGAAGCTGCTGGTCAATGAACAAGCTACCCAGGGGCAGATGGCCGCGGCATTGACCTGGCTGTTGGAAGAGAGCGAGGAAGGGGATCTCGCCATCATTTATTTTTCAGGGCATGGGGATATGGAAAATCAGACCATCATGAACTATGGCTTCCTGTTAACCTACGACGCCCCGGTTTCCACCTATATGGCTGGCGGGGCTTTCCCGGTCAATTACCTGCAATCCATCGTCCAAACGCTGAGCAGCCGCAAGAACGCCCGGGTAATCCTGGTTGCCGATGCCTGCCATGCAGGCCAGCTTGCCGGCAGTACCATGGGCGGCATACAGGCCACCGCCAAAGCCCTGGCGGTCCCCTTTGCCGATGAAGCCAAGCTGCTTTCCTGTCAATCCCATGAGTATTCTGTCGAAGGCAGTGAATGGGGCGGTGGGCACGGCGTCTTTACCTACTACCTCCTCGATGGTTTAAGCGGGCTGGCTGATGCCAATAATGATCTGACCGTGAGCTTGCTGGAAATTGAGCGCTTCCTGGAAGACCAGGTGCCGGCGGCTACCGATCCGCACCAGCAGATGCCGCAGGTGTTTAGCAACAATAAAGGGATGGTGATGGCTAAAGTGGACCCACCGACGCTCGCCGCTTTGAAAAACCAGCGTGCGTCCAGCCAGTCGGCGCTTCAGACTGGAACCTTGGCTTCCCGTTCTGTGCCGCCAGCTGGCGGCCAGGATTCGCTCACTATGGCACTATACCGCCGTTACAAAACATCCCTACAGCGCAAACACCTATTGTACCCGGAAGAGGATGCCGCCTACACTATATATACCACCATTCGCGATCGGCCAGCTATGGCGGGCTACCGGCAGGAGATGCGGCGTGAGCTGGCAGCAGCGCTGCAGGACGACGCTCAGCAAGCCATCAATGATTATCTCGCGGCCAGCCCGCTGGAGCTGCGCCGCCGCTGGTCCTTCGACCAGCGTTATGCGCACTTCCCGGATTACCTCGGCAAAGCTGCGGAAATATTGGGCGATGAGCACTTTATGCATGCTGAGCTAAAGGCCAAAGAGCTGTATTTTACTGGTTTGAACCTCCGCCTTAAAGGCGAGCAGGAAAGCCAGGCAGCGCTTTACGCGCAAGCTATCGGGCTGCAGCAGCAAGTGCTTCAGCTCGATTCCGCCGCCGCCTACGCCTATAACGAGCTAGGGCTTCTGGCGCGCCGAGGGGGCGATTTTACCGGCAGTATTGAATATTTCCAAAAGGCGTTAGCTTTTTCTCCCACCTGGGTATTAGCGGAAGCCAACCTTTGCGGCAGCTATATCGACCTGGATCAAATCCAGCCTGCCCGCCAGTCGTGCCTCCGCGCGCTACAACAAGATAGCACCTTTGCCCTGGCTCATCACAATCTCGGGGTTGCGCTTTTGGAGCAATCGCAACGGCAAGAAGCTATTGCTGCATTTCAGAAAGCATTGCAGTATGACCCGGAATATTTCATGGCTTATGTCAAACTTGGCGAAGCTTTTTATTTTGACCAGGCGCCGGAGCAGGCGATGGAAGCCTGGAAAGCCGCGCACCGCCTGGCACCCAAGCATCGTTTGACGCTCCATAACCTGGGCATTGTCGCCGCAGAATTAGGGCAAAAGGAAGAAGCTTTGGGATATTTCCAGACGCTGGCCGCCCTCGCTCCGGATGATATGGATGCCTGGCTCGAAATCGCCGAGCTGCAAATGGCTGCCGGCCGTTATGGCGAGGCAGAAACCGCCTTGCAAACCTGCGCCCTGCTCGATCCAGCGCTGCCAGCGACGGACTACCTGCGGGCTCGTTTGTACAGCCTGCAAAACCAGCCTACGGCCGCGCTGGATGCCTTGCAAGCCGCGTTGGAAAAGGGTTTTCGCGAATATGGCTACATCCAATCCGACCAATCTTTTGACCCGCTGCGCCGCATGAAACGCTTTAAAGGCTTGATGAAGCAGTATTTCCCGGATGAGGGTTAGTCGAAGGTGCCAGGACGTCTGGGCTCGGCTGCAGCCAATGCGGGCCATTCAGCATATAGCTGGCCAGGATATCGACTGCCCGCTGGATGACTGGCTGCCCGCTGAGGTCTTGTAATGGCTTGATGCCACCGATGCTGAGGGTGTTGACTTCGGAAAGGATGCGCTGGCCCTGGTCATTGACCAAGGTGTCGATACCAAACATGACGATGCCGCGCGGAGCAAGCGCGGTGGTCAGTTTTTGCGCAATCTGCAGCTCCCGCTCGTCCACGCTTGCCGCTATGGCCTGGCCGCCCTGGGCGGCATTGCAGAGCCAGGAGCCTTTGGGCGGCAGGCGGAGCACCGCACCGATGATTTCGTTGCCCACTACGATGATGCGCTTATCGCCTTTGCGCACGTTGCGCAGATACTGCATCGCCAAGTAGCCGCCATCTTCCTGGAGTTGCTTTTCCAGGATGGGTAGGTAGTGTTCAAAAGCATGGCGCCGGCGGTTTTCATAAATATAACCCTTGGCTACCTTGACAATGCCTCGCCCGCCATAACTGTGCAGCGGCTTTAGCACGATGGGGAACTCTTCCTGAAACTGCCGGATTTCCTCAATAGTCTGGCAGACCCGGATTGGCGGGCAGTATTCCTGGAAGTTGGTGAGAAACTGCTTGGTACTCGTTTCTTCAATGCCCGAGGGGCGGTTGAAAATCCGCTCTTCGCCAATGGCAGCGCGCAGGAATGCAAAAAAAGTAGTCGGGATAGGGCGTGGCAGGCGCAGCCATATCCAGTCATAGTCCCGGGCATCCACTGGGATGGTGCGCCACAGGAAGCGGCGGGCGGCATTTTCATAACGCATGGCCCCCTTGATCGGCCAGGCTTGCAGCAGGGTGGACTGCTGATCGTAGAAGAAACCATGGTTGGCAGTATTCCCTCTGCTGGCAACATGGACCTTGGCGACGCCCGGGTGTTGGGCCAATGCCGTACATAGCGCATAAATAGAGTTTTCACTATTATGGCTGAGGTGGTCCGTAAGAACTAAGATGCTAAGTGATTTACTCATAGGCATTCAATAGCCCCAAAGCACATTTTAGTTATCTTAAAGCCTCAAACGTCTTTAACCTTGATTATAGTATTATCGCGTCAGCTGGCTAGCTTGAGGCGGCCATACAATTTAACCATCCGCTGGCGCGCGCGCGACAGCCGCATTTTTACAGCGCTTTCTGACAAACCCAGCAATCCCGACAATTCCTGGATAGAGCGGTCTTCCAAGTATTTGGCATTGAGTATTTCGCGGGCTTGGGGGGAAAGAAGGGCCATCAATGCGGTGAGCTGCTCGATAGCAGTTTCCAAGGCCAGCGCTTCTTCCTGGCTTTCTTGCTCAGCCGCAATTTGGCTGGCATCCTCTTCTTCATAGATATAGCAGTGCGGATGTCTCCTTTTTTTATTGGCCAAGTCGATGCAGGCATTGCGTGCGATGCGGAACACCCAGGCAGAAAAATAAGCTGGTTGTTTTAGCGACTGGATTTTTTCAGCGGCTTTGGCAAAGGCGTCCTGAGTGATATCGGCAGCTTCCTCTGCATCTCCAACGATGGAATAACAATAGTGGTAAAGCTTGGAAAAGTAGCGCCGATATAATTCTCCAAATGCCTGTTTATCGCCCTGGGCTTGAAAGCGCAGGGCTAGTTGCTCGTCGGGGATTTGATTTAAAAGATTCTCTTGCATGTTAGGTTTTCGCTGCACCACAGCTTTTAAAATTCACCCCACAAAATTAACCTTCCGGGCAGGCACTGCACAGCTGATAAAGGCGTATTTTAAGCTTGCGTATTTTTGCTTACTTCTACGAGAATCTCTTAGAAAAAACCGTTTTTGCTATCTTCAGGCTCAGGGCTGTTGCGGCGGCTGCCGCTTTGCCTGGCATTTTCAATCATGACGGCTTCCAGGATGTTTTCCTGGTTGAGCACGCCGATGAGGCGCCCGTCTTCTAAAACCGGGCAAATAGACAGTTTGCGCTTCGCCATTTCTTCGTAGGCTTCGTTCAGCCCCATTTCCGGACGGAGGGCCAACCAATCAGCATTGAGGATGCTTTTGATGCGCTGCTCGCTGCCGAACTGCTGCAGGCCCTTAATGAGGTCATCACGCGATAAGGTGCCGATGATGTCATTATTTTCAGTGACGACGAAGTCCTTTTCCTGTCCGTCGAGCAAAATTTCGATGGCGCGCCCGATCGTTTCCCAGGCGTGGAGCAAGGTAAACTGCTGCATGAGTACGTCCCGTACGCTGAGCTTAGCGAGGATCGAACGCTGGGTCTCGTAATTTGCCTCGCCGCTGGCCCCCAGGAAAATGAACATGCCGATGATGATGAGGAAAAAATTGTACATCAGGCCCACAAAAACGAAACCGATGGCGAGGAATTGCCCGATGCGGGCGGCCAAGCGGGTGGCTTCGGCCCGGGTTTGGCGCATCGATAGCAAGGCGCGCAGCACCCGGCCGCCATCCATCGGGAATGCCGGGATAAGGTTGAAACCCAACAGCATGAGGTTGATCAATAAGAGAAAGGGCAAGTATTTGCCTTCGGTCAGGAGGCTGGCATCTTGCCAGAGGTGCAGCTCCAGGGGGCGTCCGGCGGCCAGGAAATACATCAATAGCATGGCGGCGATGACCAGGTTGACCGCGGGCCCGGCCAAGGCGACGACCAGTTCTTGTTTGGGGTCTTCCGGCATTTTCTCCAGGCTGGCGATCCCCCCGATGGGGAGCAGCGTGATGTGTTCGGTGCCGATGCCGTAGCGCCGGGCAGCCAGGGCATGGCCGTATTCATGTAGCAGCACACAGGCGAAAAGGGACAGGATAAAAGCGATGGGGATCAGCGCTTCGCCCAGTGGCTTGCCGCCGCCCATGCCCGCCAGGAAAATCCAGGCCAGCAAAATCAGGAAGGTCCAGTGTAAATAAACATTAATGCCCGCGAGGCGGAAAACCTTGAGTGACCAGGATGTATTCATGTTTTGCCAGTTTTTTGGCCTTTGCCGTCAATAATCGGATCATAGATGCTGGCCCCAGCGGGATTAGCCTTCTGCCAGCCCGTGTTTGATGGCATACTTAACCAGGCCTGCTGTGTTTTTAACACCAAGCTTTTCCAGTAAGTTGCGCCGGTGGGTGTCAACCGTACGGATACTGATGAATAGTTGCTGGGCGATTTCCGCATTAGAGTATTCCTCAACGATGAGTTTGAGGACTTCGATTTCCCGCCGCGTCAACGGGATGCCTTCTTTGCGCTCCGCAGGTTTTTTGTTTTTTGCCAACAACTGATCGATTAAAGTAGCCGAAGCCTGGCTGCTCAGGTAGATGCTGCCCTGCGCAACCGCCCGGATAGCGCTGACCAGCTCCTGGCTGCCGGCATCTTTGAGTAAATAGCCCGAGGCACCAGCTTCCATCGCTTTGACGATATAGCTGCTTTCCGAATGCATGGATAAGATCAGTACCTTAATCTCGGGATTGATCTGGCGGGCCAGCTGGGTCGTTTCGATCCCTCCGGCATTGCCCATGGTGATATCCATCAGGATGAGGTCGGGTTTGGTGCGTTGAAGCTGTTCCAATACTTCTTTGCCATCGCGGGCCTGCGCTACTACTTCGATATCTTCGGTATGCTCCAGGATGGAGACGATACCTTCGCGAAAGACGCGATGGTCGTCAGCAACGATGATTTTAATCATTCCTTTCAGATTTTCAGCGGCACTTCAACGGTGGCCAGCACCCCAGCTCCTGGCTGCGATTCCAATAAAAAAGTGCCGCCCAACGATTTAGCCCGGGTTTGAATATTTTGTAGGCCAATACCTTTATCTGGCCTTTCTTCCAGCTCCTGCGGCTGAAAGCCGATGCCGTCATCTTCCACCATTAAGACAATCGAATCAGGATGTTTGATCAACTGTACGTTGATGACATCGGCGCGGGCGTGTTTGACGGCATTGTGCATCAATTCCTGAGCGATGCGGTACATCCCCAGAGCGAGCTTGGGGTCGAGGCGCTCTTTCATGCCGGCATGGAAAAAATTTGCTTGTACTTTACCGCTGCTATTGACCCGTTGGCACAGGTTTTCCAGCGCGGCCACCAGCCCAAAATCGACTAATACGCTGGGCATGAGGTTGTGGGAGATACTGCGGATATCCTTGGACATGGTCTGCAGCAGCTCAGTGATAGATTCGATCATTTGGCTGGCCTTTGGGCTGGGCTGCCCGATTTCCATGGCCAGGGCATCCAGGTTGAGTTTGATGGTGGAGATGAGCGGGCCGATGCCATCGTGCATTTCCTTGGAGAGCTTGCGCCGCTGGCCTTCCTGAGCATCAAGGATGGTGCGCAAGGTATGGCGCTCAGCCTGCCGGGAGCGCGTCACATCCTCAATGGATAGGATCAGCCCGCCGGCGGGCAGGGGGCGGGCCTGGAAATTCAGGAATAGCGCTCCGAAAGGCACGGCAAATAGCTGGAAAGGGGAGGCCGGCTGCGTTTTCCTGCTCTCCTGCAGGGCAGCGCTGAGCTCCGGCAGGCTATCCAGTTGGGATAAATCTGCCAAGCCGCTTGCGGCCTTTATGCTCAGTAAAGCCAGGCTCATTTCGTTGTGAAACAATATCTGCCCTGCTGGTCCGATGGCGAGGATGCCATAGGGGAGGCCCTGGAGGATAGCTTCGTGGAGCGCCGCTGGGTTCATGGTTCGTATTTCAGCGCTTGGACCATCTGCATCAATTCCTGGAAACAGCGGCCGGTCAGCACGGCATCTTCCAGGGCGTCGTGTTCATCGCTTTCCCGTTCCAGGCCAAAGAAGCCAGCGATGGCTTCCAGGCTTTGCCGCGTGGGTACCGCCAGGCCGGCCTGCCGGAAAATGGGGAAGAGCGTATGAGTGAGGGTTTGCAAGTCCAGCAGGCGGTAGCTGAAAGGCCAGGGGCGGTTTACGATGCCATAGGCCGCCCGCAGGAAGGCATAATCATTGACGATGCCCAAGCCGGTTATCATCGTGTGTTTCAGCAGGCGGGGGTTGTCATAAGGGTCTGATTTGAGCTTGCGGCAGCCTAACATCCACTCCTCAAATTCGGGCAACACATCATCCAGCATGGGCGCATCTTTGAGTTCGTCCAAACTGATGCCATGCACGGCTTCGGAAGGTTTGGAGAAAGCCTCTTCATTTTCGGGATATACCAGCGTTTTGTAGCGCCCCAGTTCCTGCCAGCCCTCGGTATAGAGCACTGCCCCAATTTGGATAATCTCATGCCAGGAGGGGTCCCCCCCGGTCATCTCCAAGTCGATTACCAGATAGTTCATCTTTTTGGGGGGGAAGTTACAAATTCTATAGCGTGCGCCCTTGCTTCGGTGCCTTTTTTCTTGACTTTCTCTTATTCTACCCCCATACTGATGCGCCGGTGGATGCCGAGATACTCATCATCTTCCTGGCCATCGCCATCCCAATCGAGCACTGCCCGAAACTCCGCCATGCCCTTGGTGGGGGTGATGATGTACTGATAAGTGGCATCCGGCTCGATCAGCATCAGGGTGTCGCCAAAGGTGTTCCACATGCCGCGTGCGACGTTGATGACTTTATCCGTCACGTCGATGAACTCCTGGCGGTAAGTGTTGTCGGGGTGAAAATAGGTGCGGATAGGCTTCATGCCCAGGCGGGTGGGCCATTCTTCTTCCAGCACCTCAAATACATAGCTGGTATCAGTCCCTTCTGCCGTATGGACCACTACCTTGACCGATACCGATTCCCAGGTGCCGGGCAGGGCTTCTTTCAGCGGTACTGCGGGTGGGGTGTCCGCCTCTTTCTCCCCTTTGGACGGCTGGCAATCGGCCAGCACCAGTATTGATGCCAGTAGGACGCAAAGTTTCGCAAGCTTCATATTTCACAGGTTGGTTAAAGGCCACAAATATACTTGAACCAACTTGGCAGGCGAAAGGGAATGCCAATATTTCGGAAAAAAATCAATCCTGAGCCTTGGCTTGCCATGCTTGATAGATTTTTTTCATCATCGCTGTTTTCTCCTCATCTTCTGCTACGGCATAGGTGGTAAACATCATCAGGCCACTGGCTTGCCCGCTTAGGCCATGGCGCAGCACCGCTCCAAATTCCTCGGCCGTGATGACCCGCGGCTGGTTGTAGGCTTGCACGATAGGCCACACTTTGGGATATTCGCCGGCTTGGATGGACAACTCCTGGCAGAACCACTCGATGTTTTCTTGTATCCATTCTGGGCGGCGGTGCAGGTGGGCGTGGTAAACCATGGGCGAAAAGACATCAATATAGGGGCGCAACAATTGGTAATCCAGCCCCAATATCCGGCGGCGGGCACCGGCGTATTCTTCGTCTTGCCAAGGGCAGTGGTATAGCCCCAGCAGGGTTTCGGGCTTGACTTGCTGGATGATCGTTTTCATGTCGCGTGCCCAGCCGGCAATCACTGCGGCGCGCCAGTCGCGCCATTCCCGCTCGGCTTGGCTCAATATCCAGGCGGCTTTTTCCGGCGTGCTGCCGTCGGGGAGGGCGATACCGCTCGCCGCCTGGAAAGCCGTCAGGCAGTGGCCGCAAAAGCAGGTCTCTGGCAGGATGGGGGCCGGTGTTTCAAACTGGGCATGCCAGTGTACATAATCCATCCAGACGCCGTCGACATCCAGGCGCTGCAATAACTCCCGGAGTTGTTGCATGCGGTAGTGCCGGAAACCCGGTTCAGTAGGGCATACCCCCATAAACCAATCGGCGGCTTCAACCTGTTCACCCTTTTCATTGACCGCCCAGGCCTCGGGGTGCTGCTCAACATAGCCTTTGCCATTCAGGGTGGGGAATTCAGCATAAACTTTAAGCCCCTCCTCGCGGGCGCGCGCAATGAGGGCTTCATTGACAGCATAGCCATGTACAAAAATGGCGTTGACGCCCAACTCGTCCAGTTTCAAGCCTTTTGACCAGAAAGCCTCGGGATTGCCATAAACGCCGCGGATTTCAGCCCTTTGGGCTGGCGCCGCCAGGAGGGACAGCATCAATAACATCGTTGTGGCAGTAAAATAGCGCAGTTTTATCATCATCTGTATTTATTCCGCAATGTTTAGCCCGTAAAGTAAGAAAAATTTCCATAAATTCCAGCCCTGCTGCCGGTGATTCTAAATAATTTCCTTATCTTTAGTTACTCATGGCGCTGAATGAGCCAGTCGCCATGATTTCTTTGAGCTATACTGAACACGATTTATTCATCAAAATCCAAACTCATGATGCGTATTTACAAACTATCTGCACTGTTTTTACTAGTGCTGCCCCTTTCGCTAACTGCTCAACTGGATACCCTGGTTTACGAAAATTTCCAGGGCAACTGGGAAGAGCGCTTCCTCGAATTCGTGGATGAGCTCGCCTACGGCAGCGATAGCATCTGGATCAATCTGGATGCTGATGGCGCGACTGCCGCCAACAACCGCCCGGGAAACTGGTATTTATCAGTGGACTTTGCCGAGCCAGATGAAACGCCTGATTCGCTGGTGAATGTAGTATTGGCAAGCTCTTCCTGGCTGGAGAACTTCAACCTTCAAAATTTGAACTGGCTGGTTTTGCCGCCTTTGCACTTGGGCGACGATCAGGCTACCCTCCATTGGAAGTCGGCTTCTTTCCAAGGGCCCCGCTACCTGGATGGCTATAAGGTGTTGCTCTCCACAACGGAGATCGATCCTTTCCTGGGCACTTATGCCGACACCCTCTTCGTCGCGGCAGAGATGATCGAACCGCTGCCCCCTGGCGCCAGCGATCCCGCTCAAAATGCGCTAAACGTGGAGGCCTTCAACTTCAGCCCCGGCTACCTTCATGCCGATGGCTATACGTTGGAAGAGTACTATACTTATGAAGATGGTGACAACCTTTACGTCGGCGTTTTGGAGCCCCATAGCGTGAGCCTCGCTGCTTATGCCGGGCAAACGGTCTATGTCGCTTTTTTGCATGATTCCTTTGACGACAACCTGATTTCGCTAGACGACATCCTGGTGCTAGGTAATGTCATCAGCTCGGTAAAGGCGCAAGAGCTTGTGGATATCCAGCTGGTCACTTACCCCAATCCGGTTGAGAATTTCCTCAATGTGCTGTTCCGCCTGGAAGAGGCAGCAAGTGTACACTTAGAGTTGTTCGACATGAATGGGCGGCGCATGTTGGCGCTCCATTCGCAAGGGGTGCAAATCGGTGAGCAAAACTTGCAGCTCGACTTGCGCCGCCTGCCCGCCGGGGCCTATAGCCTGGCTGTGAGCGTCAATGGCTTCAAGCATACGCGCCAGATTATCCGCCGATAAGTTTGGCAGCCTGCTTGCTTTTTTGAGCATCAGGCTTGCCGATTGAATAGGGCAAACGATGAGCAATCAAAGAGCTGCCGCGCCTGGATCCCCAAGCGCGGCAGCTTTGGTTTATCGCTTTGGAAAGGGGGAGGTTTCGAAAGTATGCCCCAACATCTGCTTTTGCCCAACTTCCCAACTTTATCTATTTCAGGACAGCCCCCCCTTTTTCCTTCCCGCTTCACTTCGTTCAGACGGGATGTCGCTTCGCTCCATCCCGCT
>CAYSPJ010000132.1:0-13944 GCA_964432875.1 uncultured Phaeodactylibacter sp. | reverse complement strand
AGAGCAGCGCCTTAAAGCCGTACTTCAAAAGAGATGCCTAAACTTCATGCTCCTGCAGCCAAGCATAAAATCTGACGACCCTAGCAAGGTATCTGCCTTTGCGCTAAAGTCAACGCCATTGCCCTTTAGGGGGCTGGGGGGTGAGCGTGGGGAACCCCCGCGCTTGGGGGCGCGGGCTTCCTTGTTGTGATCCCGACAGGCTTTCCCGCCCAAGCTCCGTGACGGCCCCCTCGGGGGCCTACTGCGCTAGGGCGGGATAAACTTCTCATCCTGCCGGGCCCCCAACAAGGAAGCCCGCGCTTGGGGGCGCGGGCTTCCTTGTTGTGATCCCGACAGGATTCGAACCTGTGACCTACTGATTAGAAGTCAGTTGCTCTATCCAACTGAGCTACGGGACCATTGTGCGGTTAACTGTAAAAGCAGCGCAAAGGTATGAAAAGCGGATAAATAAGATAGATTTAACAACGAAATAAAAACCCTGGGTGTTGAAAAATCGTTCATTGAGGTGTATGGCTTTTCGCACATTATTTTAGTAAAAGTTCCCATTTAAGTATAATCGTTCAATAATTTTTCAGTGAGTCGCAGAATAAAGGTGTTGTTTCGCAAAAAGCGGTTTTATTTCTCAGTGGTAGCCGCCATTTTTTTTATCTATGCCTATGATTTTATGGAGATGCGGATCAGCACCGACACCTTCCAGGAAATCTTGGCGCAGAACCCGCAGGGTTATGAGGCAGATTTCAACTATCACGAATCAGGCGGGCGCCGGCTGCGGTATTTGGAGATTGGCAGCGACTCGCTCCCTTTAGTCGTCTTTATCCATGGGGCGCCGAGCTCTTCGGCCTTTTGGAAAAGCTTCCTGCGCGACAGCAGCTTGCTTAGCCATGCCAAGCTCTTGGCGGTCGATCGCCCCGGCTATGGTTATTCGGGCTATGGCAAACCGGAGACCTCGGTCAAAAAACAAGCCGCGCTCATTGCTGATATCATTAAAGAGAAGCGGGGGCGCCATCCATCGATCATCTTACATGGCTCCAGTTATGGGGGTACGGTGGCGGCGCGCATCGCCATGGATTTCCCCGCTCTGGTTGACGGCTTGCTGCTGCAATCGGCGGCTCTAGAGCCTGGTCAGGAGAAGACCTATCAGTTCAGCCACGTCACCGAAAATTGGTTGTTGCGCTGGCTGTTGCCCGGCTCCATCCACGTGGCAAATGTAGAGAAGCTTTCTCACCGGGCACAACTGGATTCGATGGCTAACCTGTGGAGCCGCATCCGCAGCGCCGCCATTGTCCTGCACGGCGAAGCTGATAGCTTGATTTATCCCTCAAATGCGCAATATGCTCAGCAAAAGCTGACTAATGCTGCTTATCTGGAAGTGCAGATGCTGGAAGGGCGCAAACACGACCTGCTCTGGTACCAGCGCGAGCTCCTGCTGAATTCGCTGAGCAAGTTGATTCAAATGTCAGCCCAGAGGCAGGTCAACTCTCTAAATCTCTAGTCATCTCCTCCAATTCATTGCGTAGCTTCACAGCGTTTTCCAGTGAAGTACTGCTGCCCAGTTTCAGGGAAAGCTCATCGATTGTATCGAGATAAAGCGTTTCGGTTTCCAGGTCGGAGCGCAGCTCTTCCATGCTGGCCAGGTCGTCGTAGCGGGTCTCTTTAAGGCGGCGCAGCTCCTCTTCTTTGACATCGAGGGTTTGAGAAATCTGGGAGTTGCGCAGCACGTTTTGTAGTTTTTTTAGCGCCAGCTCGAAGAAAGCGGCTTTAGCCTGGCGCAGTTGGAGTTCCGCTTCAAATTCGCGGGCCAGGCGTTGCAGCCCTTGCCGTTTGTTGGGCGTGAGCCCTTCCACAGCCTGCAATTGGCGGTGCAGGTCTTCGATGTTTTCCTGAATGTGGACCAGTTCTTCCTGATTTTGAGCAGTTTGTTCCTTACAAAAATCTATCCGGGCTAAAATCCGGCCTTCAGTAGTGCCGGCCAGCGCCTTCTTTTGCCGCGCTTTTTCCACTTGCTGCCAGACCAGGAAAATGATTGCCCCCAACAATACCAGCGCCAGTGCCGGTATAAGGAAACGCAGCAGCAGCGGCAGGAAGCGCAAAAGGATGATAATGCCCACTACGAGCAGCGCTGCTTGAATGAGGCGATAGAGGAGTCCGTTTTTTTCTGCCATGGCGTCTTTTGTTGCGTCCAAATATAGTGTTTTTTTCCGGCAGGGAAAAAAAGTGCGCATATGGTGAACCCTTTAAAAGCGCTCTTGTTTATGCCCTAGTTTCGAAATCGCTAATGTTTTTTGTTTGTTTATAGTTTATAGGAGGCGCTCCTCAACGGAGCGCCTTTTTTATTGCCGGCAACTGCGCTAGCCACTTTGCTCTGGCTGCCAACCGTCAACATCCCTTTCCACTTCAAATCATTTCCCTATCTTTGCCGCTCACAATTATTAAGCGAAACGGATGGATTTGCTACAAACGCTTCAAGAGCGCTACATCACGGAATTTACCAACAACGTGCCATTAGGCGAATTCCTGTTCAATATTTTAACGGTGGCGGTATTGGTCAGCCTGTTGCGGTTGTATTACATCCGCTTTGGTACCGCTGTTTCTAGCCGGCGTAAATTTGCCAACAACTTCCTGCCGCTGGCGCTGGGCACCTTGTTGATCATCACGATCGTCAAATCCTCCATCGCGCTATCGCTTGGCTTGGTGGGGGCCCTGTCGATCGTGCGCTATCGGGCAGCGATCAAAGACCCAGAGGAGCTGACCTACCTGTTCCTGGCCATCGGGCTGGGGCTGGCCGGGGGGGCTAATCAGCCTGTTTTGGCCACGGTGGCTTTCGCGCTGATCATGTCGCTGCTTTTTTTGCACAAAACCTTGAGCGGGAAAGGCATGGCCAAGCAGGAAGGGCGCCTGTTCGTCAACATCACTACCGACCAGGAGGACCTGGAGGGCATCGCTGCTATCCTGGCTAAGCACTTGGCTTATGTGGAGCTCAAGCGGCTCGACACCTTAGAGCAGGGGCTGGATTTGTCCTTCCTCTGCCGGGCCGATTCGCTGGAAGCCCTCAGCCGCCTGCGCAATGAGCTGAGCCAGCTTTCCCCCGCCACCCGCCTGTCTATCGTAGACCAGCCGGAGTTGTTTGTGTGAGTAAAGACGGGCATGCCTCGTCTCTATGGGGTTAACGGGCTGAATAGAAAAAAGGAACGACGTGATTATCAAAGACCAATCAGAAGGTAAGCGGAGAAAAGCCAGGGCACGGTGGAGCGCGCTGTTGGCCGCACTAGCCGTAGCCATTTTGGCCTATGCGCTCTGGCCAGCTGGCAAAGCCTACCAGCAATTGCCGGAAGGCGGCATCTTTTGCGGGGCGGAGGAAACGCGCGGCGGCCGGCTGTACCGCGACGGCATCGACTTCGGCAGCGCCAGCCTGCGCTCGGATGCCCAAGCGCGCAGCGGGCGCTACTCTTGCTACCTGCCTGCGGCAGGAGAAGCGCAGTATGGTTTTGGCTATCGCCAGGAAAAGCCGGTGCCAGGCAGCGCATACAAGGCCTCGGCCTGGCGGCTGAAGAACCCCCATAATGCCGGCTTGCTGGCCGTGCAGATCGGCGGCGAGGCCGAGCAGTACTTCCAGGAAAGCATGCCCAGCGAATTTGAAGGCAGTGGGTGGGAGAAACTGGAAATCCGCTTTTTCATCCCTTACGGTAAAAGCGTCGATTATTTCAATGTCTACGTCTATGCCGAGGGGCATACGGCAGTTTTTTTCGACGACCTGCTCATCGAGCCGCTGCTTGGCGAGGATGAAGCCTTCCAGCCGGAAGTGTTGAACCTGTACTTGAAAAAAGAAAGCCTGCAAGCGCTGAAGCAGAAGCGGGAAGAAGCCCTACGGGCCGGCATCCTGGAAACGGATGATGGCGATTGGGTGGAAGCCAGCCTGGAAGGCGAGGGCACGGGGCTGATGTCCGCTTCCGTGCGCCTCAAGGGCGACTGGCTGGATCACCTCGAAGGCAAGAAGTGGTCGTTCCGCGTCAAGCTGGGGGAGAGCCACGCCTGGCGCCGCCTGCGGGTCTTTTCGCTGCACTCCCCCTCCACGCGCTATTTCCTGCACGAATGGCTGCTGCACCAGTTGTGGAAAAAAGAAGATGTGCTCACCACGCGCTACGACTTTGTCGAGCTGCGGCTCAACGGGGAATCGCTGGGCATCTATGCTTATGAAGAACACTTTGAAAAACAGCTCGTGGAATCACGCCAGCGGCGCGAAGGCCCCATCCTGAAATTTTCCGAAGACGGCTACTGGCAGGCCATCAAGCGCCAGCTCTCGGCGCATGGCTACGTGCATCCCAGCGCCGGGCACGCGCCCATGCAGTGGGATCAGGCAGAGATCGAAGCTTTTAAGGCCAAGCGCTGGCAGGAAGAAGATGCCGCCATGGCCACCCAATACCAACAAGCCCGCCTGTTGATGGAGCAGTATCGGCAGGGGCGCATCCCGCCCGCCGAAATCTTTGACCTGGAGCGCCTGGCGCGCTATTATGCACTGTGCGACATCACCAACGGCTATCACGGCATCGCCTGGCACAACCAGCGTTTTTACTACAACCCCATCGCCGGCAAGCTGGAGCCCATCGGCTTTGACGGCTTCGGCGGGCCGCCAGAATCCCGCTACGCCATACTTGGCGAGGGGGCGCTCAACCCTGCTATTTTACTGGCAGAAAATGTGTTTTCAGCCCTGTTCATGGATGCGGCTTTCGCGGCGGCTTACATCCGCGAGCTGTACCGGCTCAGCTCCCCGGGGTATCTTTCGGCGGCGGTGGATAGCCTATATCCCGCCTGGGCAGCGCGCTTGGCCCTACTGCAGATGGAATTCCCTGGATATAAACCCTCGCTGGAAGATTGGCAGCGCGAAGGGCGCTATGTGCATTCGCTCATCCTGCCTTATGAAGGCCATAGCCTGCTGGCCTATCGCCAGGTCGCGCTGGCTGGCCAGGCCAAGCTACAGTTGCGCAACCGCCACAACTTGCCGCTCGAAGTGGCGGGCTATGGCAGCAGCAAAAAAAAGATGGACGCCGCGCTGGAAAAGCCGCTGGTCTTGCCTGCCCCCCTCAGCCGCAAGTATTGGGCGCGCCTGCAGCGCGATTCGATCATACGCGACTTTGGCAAGCTGCGTTTCCTGGAGCAAGGGGCGCTGCAAAGCCAGGCTGCCCCTCAGTATTACAGCTTGAGCTTGCCGGCTAATGCCCGCTTTATCTTCTATCGCACGCTGGGCACCGACAGCCTCTTCGCTGCCCCGATCCTCGAATATGCTGCCCCCGAGGGCCGCACCGACGCTCAGAAATTGCTGGGCAAAGCCGCAGTGCACGCCAACGGCCCATACCGGTTGGAAGGCCAGCGCATCGTCTTCCCCGCCGGGAAGCACCAAATGTATGAAGACCTCGTGCTGCCGCCTGGCTATGAGGTCATTTTCGAGGCCGGCGCCGAGCTGGGGCTGCATCAGGGCGCCAGCTTTATTTCCTTCTCCCCGGTGCAGGCCTATGGCGAAGCTGACCAGCCGGTGAAGATATTCTCGGACAATGCCAGCGGCAGCTTTACCGTGATGCAGGCCGCGGGCTGGTCCAACTTGAGCAACGTCTGGTTTGAGGGGCTGAATACGCTCAAATCCGGCGGCTGGGAGCTGACCGGGGCGGTCACCTTTTACGAATCGGATGTGCGCCTCTACCGCTGTGCCTTCCGCAAGAACCATTGCGAAGATGCGCTCAATATTTTTGGGTCGGAATTTGAATTGCGGCACTGCCGCTTCAGCGATACGCCCTTCGATGCCTTCGATGCCGATTTTTCTAAAGGTATTGTGGAAGACTGCCAGTTTTTGCGCACCGGGAATGACGGCATGGACTTCTCCGGCAGCATCGTCAATATCAAAAACTGCCGGATGGAAGGCAACGCTGACAAGGGCCTGAGCGTTGGGGAAGAGAGCGATGTGGTCATCTATGATTCGGTCATCAAAAATGCGCAGATCGCGCTGGCGAGCAAAGACTTCTCCATGCTTTACGTACGGGGGGTGAAATTGCAGGATTGCCAGCAGGGCTTTGTCGTTTTTCAAAAGAAACCCGAGTTTGGCCCGGCAAAGATGGTGGTCGAGTCTTACGAAGCGCAAAACGTGCGGCGGTTGCATTATATCGCCCCCGGCAATTTTTTGCAGTTGAAGGATAAAGTGCTGCAGTAATCGCAGCAGTCTGGTTTAAATCATTTTTTATGGCTTTATCAAGCTTGGCGACAAAAAGGAGCAGCATTATCACCAGCTTTGTTTTTGCGTCCTTTGCGGTTTGCTGCCACCAAGGCTGGGGGCAAACCGAAGCTTCGTCCGGAGGCTTTGATGCGCTGCGCATTGAAAATGAAATCAAGCTTTCTCTGCCGCTCGATTTGTACGATACGGTATGGCAATATCTGAATGCCAGATACGACAACCGGGATTTGTACCTCAAGCAAATCGATCCTTCCTTCAACTGCAAAACGGCGGAGGAGTTTTTCATCGACCAATATTTCGACGATAAGCACTTTCAGTTGCTGGCGGCACAAAACGGCTTGCGCCTCCGCTCCAGAGCCGTCTTGACCGACCCCCACAGCCCCAAGAACGATCGGGAGCTCATCCAACTCAAAATAAATGGCATCGAGGAAGGCGATCTGAGCCGGGGGGAGTACAAATATCCGGTGGAAAGCGGTGCATCAGACGAGATGAGTTCTGGCAGCCTGTCTTTCTTGCGGCTGGTCAAAACGGATTTCCGGAAAGAGCTTATCCAGCGCTTGAAAGCGTATCAGATAGAGGCAACCCGCTTGCAGCCATCGGTGCGGATGGAGCAATTGCGCAAAAGAGTCTATGTCTTCAGAGGCATCCAGCCTTTTGCTACCTTGACCCTCGATCGCATCGAAGCGCAGTACGATGGAAAGTCCCACTATTTTGCCGAGCTGGAATTGGAGCTCAACGAAATTGGATATACCGAAAGCGACTCCGCCGCACGCCGGGAAATGGAAGGCATCAACGAATTGCTGAAGTCCGACATTCTTGGCCGTTTCCCGGCTATTGAGCAAGATCAGACGCCCAAGTACAACAAGGCGGCTATGGCTCTGGGGCTAAACCCGCAGATACGGCCACCAGATGAGCCGTCTAAGCCTTGGCTTTATTTCGCCATCGCCGCGGCCCTGGTTTTGTTGTTGGCTCTATGGATGGCGCGGAAGCGGATGAATTGATTATAACCTAATTCTAAATTTTACATGCGATGTCTCTGATAAGGACTGCTTTATTATTTGGGCTATTCTTCATTGCCCTGAATGCCCGCGGGCAGCACCTGCCCGATGACTTTTACGACCAACGCTATCTCAACCAGTTTGATTTCCCCGTCGCCCTGGTCTTCGATGACAACGGGCGCATGTTCGTCGCTGAAAAAGGCGGGGTAGTCTGGGTGGTGGATACCAACAAGCAAGTGCTGCCAGTGCCCTTGATCGACCTTTCAGAGGAAGTGTCCAACTGGAAAGACCATGGGCTGATGAGTATCGCCCTGGATAAGAACTTCCGTTCCAATGGTTACTTCTACCTCCTTTATGCCTTGGATTTGCACCATTACGATCATTTTGGCACGCCGCAGTACAATCCTGATACCAGCGTGACCAATTACCCCACCATCGGGCGGTTGGCCCGTTATCAGGCCGATCCGGCTACCGGCTTTACCCGCGCCTTGCCGGATAGCCGTAAGGTTTTGTTGGGAGAAACCATAGAAGATGGGATCCCTATCCTCTATGAGTTTCACGGCTTGGGGCAACTCGCTATGAGCGACGATGGCAGTTTGTTGGTGTCTTGCGGCGATGCGGCCGGCCCGGATGACCTGGGTGGAGACAGCCTCAATGAGACCGTGCGGGCGGCCCTGGAGCGCGGCATCATCACCCCCGACCAGGATATCGGCTCCTACCGGGCGATGTACCTGGGCAGCCATAGTGGCAAGATATTGCGCATTGATGCAGAGACCGGGCATGGCCTCCCCAGCAACCCCTTCTATGATGCGGCGGCGCCCCGCTCTCCTCAGTCGCGCACCTGGGCATGGGGCTTGCGCAACCCTTATCGTTTTGCTATCCGGCCGGGCACTGCCAGCCACTTCGCCGAAGATGGCCAGCCGGGTATCCTCTACGTGGGGGATGTGGGCAATGGCGCATGGGAAGAGCTGAACATCATCGAGCAGGGCGGGCAGAACTTCGGCTGGCCTATCCTGGAAGGCGTTGGGGCGCATTGGCCTTACTTCTTGGAAGATGCCCCCCTGAACCACATGGCGCCCAACCCCTGGCACGACGATGGCTGCGGCCAGCCATTTTATGACTTTAAAACGCTTTTCGTGTCCCTGCAACGCGATAGCACCACCGCTCCCCAACACCCTTGCTTCCCCGATATCGCCATCGAAAACTATGTCATTGGCTACCCGCCGGCCATCCAGTGGAGCAATTCGCGCTGGAACCTGCCCACTCGGGCTTGGGTCCCTTTCTTTAATGATCAAGGCCACATCAACGGAGCAGCGCTTGGCAGCGAGCAGGCTACCGTCGAGGGGGAAAACTTCGACGGCTACTCGGCGCTTGCTGGGGTGTTTTACACAGGCGGCAGCTATCCGGAGGACTTTCATGGAAAGTTCTTTAATGTCGATTTTGACAACCTTATCCAGGTGATGGAATTTGACTCGGGCCATAAGCTCCTTTCCGTGACGCCATTCCACACCTTTGCCAAAGACATCATCCACTTGGCGCTCAACCCCAGAGATGGTTATCTGTACTACCTCAACTTGCAGGGAGAGGTGCGCCAGATCAGCTATGGCGGCAAACCCGCTCCGATAGCGGACATCGGGCCGGCGCAACACTACGGCCATAGCCCTTTGCAAATCCAGTTTGACGCTTCTGGTTCGCAAGGGCCGGGCAGCCCCATCGTCCGCTATGAATGGGATTTTGGCGATGGGGAGTCCAGTTTGGAAAAAGCCCCGCTGCACACTTTTGTCACCGGTGCCGACCAAATCGAGCGCTTTACGGTGAAGCTTACCGTAACGGATAGCTTGGGCGCTACGGCTAGTGCCCAGGCCGTCGTTTCGCTCAACAACAGCCCGCCACAAGTGCGGATTACCAGCTTCCGCGATGGCGACCGCTATCCCATCAACCAGGGCACCACCTTGTTGCGCTTGGCCGCCGAAGTGGAAGATGAGGAGCATGGCGATGAGGAATTGCTTTATACCTGGCGTATCTTCCTGCACCACAACGAACACTTTCATCCCGACCCCCCCATCTTTGAACGCGAGACGTTTGCGCTGATCAATCCACTGGGCTGTCGCGATGAAGCATACTGGTACCTTGTTGAACTGACGGTGACTGACCCCGGAGGGCTGTCTGCTACCCATGCCCAGTCGGTTTACCCTTACTGCGGGCCGCCCTTTCTGGAGTGGTCGCGTTTGAACGCTACCGCGCTGGAAGGGGAAGTGCGCTTGTCGTGGAAAACGACATTTGAGGATAGCATTGCCCGGTATGAAGTACAGCGCAGCCCGGATTATTTCAAATTCGAGCCAGTGGGCCAGGTACAGCCGAAGCCAAGCCGACAGGGAGGGGAGTACGTTTTTGATGATGCCAAGCCGCTGCGTGGCAGGAACGTCTATCGGGTCAAGGCCGTACATCGCAACGGCGCTTATGCCTATACCAATCTGGAAGAGCTGGAATATCCCCGTCCGCAGCCCATCCGCCTGTTCCCCAATCCGGCGGGGGCGCATTTCCAGCTAGAAGCCAGGGCGGCAAGCAGCGAATCCCTTACATTAGAGCTGTTCAGCGAAATAGGTGCCTTAGTGCTGTCTAAAACCTGGGCAACGGCGCCCGGGCAGTTTTTTAATATCAACATCCCTGCCGCTCAGCTCGCTAATGGCGTGTACTATTACCGGGTGATCGATGGGGAATACAAGCAGAGCGGCCGGCTGGTGATTGCCAGGTAGGGGCTGTATTAAATATCCCGATAAGCACAGCGAAATGGGCTAGTGCCGTGATCAAGGACTTTTTTTACCTTTGCCTTTCCGGGATCAGCCGGGGCGAAATACCAGCAGGCATGAACAAGCTATCCTCCATCGTGCGCCAATGGAAGTCGCCAGAGGCGCTATGGCTGCTCCTGGGCGGGGCGGTGCTGGCGTACGGTGCTGCCCGCCTGGCCTTGCTGTCCATGACCCATGACGAAAGCTCGACCATCATCAACTACTTTGGGCAATCGTTTGGGCAAGTGCTGCTCAACGAGCCGGCTAGCGCCAACAACCACGTGCTGAATACCCTGCTGGCCAAGCTCTTCGCCTTGGGCGGCTTACATAAGGCTCTGGTGCGGCTGCCCAACCTGCTGGCAGGGGGGCTTTACCTGTTTTTTGCCTACCGCCTCATCAGCCGGATGAGCAAGGGCTGGGCGGCGCAGCTGCTGGGCTTCAGCCTCCTGGTGCTCAACGCCTATCTGCTGGAATTTTTCTCTCTGGCACGGGGCTACGGGCTGAGCCTGGGCTTCATGATGGGGAGCTTGTATTTTCTCTACCGCTTTGCGGAAGAGCAGGGGCTGCGCAGCCTGGGCTGGAGCCTGGCGCTGGCGGCACTGGCTTGCTACAGCAATTTGACGCTGCTCAACTACTACCTGGCATTGATTGTGGCGGCTAATTTGGTGCTGTTGGCAATGCCTGGCGGCCCTGGCTGGCGGTTCTGGCTGCGCGCCAACGACCTGGTGGTGCTCTCGGCCATCATCCTTGGCGCCTTGCTTTATTTCCCCATCTCGACCAATTTGGCGGGCGGGCAGTTGTATTTTGGCGGCAAGAATGGCTTCTTTGCCGACACGGCTCAATCCCTGTCCAACCATTATGCCTATGCCAAGACTTACTGGGGCGTGGCGATGGCTGGGGTGTTTTTTTACGGCTCCATAAGCTTGGTTGCGTTGAGCCTGGTCAAGAGCAGCTATCAGGCTATCCGGCAAAGGGCGCTGCCAGGCGGGGCGCTTTTTGCCGTCATTCTGCTGCTGATGGTGGGCAGCAACATCGCCCAGCACCACTGGCTGGGCACCCGCTATCTGATGGACCGCACTGCCCTGCTGTATTTCCCGGTAGTTGGGCTGGTGATTTTCTGCCTCTTTGATGGCTGGCCGTCCTGGAGCAAACTACCCCTGGCGCTGGCCCTGTCCGCGCATTTCCTGGCTTGCGTGCAGCTGAGCTACGTGCGCGAGTGGTGGTACGACCGCTACACCGAGCAGGCGATGCGCTATGTGCACGAGCAGCGGGTGGAGGGCCAGCCCGTCCGCCTGGGCGCGCACTGGCTGTTTTTCCCCACCATCCACTTCTATCGTATGGCTTGGGATATCGAGTACCTTATCGGGCCGGCTTGGGAAGATGCTCCGGCACTTGATAAGCGCTACGATTATTATTACCTGCAAGCCGACGATGCCGCCAAATTGCCGCCGGGATATAAAATCGCGCAGGATTTCGGGGGGTATTGGCTGGTGTGTTGGCCCGTTGTAGAGACAGGTGATGACCTGTCTCTACAACTGCGCAAATCCGGGGGCCGAAACGATTAAAGGGCTGAAAATGATACCAAATAATAGATTGGCTACCATGGCGCAGGCTCTGGGCTATTTTTTCCGGCGCAGTTATCTTTGGCTCATCCTCTTGGTAGCTTGCTCACATGCGGCTACCCTGAATGAATATTTCATCAAGGGCATGATCTGGTCTGATGCTGAGGGGTATTATCTGTATTTGCCTGCACTGGTCATTCACGGTGGGTTTGAGGGGTTTCAGGCACAGACGAAGAAACAATTCCCGGCCTATCCCGGCACGAATAAGCGCTTTACCAAGTACCACTACGGCGTGGCCTTGATGCAGGCGCCCTTCTTTTTTGCCGCCCATGGCTTGGCGAAGCTAAAGGGGCAGGTTGCGGATGGTTATAGCGCTTACTATCGAGGCGGCATCCAGCTAGCGGCCCTGCTGTATGGCTTCCTGGGCTTGCTGTTGTTGCGGCGGGTACTGGAGCGGCACTTTCAGCCCGTCACGGTCATGATTACGATCGTCGGGCTGTATTTCGGCACCAACCTGTTCCACTATATGGTACAGGAGCCGGGCATGTCGCACATCTACTCCTTCTTCCTCTTTGCGCTGTTTTTATACTACACGCCGCGTTTTTGGGAGCAGCCTACGCCGCGCCTCTTTATTGGCATGGGCTTGTTGCTGGGGCTGATCGTGCTGATCCGGCCCACCAATCTGGTCTTGCTGCTCTACCTGCTGCTGTATGGGCTGCGCGATTGGGCGGGGGCTCAGGAGCGGTGGCAGTTCATCCGGCAGCATTTCCGGGCTTTGCTGTGGGCGCCGGCGGCCAGCCTGGCCGTCTTTCTGCCACAGTTTGCTTATTGGTACTATCTCTCCGGCAATTGGCTCCTTTATTCCTATGGCGATGAGGGTTTTACTAACTGGCGGAACCCGGAGCTCTTCAAGCTGCTTTTCGACATCCAAAACGGCTGGCTGCTGTTTAGCCCGATGGCGGGCTTGGCGCTGCTGGGCTGTGCGCTGGGCAGTTGGAAAAACCGCTACAATATCGCGGCGATCACCCTGATCCTGCTCATCTCGCTCTACGTTTTTAGCAGTTGGTGGTGCTGGTGGTTTGGCGGCGCGCTGGGGCAGCGCAGCTTAGTGGAGTTTTATACGCTGCTGGCTTTCCCGTATGCCTATCTGGTCCAAAGTATCTTTCGCCAACCCCTGCTCACGCCGCGCTTTTTGTTTATCGTTTTTTGGCCAGTGCTGATTCGCTACAGTTATTTGATGACCATCTATTACTTCGGCCCTCATTATGACTGGTATCGCTTGAAATTGGTCTTGGATTTGGTGTGGAAGCTGGGATAATGGATGGGGTAGCGAGCTGAATCGGCAATAGTCTGATTTTGTTTGCCTAATCAACTGATAATTAATGGGTTTTGGCGGTAGCTCTAACATGGCATGATCGTATTGCAAAAAAAGCGAGTTGGGATTTATGGAATCTGCCTCATTGCTGCGACTATACTATAAAACCTTCATGACATGGAAACGTACACCCAACCGAAATTAGTCATCAAGAGCTGGGCGGAAGAAGACCGGCCCCGGGAGAAAATGCTGGCCAAAGGCAAAGGTAGCCTATCCAATGCCGAATTGCTGGCTATCTTGTTAGGCTCCGGATCGCGGGAAGAGACCGCTGTAGGTCTGGCGCAGCGCATCCTCCAATCTGTTGGCAATGACCTCAACGAGCTAGGCAAATGCTCGATTGCCGATTTGGTGAAGCACTACAAAGGGGTAGGGGAGGCCAAGGCCATCAGCATCGTGGCGGCGCTGGAGCTCGGGCGGCGGCGGCAGCTCACCGGGGTACAGGATAAGCCTCAGATAACCAGTTCGCGCGATGCCTTCAACGTCATCGCCCCCTTGCTGATGGATCTGCATTACGAGGAGTTCTGGATTTTGGTGCTCAATCGGGCCAATCGGGTAATAGCCCGGCAGCAGATTAGCCAAGGCGGGGTAGCCGGCACGGTGGTAGATGCCAAGGTGGTCTTCCGCAAAGCGCTGGAGGCGGCCCCGCAGGCTTGCTCCGTCGTCCTTTGCCATAACCACCCTAGCGGCAACCTCTACCCCAGCCAATCCGACCTGGAATTGACTAAAAAACTGAAAAGTGCCGGCGAAATCTTGGATATGACGGTGTTAGATCATCTGATCATCTCCCAATCGGGTTATTACAGTTTTGCCGATGAGGGGAAGATGGGGTGATGCCGACGGCTCCCAAGCTTATCAAACTCCTCTAAGGGCAAAGTACTGCTGC
The DNA here is from genome assembly GCA_964432875.1 of uncultured Phaeodactylibacter sp. Classification (GTDB taxonomy): domain Bacteria; phylum Bacteroidota; class Bacteroidia; order Chitinophagales; family Saprospiraceae; genus JACJYE01. The sequence continues at coordinate 120 of CAYSPJ010000132.1, read as the reverse complement.
TCTTAGGGTACAGGTGCCTGTTTTAGCGGGTACCTGTTCTATAAGACTGTATCCCGCTAAAGGCCCACTGGGCCTTTTCCGGGAAACCTTGGCGTGCGGGGCACGCAGGCTCCGGCGGCT
>CAYSPJ010000131.1:0-14121 GCA_964432875.1 uncultured Phaeodactylibacter sp. | reverse complement strand
AATCTCTCCCGACAATAGGGGATCAAGAGGGTGGAATGGGATTTAACTCTCCTCCAAATCCAGAAACCGGTCTTTTCATACCGCCTTTACAAGCTGCCCTACCGGCTATAGATATCCTGCCCACGCTTGACCTGCTGCTACCCACAGGCCCCGCACCAATGCTACCAGTAGGAGCTAAAGCCACTTCAAACAAACGCCTTGCCTTCCGCCTGGCCTTGGAAATCGGCATATTCAGCCAGTCGGCGGCGGCTATCGGCGGCTATTTTGCCGGGCTGAGCGGTGAGCTCAGCCCACGGGGCAAGCGGCTTTATCTGCGTTCTGGCCTACACTACCAATCCGACCGGCAACAGCGCTTCAACGGAGAAAAGGTTTTCACCCAGCAGCTTACTCCCAGCGAAACAAGCAGCAATATCAGCAGCAGCAGCCTGCTGTCGTCCACCTCCTATATCACTGCAAGCCAGTACCTCTCCCTGCCGCTCACGGCAGGCTACCGCCTTAGCCCCAGGCTGGCCGTAGAGGCCGGGCTGCAGGCGGATTTCCTGCTCGCCGCTCAGGCACAGGAGGAATGGCGCCTGCTCAACGGCGCCAACCTGCCCCTGCCTCTGCCTGGCAACAACCTTCTTTACCGCTTCGAGACAAGTAGTGCCCGACAGCAGCTCGCCAGCACCAGTCTGGGACTCCAGGCCGGCCTGGCATATCGCTGGTCAGACCGCATTGCCGCCCGCCTGCAGTATCGCCATGGCTTGACGGATCTGCTGTCTGCCCCGGCTTATCAGGCACATCTGCGAGGAGGGTTTGTTTCGGTAGCCTATTATTTAGGCCGCTAAGCCAATTAGAAGGTCTGCCAAAAGCCATCGGCAGGAAAGAAGTTGATATTTTCTGCAAAAGCATCTATCTTTGGGGCAGATACGGCGCTTATGAAGCTTGGCTACCTTCCTGTTACGCTTTTTTGCTTATCCTTGGCTGCCGCCTTACAGGCAGCCCCCTGGCGCGGTTATATTGTGACCAAAGACCAGAAAAAGCTCACCGGCTACGTAGCCGAGGTCTATCAGACCACCTCCGAGAGCGTCGTCGTCTTCATCAATGACTTTGGCACTACCTACTTCATCCAGGCCGAGCTGATCCGTGGCTTTGTCTATCAAACTGAAGAGGGATACATTACCTATGTATCCCTGCCCATCCGCCAATCCAGCCGCTTTATGCGCGTAGTAGAACAAGGGAGCCTCAGCCTGTTTTTGGCTCCGGAGCTACGCCTCCGCACGAGTTTCAACCAGGGGCTACTCTACGCCGAGCAATATGTCTTGACCGAATACTGGCTCTTGTCGCCTGATAAGCATCCATTGCGCTTGCGGCGCACCGCCTATAAAAGAAAGGTGCAGCGGCTGCTGCAAAGGAACGCCCCGGAATTGGCGGGGAAAATCGGGCAGGAGGGCTATAAATTCAATGATCTGCCAGCTATCATCAAGGAGTACAACCAGCTCACTGCGCCCAAGGGCTGGACCCTGTAAGACAAGGGGCTGAGCGCGGGGAAGCCCAGCAATCCTAGGGCCTCCCAAGCCGCGGGCAATAGGCCCCTCACCGGACGCATCAGCGCAGCAGGCCTTGGGGGGAGTTTTTACAAGGGGCTTTTAATTCGCATTTACAAAGGTCCTCACTATCCTTTTTTCATCCTCCAGCAGCTCAAAAAAGCCAGCGAGATACTTCTGTGCTGCTTTCTTATTGCGTTCATCCAAAAGATCAAACTCATCGCAAAGCTTCATGATGCCCTCCTTGCGCTCCAGAAACAGCGCTGCCGTTGCCAAAGCCTCCTCTTTGGTAATCTGGAAACCCATGAAATGGCGTTGCTCTACGCTTTGAATCGGCAGAGAAGAATGGGGTATGGCATAGTCTGTACCCGTAAAACCAGCATAGTCAAAATCGTAAGGGATTACGGTCAGGCGTTTTTTCTCCGGCAACTTGATGAAGCGGAGGTTGTGCCGGTTGTTGACCGCCCAATCCGTATTGGCAATCATGTACTGGAAAAAGCACACCTTCACGTAGGAATCGCGCTCGAGAGCGTGTACCCTCATGATGCCTTTGTCGATGATCTGCCCCCCCAAGCGGGCGATCAGCTCATCTTCGTGCTCCACTAAAAAAGCATAGGCAAAGAAGCGCTCATCCCCTTCCTGCAAGCCTTGTAGCTTGACGAGCGCAGTGCGCAAGTGATAGTCAGGCTCCAAGATTTCATAGAGTTTGTAGGCCAGGTATTCCCGCAACAAACAGTTTTCATCTCGCGGCCCGCTTTTGCAGGACAGGACTAACTTCAGTTTATTGAGCGGGGCAAAGCCCATATCCCTGAGCAGTTTTTTTTCGATTTTCAATCGGACTGGAGGATAGTAGCAGACCTCCTTGCGCATGTTGCCCCGGGCGCGTAGTTGGACGATGATATCAGCAGCGCTGCCGCCGGGGCCGATGAAACTAAGCTTCCCATCCTGATAAGCTTCATCATCTTTTTTTCTTACCAGCTTTGTCCAGTTTGTTTCCAGAGCAAGCACCGGCAAGGAGTCTCGTTGCTGGCAGAGATAATTAAACAACCCCAGCCCGGCTTCAGCTGTTTGGGCTTCCTGAGCCGATAGTTGGAGCGGCAAAAGAAAGAGTAAGGCCAGTAAACGGTAAAGGTGTTTCATGCTTGCTTATTTTAGTTTTTCGATGCGGCCATCATGGCCAGCGCGGTAGAAGTGCCCTCGGGAAACGAGCAATAATTCGCCGTTTTTCCCGCCCAGTTTGATGCTTGAATCTGCGCCGATAACCCGGTTGCGATGGATAGACACGATTTTCGTATTGGAAGTGTGCCCCACCACGACATGTTTGACCTTGAGCTGCCGGAGAGTGCGCTGGGCCTGCTCGCGGGTAAAGTCCTCCGCAAAATAGCCCCGGTACCAAATCGGCCCGATTTCAGTATAAAGCAAGGCCAAGACGGGGTCATTCATCACCGACTCCTCGCTTTGGTCAATGATTTTTTCCTGAAACAGGGTGTTTATCTCGTGCATCGACAAACCCAGCTTTAGTACCGGCCCGGAAAAACCCGCATGAACAAAGGCGATGTCGTTGATCGTAATCGCGGTTGGCTTAGAGCGCAGCCAGCGCCCGAGGTAGGTATCCTTTCCATACAGCGCGTGGTAAGAACGGCGAATAACCCCCATCGTGAAGCGATAATTGCGGTTTACATAACGCAGGTCATTTTGCAAGACCATCACTTCGTGATTGCCCAATAGGAAGTGGACTTTCCCGCCCGCCTGCTCAGCCTGCTTTTCCAATTTATAAATCAACCAGAAGATGTCCGTCACTTTATCTCCCCGGTCAAAGACATCACCCAATACGACCAGGTGGCCATCGCCAAACAACCAATTAGCGTCTTCATCAATCACACAATGCGCTTCCAATAAGGCGACCATGGTGTGATATTGGCCGTGCACATCGCTCACTACCGCCAGATGCTCTACGCCCGTATAAGCAGTGACCGGGGAAAGCTGGTAGGCCGTATCAAAATCTAAATAGGCGGCATCAAAAGATTCGGAAACACCCGCGTCGATTTGCAGCGGCCGGCCAGACTGGATGGTATCCTCCCGCAATTGGCCTTGATAAACCCATCTGGCCACCAAGTGTTCTTCCTCAAAAAAGAGATAAGGCCCATCATTGAAAAATTGAGCCGCAGCTTGGCCTTGAGCAAACAAAAAAACGGGGAGCAACAGCGCCCATACTCCGCACAAGTTCCGGCATACACAACATCTCGTCATAACAGCTTCTTTTTTCTCCGGCAAGATAGGCATTTCTCCCGAAAGGTTCAACGCCCCAACTGGAACAACTGCCGCAGCTCCCGGTCTGAAAGCTCCCCGATCCAGGTTTCGCCGCTAGCCACCGTGAGATTTGCCAGCTCCTTTTTGGACTGGATCATGGCATCGATGCGCTCCTCAAAAGCAGCCGAGGTGATGAAACGGTGTACCTGCACGTTGCGTTGCTGGCCGATGCGGAAGGCGCGGTCGGTCGCCTGAGCTTCCACCGCCGGGTTCCGCCATAGGTCGTAGTGGATGACCTGGCTGGCGGCGGTGAGGTTCAGGCCGGTGCCGCCTGCTTTGAGCGAAAGCAGCAACAGGCGATGCGAGCGCTTCGTCTGAAAGTCCTCCACCATCTGGTCGCGGTTTTTACGCGAGACGCCGCCGTGCAGGAAGGGCGCTTCGATGCCGAAGCGCTGCTGCATTTTAAAACATTGCTCCAAGCCGCTATGCTGCGAGGCAATTTATGATGATTTTCCATACTACCCCCACATTTTCCCCTTATCTTTGCCTCCCTTTTTGCAACAACCCAAAACATGCAACTCTTCGCTGAACAAGCCAAGCCAAGCGAGCACGACGTTTTTTACGACCTCTACCCTGCCGCAGAGGGGCTATACCTGCCCATGGCCTATATTGCCAGCCGCGGGCAGGATGGCCGCTTGGCGCATATCCGGCAGAAAGCCCTGGCTAAAACCATCGGCAGCTTTGGCCTGGAGCTCGGCCTGGAGCGGGAGCGGATGTTCGGCATAGTGGAAAGGCTCCAGCCCAAAGCGCTGGAAGAGCGTTTCAACCCGCCCAAAAAGCGCCCCAAACCACTGGATAAGCTGCTACAAGATAAAGAAATAGCCCTGGCGGTCACCACTTATTGCCACCGCTTGCTGGACGAATTCCTCAAGCTGGCCACCGAACACCGCCTGCCCCTCACCTGGGAAGTGGACCGCCGGAGCCTGGTGGACAGCTTCATCCTGGACACTACTGGCGAGCCCCTCGAGCCCTTGCTCTTTTTCCAAAAACAAGCCGAGGGGGTACGCTACCGCCTGCAATTGGCCGATGCGCAGGGGGCCTGGCCAATCCATTCTAAAAATGTCATCCCCATCACCAATAACCCGGCCTGGATATTTGTCGATTACAAGCTGTACCGGGTGCCCCACATCAACGGCAATATGGTCAAGCCGTTTCAACAGAAGGAGGAGGTACAGATCCAGCGCTCGGCGGTCAAGGCCTATTTTCAAAAGTTTATCCTCAAGGTGGCCGCCAGGGCGGAAATCGAGGCGGATGGCTTTGAGATCGTGCAAAATTCCGAGCTGCTCGCCTGCCGCCTGGAGCCCACCCAGAACCTCTTCGATGGCCGCTGGATGATTGGCGTGCAGATGGCATACGAGGGTGCCAGTTTCCAGTGGAGCGATAAAAAGAGCAGGCGCACCGTGCTGGAGTTTGGCGAGGGCGAAGAGCCGCTCATCCGGCAGGCGAACCGCGCGCCGAAGCAGGAAGCGGTTTACCTGAAAAAGCTGCGCGCTTTCGGCCTGGAAAATACCGCCGGCAGCTTCTTCGAGCCGCCCGGCGCTACAGCAGATGCCTTCTTCGCGCTGGAATGGCTGGCGGAGCAGCGCGCTGCCCTGGAAAAAGCCGGCTTTGAAGTCGTGGCACCGCCAGTGGAAGGCCAACAGCTTTACCTGCACCCGGCTAAAGCCGTGCTCAATACCGAGCAGCAAAGCGACTGGTTTGACCTCTATGGCCAGGTGACCGTGGGCGAGTTTAGCTTCCCTTTCCTGGCGCTGGCCAAAAACATCCGCGAAGGCAACCGCCTTTACACCCTGCCCAACGGCAGCGTCTTTGTCATCCCTCTGGAGTGGATGGCCCGCTACAAGGGCTTGTTTCAGTTTGGAAAAAAAGAAGGCGAGCGGCTGCGGCTGGCCAAGAGCCAATATACCCTGCTGGATGAATTGGGGCTGAGCGCCGCCGCCACAGAAATGGCCAAGCCCAAGGCGGATACCGACAGCGTTGCCCCCTCTCCCCTGCTCAAGGCCGAGCTGCGCCCTTACCAACTGGAGGGATTGCGCTGGCTGATGCAATTGTACGAAAACCAACTCGGCGCCTGCCTGGCCGACGACATGGGCCTGGGTAAAACACTGCAGACCATCGCCATGCTGCTGCACGCCAAGGAGCGCAAGGCTCAAAACGCCGCCCCCGCCCCTAGCAGCAGCCGACAGCTCGGCCTGTTCGAACCCGCACCTGATGTCGATTTCCTCAAGCCGCTGCAGGCGCTCATCGTGCTACCCGCCTCCCTGGTCTTCAACTGGGAAGCGGAAATCAAGCGCTTCGCCCCCAGCCTCCAGGTTTATCGCCATACAGGCAACAAGCGCTACCAGGATGCCCGCTTGCTGGCCCGCTTCGATGTCATCCTCACTACCTACCAAACCGCTCTGCGCGACGAGGAGCTGCTGAGCCGCATGGCCTTCGAATACATCGTGCTGGACGAGAGCCAGCAGATCAAAAACAAAGACAGCAAGGTCTTCCGGGCCATCAACCAACTGGATGGCCGGCACAAGATTTCCCTGAGCGGCACGCCCATCGAGAACTCGCTGTCCGACCTCTGGGCCCAGGTGGAGTTCATCAACCCGGGATTGCTGGGTAGCTATGCTTTCTTCCAGCGGGAGTTTATCACCCCCATCGAGAAGCGGCAGGATGAGGAGAAGAAGGCCCGCCTGCGCCAACTGGTGCAGCCCTACTTGCTGCGGCGCACCAAGGAGGAAGTCGCCCGGGATTTGCCGGAGCTGACCATCAAGTCCTTCTACTCGGAGATGGCCCCCGAGCAGAAGCGCCTGTACGAGCGCGAGAAATCGGCTGCCCGGAACTACCTGCTGGACAACTTCCAGGCCGACGACCCCAAGTTCCGCTTCCAGGTATTGCAAACCCTGACCCGCTTGCGCCAACTGGCCAACCACCCGGTGCTGGCGGAAAAAACTTATGCCAAGGAGAGCGGCAAGTTCAACGATGTGCTGGAGCATTGGGATGTCATCCGCAAAGGCGGGCACAAGGTGCTCATCTTTAGCTCTTTTGTGCAATACCTGGAGCTTTACCGCCAGCACTTCGATCTACATGCTGCCCCTTATGCCTGGCTCACCGGCGCGCAAAACAGCAACCAACGGCAGGCCGCTATCCGCGATTTCCAGGAAGATCCGGCGGTGCAGTCTTTCCTCATCTCCATCAAATCTGGCGGCACTGGCCTAAACCTCACCGCTGCCGACTACGTCTTTATCCTCGACCCCTGGTGGAACCCCACTACCGAGCAGCAGGCCATCGCCCGCGCCCACCGCATCGGGCAGGATAAGCACGTCATCGCTATTAAATTTATCACCAAGGACAGCATCGAGGAGAAAATCCTCAAGCTGCAGGAAAGGAAAACTCAACTGGCCGAAGATATCATCGAACAGGCGGGCAAGGCGAGCTTTTCGCGGGGGGATATTGAGTATTTGTTTGATTGAAAAAGGGATAAAAAGGTTAAAGGTTAAAGGGTAAAGGTTAAAGGGTAAAGGTTAAAGGGTAAAGTGGGGGGGCGATGTTTTGCTAGTGGGTGTCCGGGGGATTAAGTTGTTGGAATGAAGTGTGATTGAGCCGGGGCCTCTGTAGCGGACAGGAGTGACTGCTTCTGCTGGCACTGTACACTGCTTTCCCCGCTCTTAGCCTAGACCTCCAGTGCCTCTTTTTGTGCAGGATGGGACACGGATGAACGCGGGTTTGGAGGGGGGCGGCGCGGATTCTTCAGGTTTACCCCCTTTAGCCTCGCAGGCGAGCCGAAGGTGCACGGTAAGGGCTCTAAACGAAATCCCCCCGGCAGTGGACCGCCAGGGGGATTGTGGTTTGCTATTGGGCTAGGCCAGTTCAGGGAATGCCCATAGCAAAATCAGCGAAAGTGTGCCGTTGATTATTCCGGGCAAACTTCACGTTCTACATTGACATGGACGCCATAGGCGAAATAGAATGCCGGAACTTCTACTACCAGGTCATTCCCTTTGTAGGTAGTAAACAAGCCAGGGGCCGGATTAGAAGCCGGAGGTGTGCTGTTGTAGCCCTGAATCTTGACGGCCTCATCAACGAATTGCAGCCTGAAGCCAGGATTCAACGTAATCGCGATGGTCACTTCGTCATCAACGGCATCAGAGAAGGACACCTGACCTGCTACGTAATTTTGACCAGCAATGAGGTCCACCGTCTTGGCAGTGCCGTTGTAGGGTGTCCAGGTAGCCCAGTTGCCTCTTCTGACGTAGCGATTGCCGGCGCTCCAAGCGGTTTCTTCTTTCCATTCGCAGGGCGGCGGCGGCGTCCCGCACTCCACAAAGCAGAAGGTCAGGTTGCTCAGACCAGCAGGGTTGCCGCTGGCATTGGGCGGAGAAGCTAATCCAGAGTCACCAGTTGACCCTCCCGGATAGTAGTAAACATTGGCATCATTGCTACCCTTGACGATTACCGCGCCTACGCAGTAGGTCTTTCCATCTAAGGTGACCGTACCCGAGAAAGATACGTACTGACCATTAGTAGATACGATCAGGCCTTCCGGGAATTCACCGTCGAATGTACTGTCTCCGTAGTTTACTCTATCGCTAGAGAAGTCGAAAGACGTGCCGAATGCCTCACCGACTTCATCACAAGTACGGTTTCCGCCAGGATTCTCACCAACGATGATGTAAGGCGTGACGCCGCCACTGGAGATCGGAGTGCTGGCTGTATTCCGGAATTCAATCGTGTTCGCATCATCCGAAACCGGAGTCAGATTTTCCTGGGTACAAGCAAAAGCCAGGAACAGCGCCAGGAAGGCTAAAATTCTAGTGTGTTTCATACGTGTTTAAATATTTGGTTGTGAAATAAAATAACAATAAACCGGGAACTGGGTAAAAAGCCAGGCTTTTTCAAGCGGGCGGCTTTTTACTCAGGCCATGAATCGGTCGTTTCGATAAAAAAGATGTTGCTATGAATGCTTCAGCAAGTAGCTTCTGCGCCTCGTAAGGAGACGGAGTCTTAAAATTTGGCTATTGACTTTTGCTACGTAAGGGAATGATAAAAACGATGGGAGACTGCGTTCGCTTTTTCACCCAGCAAAGATATGGTTTTATCCCAACAACCAAAGCTTTAGCCTGATTTTTTTTTTTGACTTTCCGCTCCGGCAGGAATGGCGCATCGTGGAGCGGCAAAAAGCTGCCTGTATCAAGTAATTCATAATCAATGTTTTACAAAAACGCCGCTAGGCCCCTTGGCGGCCTTACGGCATCGCATGATTAAAGAAAAAAATGAGCGGGGGCTGCTTTATCCTTAAAAAAAACCGCGGCAGCCTTGCCGACTACAGCAGCAGATTTGAGAAGCCCGGCCTCCCTCGCAGGAGCCGGGCTTCTGAGCCCTTGACGGGCTAACCCTCAAGAGCATTCGGTAAATTGGCGGTTAATCACATGGTACTGCAACCGCAACATCCAGGTGTACGCCATAGTAGTAATTCTGCGGAACAGTGATGGTAGCGGTAGTGCTTCCTGACTCAATCGCTTCTTTCCAGGCAAACAGACCAGGAGCAGGGTTCTTGGCCGGAGGCTTGGTAGCATAATCCTGTACCTTCAGGTTGTGATCGTAAAGCGGATCATTCAAGTCATAGTAGAAAATTCCGCCAGTCAGGTTGATACTAATGGTCACATAACCGTTAACCGGGGCCGAGAAGGTAGCTGTGCCGATCATCTTAGCAGTAAGCGGGTCGCCACCATCAGCGATAACGTCTACTGTTTTCTCTTCATCATCGTATTCAACATACATCGCCCAGTTACCTTTCTTCACGTAACGGTTTCCTGCAGCCCACGCGGTTTCTTCTTCGTAGCACATGTCGGGCTCGCTGTAGCAGAAGGTGGAGTGGCTGATGGCGAATGTGCCATTAGGGTTGCCATCCTTATCATATTTGGTTGGTGCGAACATCTCATTGTCACCATACGAGGGTGGGTCATAACAGTAAATGTTGGCTGCGTTGCTGCCCTTTACGATTAAGCAGGACACCGGCCAGACAGATGTCCAGCTAAAGCTGTAGCCGTCATCATTAGAGATAGTAATGATGTTGCCGCCATCAACTTCGTAAGGGCCATCAAAGGTGGGACCTTCCCACTCATCAAACTTGTAATGGAAGTCTGACTCGCAACAAGCCACCTGCCCACACTCAAACGCAGCATCACCGGACTGCCACGGATCAACCAACGTTGGCTCGACCGAAGCTCTAAGTTCGACAGCATCGGCTTCCCCTTTAACGGAAACCACGCTATCCTTCTCACAAGCGAAAGCAAACATCAGCGCGATGAATGCAAAAATGATTTTGTAATTCATGGTGTTATTTGTTTGAGGTTCAGAAATAACCACAATGAGCCCCCCCATGAAGGATGGCTACATCGAGGCATGATGCTATCAAACGAGCGGTGCTGAAAGCTTGGCTTTGGCGAGCTGGCGCTGCGCCGCTGAACTGCAAAGAAGCAAGGGACCGACCAAGAGCTGATTGTCGAGACTACCCTCTTGGGCCCTGACTGACCCCGCCGCGACGGGGCAGCGCCTGCTGCTAATGCCAAGGCATCAACAAACTGCTGTGTCTAAATACGTAGGGTGTACGTTACTTCAAGGCCGGAAAATGGAGGGTATATGGGAATTAGGAGAGGTTTTTTTCCAATGGACGAAATGTACGACATCGCCATGAAAAATGCAAGTTTTGGGGTGTTTTTTTTATAAGAAAACACAAAAAAGCCCGCAGCAAAAATGCTACGGGCTTTTGATCAGATACGTGGTCTAAACCTATTAATCACAATCGACCAGAGCCTGTACATCCAGGTGTACGCCGTAGAAATTGTTGGCCGGCACTACTGCTTCATAGACAGCGGTATTGGCGGTAAACTTGTAGTCAAAATTGCCGATGCCGGGGTTGCCGGAAGGGGCAAAAGCATAATCCTGGATTTTGAGGTTCTCGCTTACGGGCTGGAAGCTCCAGCCATTTGCCAGGGTAATGGTGATGGTGATGGTGCCATCCACATCAAGCCCAGAGAAAGAGACGGTGCCAGCCTCCAGGGTTTGCCCGGCATAAAGGGTTACTGTGCTGCCAGCAACGTAGGGGGTGTAGGTTGCCCAGCTACCTTGGTTTTCATAGCGCTCGCCGTCGGCCCAGGCCGTTTCCTCTTCGTAGCATTCGCCGTTGCCAGTGTTGTCATCTTCGCACTCCTGGATGGTGTAGGCCAGGTAGAACCACCAGCGGGGCCCGGCACCCGGGGTATCGCCGCCCCAAGCGGTTTCTTCCGCTACGACCAAGTTGTCATCATCCAACTGCACTGCTTCGGCGTGAAGCGCGATAAATAGCTCTTGCCCAGCAGCCCAGTTCAGTGCAATGGCGTAGGTGAAGCTATCAACCGCAGGCGAGTGAGCCGTTTTGTAAGCAAATCTACCCGGCACTGGCACGCCTTGCTTATTTACAGGGATACCCGACAATCTGGTAGCCACATGCAGGTGGGTTTGCTGCAACAGCCAAGGGGCGTCGGTAACGATAGTCACGTAGAGGGAATCTCCATCATTACCTATAGTGACTTTGCCAGCCAGGATATTCTGCCCGGCGATGAGGTCCACCTGGGTCGTGTCGCCACAATAAGTAATGGCATCCTCGCCATTGGAGCGGTATTCAAGGGCCTGAAAATCATCGGAAAGTGCGATTGGCTCAAATTGGTCTTTGGTGCAGCTCATTGCGAGGAAAAGAGCCAGGAAGGCAAATACATTCATGCTTTTCATAGTAATCGTGTGTTTTGTTTTAAAAAAATAAATGATATGTCTGCCCAGGCCAGCTGGGCATGGGAAAATATGATGTTTACAGGCTTTTTAACGCCTGTACAACAGTGCCTTTTCAAAAACTTTCCGATTCTTTTCCGCGCAGCGAGGCGCGGCAATGAGAGGTCTTGCGTAGAAATGTTGCGGAGCAGTGCTGCTTACGGCTTGGTTTTCCGCCGGCTTCTCCCCTACTCTGCAACCTACCGATTCTTTGACGCTCATGCCCTACCAGGGCCACTTTTTTTTCGATGTTTGTTTGACGCTCCTGCCCCAGGTGGGCCACTTTTTTTTCGATGTTTTTTTTTCGATGCTGCGGCCCTTATGGCTACTGCTTTTTTTTAATGCACTTTGGACGCAGTTGTTTCGAGGGGTCACCACTTTTCCTGATTATTTTTTCAGTGCCTATAAACAAGCGGCCTCGCCCAGGAGCAGCCCACTGGTGGCGCGTGCGGAGATTTTCCTTGCCGAAAAATTACTGAATACTGCCGCCTTTTTCCTAATCTTGCACAAACCCGATGGCAGCCATGAAGAACGCTATACGAATTCCGGTCATTATCCTCCTGTTGCTCATCAGCTTATGGCTGGGGTGGGACATGCTGCACCTGGATCAGGTGCGCGAACTATGGGGCTACCGCCCGCTATTTTTCTTCCTTTGTGCTTGGGGCGCGCTGGTGTTGCTACGGACCTACCGCTACGCCACCTGGCCACAGCGCTGGCGGTGGCTGGCGCTATCCACGCTCAGTGCGCTGCTATTGGGGGTAGGCTTCCCCGGTATCTTGCCCGTGCCGGGGCTGATGTTCATCGGTTTTGTACCCCTGCTCATCGCTGAGCGGGAGATTAGTGCGGCCCGGCAGGGGCCCGCGCGGCGGGAGGTGCTGCGCTTTGCTTACCACACCTTCGTGTTGTGGAATATCATCACGACCTACTGGGTAGCCAATACCGCTTTCTTGGCGGGCATTTTTGCCATCTGGGTCAACGCCCTGCTGATGTGCATCCCCTTCTTGCTCTTCCACCAGACGCGGCACCTCATGCCACGCCTGGGGTATGTGGCGTTCATCGCCTACTGGATCGCCTTCGAGTACTTGCACCAGCGCTGGGAGCTGACCTGGCCCTGGCTCACCCTGGGCAATAGCTTTGCCGAATTCCCTTCCTGGGTGCAGTGGTACGAATACAGCGGCGTTTTCGGCGGCAGCCTCTGGGTATTGGCCGCCAACGTGTTGGCGCTACGCCTGTGGCAGGCCTACCAGAGCGATGCCATCCCTCTGCGCCGCCACGCCTTGCAATTTCTTGGGCTAATCCTGCTGCCGGTTTCCCTCTCGCTGGTGCTTTACGCTCGCTACCAGGAGCAGGGCAGCTCAAGGGAAGTAGTCGTGGTGCAACCCAATTTTGAGCCGCACTACGAAAAATTTGAGCTGCCGGAATACTTTCAGGTCAACCATTTCCTGGAACTGGCCGCCCCGGCAGTGGATAGCACTACCGATTATCTGCTCTTGCCCGAAACGAGCTTTGGGCTGGTGGAAACTGGCAATATCAATGGCTATGAGGCGGTGCGGCATATCCGGCAGCGCTTTGAGGCTTACCCCCAGCTCCAGATCGTAGCCGGGGTGGATGCCTATCATATCTTCAAGCCGGGCGAGCCGTATAGCCGAGCCATGCGGCAAAGCGTAAGGCCCACGGGTGACACCTTATATTATGAGATACTCAATGCGGCCGTCCAGCTGAGCATGGATTCGCCAGAGGTGCCCCTCTACCGCAAGTCCAAGCTAGTGCCCGGGCCAGAGATTTTCCCCTACCCCTGGTTCTTCTTTTTCATGAAGCCGCTGGTGGACCGCCTGGAGGGCACCGTCTCCGGCGTGGGCACCCAGGCGCAGCGCTCGGCGCTAAGCAGCCCGGCGGGTAAAGTGGCACCGGTAATCTGTTACGAATCCATCTTTGGGGAATATAGCACGGGCTATATCAAAAATGGTGCCCAGGCTATCTTCATCATGACCAACGACGGTTGGTGGGATAATACTGCCGGCCACCGGCAGCACCTCTACTTCGCTTCGCTGCGGGCTATCGAAACCCGCCGGGCTATCGCCCGCTCCGCCAATACAGGCATCTCGGCTTTCATCAACCAGCGGGGCGATATCCAACAGCCTACTGCTTATGGGGTGGATGCCGTAATCAAACAGGCTATCCCCTTCAACGACGCCATCACCTTTTACGTGCGCTGGGGTGACCTGCTGGGGCGCATCGCCCTGTTTGTCGCGGCGATACTGCTGCTCAATACTTTGGTGCGGGGGTTGATGGGGGGGGATAAAGGATAAAGGGTAAAGTAAAAAGGAAAAAGTAAAAAGGAAAAAGGATAATGGAGCAAGCGACATCCCGTCTGAACGAAGTGAAGCGGGAAGGGTAAAGGGTAAAGGGTAAAGGAAAAAGGAAAAAGTAAAAAGGGGGGGGCAATGCCATTGGGATTTGCCCCCTTGAATTCGCTCAAAGAAGCCCGCCT
>CAYSPJ010000130.1:0-14132 GCA_964432875.1 uncultured Phaeodactylibacter sp. | reverse complement strand
TATAGGCCTCGTAGAGGCCCAACGTTATCCAGGCAGCCGAGCCCGCCGCCGGAGCTTTTTACAGCAATCCTTGCATGCTTGCAGATCAGGCCCCCGGCACAGACGCCCCCGTTCTCAGAGAGAACCTGCTTCACCGAGCGCAGGGCAGGTATCAACTGATAAATACCATACGTGAAAATGTGTCCGAATAGTAGCCGTACCTGAGGACAGTAACGGGAGGATACTCCTTACATCCCCTCCATCTGCCGCACATACACCCTCGCCGCCCCGTCATTCCTGCCCAAGAGGACCGCTTGCCGCCCTCTTTGCTCGAAGAGCAGCAAGCCGCGCACATCGCCGCGGGAGCGGAAGCCAGAGTGATGCTGGGGCTGAGCTTCCCACCGCCCGCCGCCGCGATTGAGCAACAACAAGCCATAGTTGGCGTCGAGGCGGCCCCAATTGACGCGGGCGCGCTCCAGGTTGCCTGCCAGCAGCAAGTCGAGGCGTCCGTCGCCATCGGCGTCCAGGGTTTGGATGGCGTGGATGGGTGCGGCTTGCGCGATGGCAGGCAGGCGGCGCAGCGCCCACTGGTCTCCGCCCAGGTTTTCCAGCCAGACGCTCTCCAGCTCCGTGGCTTGCAACTGCTGCGCCATCGCCAGCTGCTCAGGGCTGAGGATGCCCTCGATCTGAGCCACGGAATAGGCGGCGTAATCGGTGAATGTCTTTTTGAAAGAGGGCACTTGCGAGAAAAGCTCGTCGCGGCTGAAAGCCGGGTAAGGCTTGCCCTGGATGTAGTAGGTCAAGATGGGATCCACCGCGCCGTTGTCGTCAAAATCGGCATAATAGAGCCGGACGGGCTGGCTGGCGCTGGCCTTCATCTGGCTGTTGATGCCGAAATTGCCCGCCACCAGATCCTCATCCCCGTCGCCGTCGAGATCGGCGGCGCAGAGGGCGGACCAGAGGCCGTAGGTTGGGGCGTCGAGCGCCCGCGCGGTCGCGTTTTGGTACTGGCCGCCTTGTTTGCGGAAAAAGGTAAGCGGCATCCACTCGCCGGCCAGTGCCAGGGTCTGCCCGCCCTCTAGCCAGACGGCGGCCGTCACCATGCCGATGTCTGCCAGGCCAGGTGCCAGCTCGTCGGTAGCGATGCGGAACCTCCCGCGGCCGTCGTTGAGCAGCAAGTAGCTCGTCGGCACCTTGGGATACTCGCCGGGCACGAGCCGCCCGCCTACGAACAGATCCAGGGCGCCATCGCCGTTGATATCGGCCGCCGCCACACAACTGCTGCTGGTGCGCATCAGCGGCAGGGCATCAGGGCTACGGCTGAAGTTGCCGCGGCCGTCGTTGAGATAGAGGCGGTCTTGCAGCGCCAGGTCTTCCGGCAGGTAATCGTAACCGCCGCTGGCCACGTAGAGGTCTAAGTCTCCATCGCCATCGGCATCGAAGAAGAGGGCCGCCACGTCGTCGGCGATCAAATCCCGGCGCAGCGCTTCCTGGGGGCTGGGGCGGAAAGAGCCGTCGGGCTGCTGCAGGAAAAGCTGCCCCGCTTGCAGCTTCGCCCCGCCGATGAAGACGTCCTCCAGCCCGTCGCCATTCACATCGCCTTTGGCCAGGGCGGGGCCTTGGCCGGTGAGCATGTAGGGCAGCAGGGCCTGGCGCTTGAAGTCCACCGTGGGTTTTTCCTGGTGCGCGAAGCCGAGGACCTCATCCGCCAGCCGGAACAGCGGCGGTGTGGCAGGCTGGGCCAGGCCAGAGGCGGAAGCATCGGCTTCGGAAAGGGTAATCAGGCGGTTGCCTTCCACCCCCGTCAGCAGTTGGGTTTTGCCGCTGGGCCAACGCACCAGCAGGCTGTCGGCCCGCGCCGCCTTGCCCAGGCCGAAGTGCAGCGGCACGTGCATGGAAGACTGGAAGCCGCGGCTGGGCATAAATTCCTGCACCATGCGCTGCCCGCCGGCCCATAGCTCCACGCGAGTGCCGATGCCATGGCGGTTGCCGCCGCTGCCCTCGAGGCGCACTTGCAGGTAGTTGCCCGGCGCGCCCCGGTTTTCATAGACCGCTGCCGGCTCGTTGACGTTGTTCGTCACCAAATCGAGATCGCCGTCGCCGTCCAAATCGACATAGACGGCGCCGTTGGAGAGCATGGGCGCGCCGAAGCCCCAAGCCTGCGACTGGTCGCTGAAACGCAGCTCGCCCTCGTTGCGGAAGAGGTAGTTGTGGGTTTTGGTGGATTCCATGCGCCCGATCATCTCCATGAGGGCGTCGGCACGCTCGCCCCGCGTCTCTTTGATGCGCTGGTCGGCGTAGTACGACATGAAGTCGCGGTTGGTATAATCGCGCAAGTAGCCGTTGGTGATGAAGAGGTCCTTCCAGCCGTCATTGTCGAAATCGGCGAAGAGGGCCGCCCAGCTCCAGTCGGTATTGGAGATGCCCGCCAACTGGCCGATCTCGCTGAAGGTGCCGTCGCCGTTGTTCAGGTGCAGCATATTGCGCATAATCTGGTGATAGAAGCCGTTGCGCAGGCGGGACTGGAACTTCTCGTACTCGTCGGGGCCGTAGAGCAGTTTCTGGCGGCGGTTGTCTTCGGGCAGCATGTCGAGGGAGAGGATGTCGAGCAGGCCGTCGTTGTTAAAGTCGGCGATATCATTGCCCATCGAGAAGAAGGAGATGTGGCCCAGGCGGCTCTGGAGCTCCTCGCGGAAGGTGCCGTCGCCATTATTCATATAGAGGTAATCCTCCTCGGTGTAGTCGTTGCTCACGTAAAGGTCGAGCCAGCCGTCGTTGTCGAGGTCGGCGGCGGCGATGCCCAGGCCAAAGCCGAGGGGGTTATTGCGGATACCGGCCGAAGCGGTCACTTCGGTGAAACGCCCCCCATCGTTGCGCAGCAGCTTATCGCCGGCAAACTCGTCGGTCATTTTTTTGACGTAGGCGGCGTCGAAGTTTTTGTACTCGTAGATGGAGTGGTTCAGCAGGTAGCAATCCAGGTCGCCATCGCCATCGTAGTCGAAGAAGAGGCTGTGAGTGGTGTAGGCGGGGTTGTCCAAGCCATATTCGGCGGCTTTTTCGGTGAAGGTATTGTCGCCGTTGTTGATATACAGCTCATTGCGGCGCAGCTCCTCCGGCTTGTCGCCGGAATAAGCTACATAGAGGTCGAGCCAGCCATCGGCGTTGATGTCTACGAAGTGGACGCCGGTGCACCAGCCATCGGCTCGCCCGGCCACGCCCGCCTGGGCCGTGATGTCTTCGAATTGGAGGTTACCCTGGTTGAGGTAGAGCTTATTGGGCACCATATTGCCAGAGAAGTATAGGTCCGGCAAGCCGTCGTTGTTGATGTCGCCCACGGCCACCCCGCCGCCGTTGTAGAAGTACTCGTAGGCCAGCACGTTCAGCTCTTCGGTCTCGGTGAGCTGATTGGCGAAGGCGATGCTGGTAGCATCGGGTGCCAGGCGCACGAAGCGGGCGTCAGCGGCTGGGCCGTCTCCTTTGCTGCAGGCGCTCAGCAGGGCAAAAAAAGCCAGGGCGGCGGGCAGAGCCACGCGGCGGAGGTCGTTCTGGCGAGGATTGGTTGGTGCAGTCATGGATGGTATGCTTGCGGTTATGTGCTTATTGGTTAATGCTGAAGCTCCGCCGCCCCGTCTGGCTTGTGGCGGATGGCTTCGCAAAAGTAGGGATTTTGTGGGGATTGGAGCGGAGAGATTGAGTCCGGCTTCAAAACTTCGTATGTTGAACAGCAGGCCAAGAGCCGCTACCATGCCCTGGTGCGGCAGGTGACGGACTGGGAGTGCTCAATAAGCGACGGCCACTCCTGAAGTACCTGACACCAGGCATCAGCCAGGTACTTCCTCCAGGGTAAACAGTTCGCTGCCCACGATGACTGCTACCCAGCCGCACAGCGGCAAGCGCTCGCCTGCCATCGCCTTCAAGTCGGGATGGGAGAGATAGCTGCGCAACTGCTGCCGGGCTTCGTCCAGCACTGCCGGGGCCTTTTCCGCTTCTTTTTTCTTGACGTGCTTTAGCTCGATGGCTAGTTGGTATTCGATTTCGATGCCGGGGCGCTGCAAAAGCAACAGGTCAACGTAGCCGCTGCCTATGGGGGCTTCGCTGCGCAGGAAGAAGACGTTGGCGGCGTAAAGAAAGGCTGCGGCGATACTTTTGAGGTGCTTTTCGCTCATCTTCACGTAGTCGCGATTGTCCAGGCTGGCCAAGACGGCGCAGATCAGCTCGAAGAAAGGGCGGGGGTCGTTGTGCATCGCCATGCGCAACACTTCCTGCCCAGTGTCGGCCTGGCTTACGCTCAGGTTGGCTTGGCGCAGGATGAGTTCCCGGAACAAGCCGAAGTACAACTCTTGGATGACATAGTTGGGCACTTTGAAGCGCAAGAAGCTGGCGACGGAGGACTCGATAGTGACCAGCCCGTTGTAAAATAAAGAGCTGATGAAATCATCCCGTGTCCAGTCCCGCTCGGGGTTGAATTGCTCGGTGAGCTGAGCGGTGAGGCTGCCTTCTTCCAGCAGCCTGGTCAAATCTTCGGCATTGCGCTCGTAATCGCCCAGATGAAGCATCTTGGCGATGCGCTGGTAATCGCTGGCGATGTTGATGTCGAGCATGGTGCGGGGGTATTTGCCGTGCGCTTGGTATTCACGAGCAAAATACAGCGCCATGTCAGGGTTATAAAGGCGTGATGAGGCATCTTCCGAGAAGAGATAGCCGTTGTACCAGAGCCGGATGTCCTGCAATACGTTAGCCAGGCCTTCCTCTGCGACGCCCGAGCCGCGCAGTATCTCCGCCACTTCCGCCTCCTTGAAGCCAAGCATGTCGTGAAAACGGTGGTCGAGCGTGAGGTTGTGCCCGATGTTGAAGCCGGAAGTCAGGCTGTCCAGGGTGATGGGCGAAACGCCAGTGATGAAGATGCGCTCGATACTGCGCTCCTGGGTGCCGGTCTTGACCGTCTCGAAGAAGGCGCGGTAAAAGCCGTCCTGACGCACGATGCGGTCAAAGGCGCTGCGCTCCAGCACGAAGAGGCGGTTGGTGAAGTGGTCGTACTCGTCGATGAGCAAGTAGATCCGATGCTCTGGGGCTTTTGCCTCCCGGACGCGGAACAGCTCCGACAGCACAGCAGCGGCATCAGGAGCAGATAGTATCCGCTTTTTGTCGCTAGCATCGAAGCGATTAGCGTAATTTTGCATAAAGCGCTCTGCTCCAGTCTTCACCTGCCGCAAAAAGCCCGTCTGCATCAAATCCATGTCGCTGCTGTCGATGCCGCTGAAATCAAATTTCAATACCAGATATTGGTTGGCCCCAGGAGTAGGCTTCCGCCCGATCTCCAATCCGCCGAAAAGCATCTCGAACTGAGGGGCCCAGCATAAGCCATAATAATGCTCCAGGATGGAGACCCATAAGCTCTTGCCAAAGCGGCGCGGGCGCAAGAAGAAGAGATAGTGGGTATCCAGCTCTTCCAAAGTGCGGACAAAGCTGGTGCGGTCCACGAAAAAGTACCCTTGCTCGCGGATTTTCTCGAAATTACTCAGTCCATACGGCAGCTTGATCATCGGCGCTCGGTTTAAGGCAAAGATACACAATCTGGGGAAGTATTTTGGATGCACTTGTGCCCAATTCCCTAAAACACCCTATATTCAGCCGCGATAAACCACCACCAAACACCACACCATGAGGCTACTGCTTTCCATCTGCTTGCTCGCCGCCCTGCTGCCCCTGCGCGCGCAGGATGCCGCCAGCTACGTCAACCCCTTCATCGGCACCTCCAACTACGGCGCCACCCACCCTGGGCCAGTGCTGCCCAACGGCATGGCTTCGGTCTGCCCCTTCAACGTGGCCTTCAAAAAAGGCGCGGGCAATATGTTTGAAAAAGACAGCGAGTGGCACTCCCGGCCTTACGTGCACGAAAACACCTTCCTGACGGGCTATAGCCACATCAACCTCAGCGGAGTGGGCTGCCCCGACCTGGGCAGCATCCTGCTGATGCCTACCACGGGCACGCTGGAGCTGGACCCCGAGCAGCATGGCAGCACTTACCAAAACGAACGGGCCGAAGCGGGCTACTACGCCCATACCCTGGATAAGTACGGCATCGGGGTAGAGCTTTCCGCTACCCTGCGCAGTGGCATCAGCCGCTATACCTTCCCCGCCGGGCAGGCCAATGTGCTGCTCAACCTCGGGCTGGGGCTCACCAACGAGACCGGTGCCGTGGTGCGGGTGGTGTCGGAAAGCGAAGTGGAAGGCTTCAAGCTGACCGGCGATTTCTGCTACGGCCGGCCCGAAGCAGTGCGCCCGGCTTATTTTGTAGCTCGCCTCAGCCAGCCGGCTGCCCGCTACGGCGCCTGGAAGAAGATGCCCCAGTATCAAGGGGTTGAAGCGGACTGGATCAAATACAACGATGCCTACAAGCCCTACCCGGCCTTCCGCCAGGAAGTGGCCGGCGATGAGGTGGGGGCATACTTCTCTTACGACCTGCCCCAGGGCGGCGTCATCGAGGTACAAGTGGGCCTCTCCTATACCAGCATCGCCCACGCCCGCCAAAACCTGGAGGCCGAGCAGCCGGACGAGATCACCTTCACCAGCCTCATCAACCGGGCCGGGGATTTCGCCGACGCCCTGCGCCTGCTGGAGGAGATGCGCCAGGAGGGCCTCAAGCCGGATCATGCCATCAGGGGTTCGCTAAAAAAAAATCGCCCGGAAAGACCCGGCAGCGGCCTGGCGCAGCATCCTGCATCAGGAATCAGGAGCCAAACTTTTCGCAGATCGTGAGTTGAACTACGTAATCGTAGAAGCCTGCCTGGATAGCTTCGACGAGACGGCATTTTTCGAGCAATACCAGCAGGAGCTCGTGCAAAGGGAGGATGACATCCTGCGCTACTTTGCCGAAAAGCTCGCTATGCCTGCTCACCGTATCGCCCTCGCCGAAGCCATGCGGGAAAAAGACTGGAATTACTGGAAAATCATCGGCAACAGCTTGATTCCGGGAAATTGGGAAAGAAGCGAGGCCTTTCTTCAAAATGCCCTCCAAACAGCGCCTGCCGATTATCATCCCCTTCTTTGGGTATTAAGAGCCAAAAATATTGTGCTGAACCACCTGGAAGACCGCTATGCCGAGGCGGAAAGCCTCTGTCGTCAAGCCTTGGAAATGCAGCCGCGAGACCACTTTTATTATTCGCTCCAACTGCTCTACCGGAGGAGGGTGGGCTAGACTTGGACCATTTAGACGCGCTGTATTCTACAAACCCGCTGTACCCGTGCATTCCAATACGGCAGCTTCCAATACCATCGTAAACGGGCAGCAGCATCGTCATCAATCGGCAAAAATCTATGGCCAAAGCCCAATCTCCATTAAAATTTGCCGGTGGATCAATCGCTCCGGGTCATTGAATTGGAGTAATTTACAAGTAGCTTGGCCAATTCTTGTAGTTGGAATTATTTCCCCTTCCCTCGAAGAAAAATGTTCTGACCATTTCATGCTGCCAGCATCCGTTTAGCCCGAGCCTTAGCCAGGTTGATCAGTAAATCGAGGGCCAAGTAGCGCTCTAACTCAATGGCTTCTTCTGGCGTTATTTCGCCATCCTTTTTTTTGTAAACCAATTCCTCGACGCGCTCTGCCATGCCCTCTGATGGATGGAGAGCCACAATCCTGGCGGGGTCCATGCTTGCCAGCACTTCCGCCAAATCGCCGAATGCTTCTGCTACAGTCATATCTGTTATTTTAGTAGGCTTATTGCAAAAATAACGAATTCTGCTAATAATAAGTTACCATAAAGGTTGATTGAGCATTCAACACCATACGGCAGCTTGATCATCGGCGCTCAGTTTGAGGCAAAGATACACAATCTGGGGAAGTATTTTGGATGCGCTTGTGCCCAATTCCCTAAAACACCCTATATTCAGCCGCGATAAACCACCACCAAACACCACACCATGAGGCTACTGCTTTCCATCTGCTTGCTCGCCGCCCTGCTGCCCCTGCGCGCGCAGGATGCCGCCAGCTACGTCAACCCCTTCATCGGCACCTCCAACTACGGCGCCACCCACCCTGGGCCAGTGCTGCCCAACGGCATGGCTTCGGTCTGCCCCTTCAACGTGGCCTTCAAAAAAGGCGCGGGCAATATGTTTGAAAAAGACAGCGAGTGGCACTCCCGGCCTTACGTGCACGAAAACACCTTCCTGACGGGCTATAGCCACATCAACCTCAGCGGAGTGGGCTGCCCCGACCTGGGCAGCATCCTGCTGATGCCTACCACGGGCACGCTGGAGCTGGACCCCGAGCAGCATGGCAGCACTTACCAAAACGAACGGGCCGAAGCGGGCTACTACGCCCATACCCTGGATAAGTACGGCATCGGGGTAGAGCTTTCCGCTACCCTGCGCAGTGGCATCAGCCGCTATACCTTCCCCGCCGGGCAGGCCAATGTGCTGCTCAACCTCGGGCTGGGGCTCACCAACGAGACCGGTGCCGTGGTGCGGGTGGTGTCGGAAAGCGAAGTGGAAGGCTTCAAGCTGACCGGCGATTTCTGCTACGGCCGGCCCGAAGCAGTGCGCCCGGCTTATTTTGTAGCTCGCCTCAGCCAGCCGGCTGCCCGCTACGGCGCCTGGAAGAAGATGCCCCAGTATCAAGGGGTTGAAGCGGACTGGATCAAATACAACGATGCCTACAAGCCCTACCCGGCCTTCCGCCAGGAAGTGGCCGGCGATGAGGTGGGGGCATACTTCTCTTACGACCTGCCCCAGGGCGGCGTCATCGAGGTACAAGTGGGCCTCTCCTATACCAGCATCGCCCACGCCCGCCAAAACCTGGAGGCCGAGCAGCCGGGCTTCGACTTCGCCGGAGTGCGGCAAAAAGCCCGCCAGGCCTGGAACGAACGCCTGGGCCGCATCGAAGTCACCGGCGGCACTGCAGAGGACAAGACGATTTTTTACTCTGCCCTCTACCACCTCCACCTCCACCCCAATATCTTCCAGGATGTGAACGGCGATTACCGCATCATGGAGGGTGCCGACATCAAAAACACCGGCGGCAAGAATCGCTATACCGTCTTTTCCCTCTGGGATACTTACCGCAATGTGCACCCCTTTCTCAGCCTGGCTTATCCCGAACTGCAACTGGAGATGGTGCACAGCATGGTGGAGATGTACCGCGAGAGCGGCTGGCTGCCCAAGTGGGAATTACTCGGCATGGAGACGGGCGTGATGGTGGGCGATCCGGCCACCCCGGTCATCGCCGATACCTGGCTGCGCGGCCTGCGCGATTTTGATGTGGAAACGGCCTACGCAGCCGCCCGCAAAGCGGCTACTCAACTGGAAGGCAACCGCTTGCGGCCCGGGCTGAAACAATACGATTCGCTGGGCTACATCCCGGAAGATAGCTTGATCGGGGTCTGGGGCACGGTCTCTACTACCCTGGAGTACAATATCGCCGACTGGAACCTGGCGCAACTAGCACAAGGCCTGGGTAAAAACAAGGATTATGTGCGCTTTCTACGCCGCTCCAACTCCTATCGCAATTACTTCGACTTACAAACCAACATGCTGCGCCCCCGCATGAGCGACGGCAGTTGGCTCGACCCCTTCGACCCCGAGGCGGGTAAGAATTTCGAGCCCGTCATCGGCTTCGTGGAAGGCAATGCCTGGCAGTACCGTTTCTATGTCCCGCATGACATCAAGGGCCTCATCGGCCTGATTGGCGGCGAGGAGGCTTTCTTCGAGGCGCTGAAAGCTTGCTTCGATACCGACAACTACGACATGGCCAACGAGCCGGATATCACCTACCCCTTCCTCTTCAATTACGTACCCGGTAAAGAATCCCACACCCAGCAGACGGTGCGCCGCCTCATCCGCCAACACTACTTCAACGCCCCGGCCGGCCTGCCCGGCAACGACGATACCGGCACCCTCTCCGCCTGGCTGCTCTTCAGCATGATGGGCCTCTATCCCGATTGCCCCGGCAACATGGACTTCGCCCTGACTAGCCCGGTCTTTGACGAGGTGACCATCCACCTTAATCCAAAATACTACCCCGGAAAAACATTGATGATTGAAACGGTCAACGCCAAAGGCGACGAACGCCTCCTCATCGAGAAAATGGAGTGGAACGGCAAACCCCACCAGGCTTTTTTCATCAACCACCACGAGCTGGTCAAGGGAGGGAAGCTGCGGGTGTGGCTGCGGTGATGAGCTTTTGGCCCCGCAAAACGCGAGGCGGAGAAGCAGGGCGAATCGACACCTAATACGAGGCGATATGAACAAAAGACAATTCCTAAAAACACTAGCCCAGGGCACTCTGGCCTGGATGGCCCTGCCTGCACTGCAAGGCTGTGGATGGGGCGCCCCCCGGCTCGTGAAAGGGCTGCCCAGCAACTGGCTTTGGATGCGCCCGCAAACGGGGCTGAGCGACGAGGAGTGGGCAGCGATCTTCACGCGTATCCGCGCTGCGGGCATCGAGGCGGTGCTGCCGCAAATCTTCGATGGCAAGCAAGCGCTTTTTGAAGCCAATATCCCCCTCCTGCCCGTCAAAGAGCCGCTGCTGGAGCGGCTGGTGCCGCTGGCCCACCGGGCCGGCCTGCAAATCCACGCCTGGATGTGGTCAATGCCCTGTAACATCCCGGAGGTCATTGAGCAGCATCCCGATTGGTATGCGGTAAACGGCAAGGGGGAGCCAGCCCATGAAAAGCCCGCTTATGTCGATTATTACAAATTCCTCTGCCCTTGCCATCCGGAGGTGCAGGACTTCGTGCAGGACCGCGTAGAAGCCCTGGGCAAAATCGAAGGCTTGGACGGCATCCACCTCGATTACATCCGCACGCCCGACGTCATCCTGGCGGAAGCGCTGCAGCCCAAATACGGGATTGTACAAGACCGCGAATATCCGGAATACGACTATAGCTACTCGCCCCACTGCCGCGATCAGTTCAAAGCCCAGTCTGGCATCGACCCGCTGACCGACCTGGAAGACCCCACGGCCAACGAAGCTTGGCGTCAATTCCGCTACGATGCCATCACTGCTCTGGTCAACGAGCGCCTGGCACCTGCTGCCCGCCGGGCTGGCAAAACGGTCACCGCTGCCGTCTTCCCCAATTGGGAGAGCGTGCGCCAGCAGTGGCACCGCTGGGAGCTAGATGCTTTTCTGCCCATGCTCTACAATGGTTTCTACCGGCAGGATATCGACTGGATTGGCGCGCAAGTGGCCGAGGGGCGCCGTTTGTTGACCAATGACAAACCGGTTTTCAGCGGCTTATTCATCCCTGATCTTTCCCCGGAAGACTTGCGCCGGGCCATTGAGACGTCCTTGCGCTCCGGTGCCAGCGGCATTTCTTTGTTCGATTATGAGCTTTTGCAGGAGGGGCATTGGGCTATTTTGCCGGAAGTATTGGCAAGCAGGAGCTAATGCCAAAGCCTGATCGGCGCGCGGGGCCCCAAGCGGCACCGCCTCAGGCAAGATGCTGGCGGCTATAGGGCTCTTGCGCGGCCGGGCTACCATTCTGCTCCAAACAAAGCCAGGAAGCACTCCACCTGCCCTTGGTAGCGGCCAGCAAAAGGCTTGCGCCCATAAAAAGCATCGAGGAAAGCTTCGGCAGGCGACCAGATGGTTTGCATCAAGCCGCGATGGCGGTAGGCCTGGGCAGGATTGGCATTCTTTTGAACATGCTGATGGAGCGCCAACTGCGCTAGCGCAACCTCCGGCTTATTCCAGGGGCAAGCCATGGTTTGAAACCCTTTCAATGCAAAATATGCGGGGGTGAGCTCGGCCCGGTTGTAA
The DNA here is from genome assembly GCA_964432875.1 of uncultured Phaeodactylibacter sp. Classification (GTDB taxonomy): domain Bacteria; phylum Bacteroidota; class Bacteroidia; order Chitinophagales; family Saprospiraceae; genus JACJYE01. The sequence goes on along the minus strand of CAYSPJ010000130.1, from coordinate 2,398 downwards.
TGCCAGTCGCAGATAACCACTTCTTTCGGGATCAAATCAATGGCGCGGTGGGTATCATTCATGCTAGCCTCCCACATCCCTATACCGGTTGTTTTACCATCCAGGAGGCGGTCGCCCCAAATCCAGAGGCGGTGCCCACGGCGGAGCAAGTGGCGATAGATAGCCCGTACCTCGCCTGCGAAAAGCTCGGCCTTATCGCGCCCCTGGCAGCGGGGGCAGCGCTCGTCGCCGATGTAGAAAACCTCATCCATGCCCGCGTGAAAGGAGGTGGCCTCGAATGCATCCATCAATTCATCAACAAGGGCAAATACGACCTGATGCAGGCCGGGATGCAGGGGGCAGTAGCTCTTGCAGTACAAGCCATCTTCATTCGGCCATTGGTATTGCTCAGGCAGTTGGATGTGGGGCGTCTCATCAAATTCGGGATACACCTCCAGCAGCTTGCCGGGCTTGCTTTGCCAGGATTGGTGCCCCAGCAGGTTGAGCTGAGGGATGAGGTTGATGCCATGGGCTTTGCAGGCGGCAGCCAGTTTCCCGGCATGCTCGCGAGACAGGGCATTTTCCCCTTGCAATTCCGGGTAGGAGGTATAGCGGTAGTTATAATCTACGCGCAGCACCAGGGTATTCAGCTTACGCGGCGCCAGTTCCTTGTGGATGAAGTCGATGAAAGCATCTACCCCTTCCGGCAATGGGGCAGCGATACACAGCGCACGGATGGGAGGTATCTCCTGAGGCGCTGTCGCTTGAGCCGCAGCCAACCCCAGGAGCCCCAGGGCAGCAAAAAGGGTGCAGAGCATCTTTTTCATCAGCCGATTATTTTTATGCGAACATCCGGAAACACCAGCCATACTGTGGTTTAAACCGGGCAACAAGTATGAGGATATGCCCCCGCGATGCTGCTGCAAAGTATGTTGGCGGCAGCAATCCTGCAAGCTTCGGGGCATAAAAATAATCTTTGCAGAAAAGGTTTTGTTTTTTACCACAGATAGCCCTATCTTTGCGGCTTGAATTTTAATCACATTAATCATTAATCAAACGCTAACCAATGTTCGCAATCGTAACCATAGCTGGTCAGCAGTTCAAAGTCGAGGAAGGGCAAGAGCTCTTCGTCCACCAGCTAGAAGCCAATGATGGGGACAGCCTCAGCTTCGACCAGGTACTCCTGGTAGATAATGGCGGCAAAGTTTCCCTAGGCACGCCGGTGCTGAACGCCAAGGTCAACGCCACCGTGCTCGTTGGCCACGCCAAAGGCGACAAAGTAATCGTATTCAAGAAGAAGCGCCGCAAGGGCTACCGCAAGAAAAACGGCCACCGGCAGCACTTCACCAAAATCAAAATTGACAGTATTGCCGTTTAATTCCCGGCGTTTTTTATCAACCACTCAAAAATCTCTGAGCAATGGCACATAAGAAAGGTGTAGGTAGTACCGATAACGGCCGGGACAGTAAATCGAAACGGCTAGGTGTAAAGCTCTTCGGCGGCCAAGTGGCTAAAGCCGGCAACATCCTCGTACGTCAGCGCGGCACCAAGTTCCACCCTGGTGAGAACGTTTACATGGGCAAAGATTTCACGCTGCATGCTACGGTCGACGGCCGGGTTTTCTTCCGCCGCCGCCACAACAACCGCACGTTCGTCAACATCCTTCCTTTGGAAGAAGTAGCCGAAACCATCGCGCCCACCAAACCGGCAAAGCCACAGCCTAAAGCGGCAAAGCCCGAGGCCAGCGCCCCGGCGGTAGAGGTAGCCGTAAAAGCTGCAGCGCCGCAGGAGGCAGAAGCTACGCCCAAAGCAGCTAAATCGGACAAGATCAGCTTGCCTTCCGGCAAGAAAGTGGCTCAAGACGACCTCAAGCTGGTAGAAGGTGTAGGCCCGAAAATCGAAGGCCTGCTGAACGAAGCAGGCATCCATACCTGGGCAGACTTGGCTGATGCCCCGGCTGAAAAAATCCAAGCTATCCTCGACGAGGCTGGCCCGCGCTACCGCATGCACGACCCGGCTACCTGGTCGCAGCAGGCCCGCCTGGCCGCCGACGGCCAGTGGCAAGAACTGGAAGAACTCCAGGATCGCCTCAAAGGCGGCCGCGAAGTCAGCGAAGAGGACGAGAAAGAATAGTTTTAGTTTTCATAGCTTTATTTTCGCAACCCCCTGGCAACAGCCAGGGGGTTTTGTTTTTTTACCCCTCCTTCTATATCCCGGCTACTTTTAGGACACATTTTCACGCATGGTATTTAACAGCAGATACCTGCCCTGCGCTTGGTGAAACAGGTCCTTCCCGAGAAGAGGGGCGTCTGTGCCGGGGCCCTGATCTGCAAGCATGCAAGGAGTGGTGTAAAAAGTTCAACGGGCCAGGCAACTCCGCCCTCTCCTGCTAATAGCGGTCATTTACACCTGGCTCGGG
>CAYSPJ010000129.1:5403-14188 GCA_964432875.1 uncultured Phaeodactylibacter sp. | reverse complement strand
GCCTCTCCGAGGCCTGAAAACCATTTGAAACCCTGATTTCTAAAAACATTAGGCCTCTCCGAGGCCAGGCTGAGGTTGTGGCGCGGGCCGTTTCAAACATCAGGTCTCTCCGCGGCCAGCGCGCTCAGCCTTTCAGGCTCGTGCGCAATCGGCAGCCTATTTTGAGATGTGTCCTAACTGTAGCTTGCCAGCGGTGAAGGCATCAGTCACCTCTTGATGCAAATTTATTTTTTCGCTCCAAAATTTGGAAACCCGCCAGAGTTGCTTATTTTTGCAACGATGTTGCATTAATTAAAGGTAGTCAACCAGCTAGATAGCGACCGATAGATTGCCTGGTATAAACACCGATAGAGGGAGGAAGTACAAGCTTTGTTTTTAGGTTAGTCTAAATATAATAAATGTATTAGTTGAATTTTTTATTTCAATTAGCTAAATTTGCGTGAACACGATAGTCAAAATCAATGTTTGTAAGCAAATTAAAAGCTAGGACCGATGCAAAAAATACTACTTATCACATTAGCTGTTTTGATATTTAAGCCAGCCGCGTTGGCCCAAGCCGACGCGGCTATTTTAGAAGGCTTGGTGCGCGGAGGCGGGGAACCCTTAGTGGGAGTAAATATCAGTCTACTTGGGGTGCCGCTTGGCGCTACAACGGGCCTGGATGGGCGTTTTGTTTTGGAAGGCATCCCCTCTGGAGAACAGACCATCCGCTTGAGCTATGTGGGCTACCGGGCCATCGAGCAAAAACTGGTTTTCAAAGCGGGCGAAAGACGTGTTGCTGATTTTTATTTGACAGAAGATGTACTGGGCCTCGAAGCTGCCGTAGTCTCCGCTACGCGTAATACCGTGCCCATGCACCAGGCGCCAGTGATCATCAGCCGGATCAACGACCGGGTCTTTGAGCGTACCCAATCATTGAGCCTGTCGGAGGGGCTGAGCTTCTCGCCGGGCTTGCGCTTGGAAAATAATTGCCAGAACTGTGGCTTCACCCAGTTGCGCATGAATGGGCTGGATGGCCCCTACACGCAGATACTGATCAACAGCCGCCCCATTTTTTCTGCCTTAGCCGGGGTGTACGGTTTGGAAATGATACCGGCGAATATGGTGGACCGCGTCGAGGTGGTGCGTGGGGGCGGCTCAGTGCTATACGGCGGCAATGCTATTGCTGGCACCGTAAACATCGTTACCAAAGACCCGCTGAAGAATACTTTTGCCATCAGCACCAATCATGCTTATACGAACTTGGAGGCACCAGATCGGACTGTCGCTATCAATGGTGCTATTGTGAGCGAAAGCCTGGACAAAGGGGTGAGCTTCTACGCCTACAACCGCAGCCGCGCACCCTGGGATGCCAATGGCGACGGCTTTTCGGAAATGACCAAAATTGAAAACATGACCTTCGGGCTCGATTTCTTCTACAATTTGGATGGCTTCAGCAAAGTGAAGTTTAACTTATTTAGCATCAATGAATCTCGTCGGGGGGGTAATAAGTTTGACCTTCCGCCTCATCAAACAGATGTCACCGAGCAGCTCGGGCATCGCATCCTGGGCGGCGCGCTTTCCTATGAGCGCTTTTCGAAAGATTACCGGCACAAATACGCCGTTTATGCTTCGGCCCAACAAACGGCTCGCGAGAGTTACTATGGCGGCGGCGGGCGTGTTTTGAGCCCGCAAGACAGCCTGACCGAAACGGATATCCTCGCCCTGAACGCCTACGGGCAATCTCAAGATATAGCCCTGGCCGCCGGCTTCCAATACAGTTTTGATCTCAATCCGCAGTGGATGATCACGGCCGGCAACGAATATCAATACAATGAGGTATTGGACGAAATGCCTGGCTATCAACGTGAGATTGACCAGCAGGTGGGCACCCTGGGCACTTATGCTCAAGTGCAGTGGAAGCCTACTGCCCGTTGGTCGTTGCTGGCCGGCGGACGTTTCGACCACATCCGCACGGATGGCTTGTATGCCCTGGAGGCGGAGCGTTTCAGCAACCGCCGCCAGTTCAATGTGCTGGTGCCGCGAATTACTGCCATGTACAACCTTCAGCCCGATTTCAAGCTTCGCTTTTCCTTTGCTCAAGGCTATCGGGCACCGCAGGCTTTTGATGAGGATCTACACATCCAGACGGTGGGGGGGGCTGCGCTCTTTACCCGGCTGGCACCCGACTTGCAAACCGAGCGCTCCAACAGTTTTAATGTTTCCCTGGATTATACCTATCGCCAGGGGCCTTTCGAATCCAATTTTGTCATCGATGGCTTTTATACCCGATTGGACAACCCCTTTATCACTGCAGAGCAGGTGAACTTGCCCAGCGGGGTAGCTGTACTGACCAAACGCAACGGCGCTGGCGCGGCCGTCGCTGGGCTCAATGCCGAAGCCAACCTGGCTTATTCCAGCAATTTTACTTTGCAGTTGGGCGCTACTCTTCAATCTGCCCGTTACGATGAGGACGAGGAAATCTGGATTCCCCTGGATTTATCAGACGCCAACCAGGACAGTATTATCGCCACCAAAAACATCCTGCGCACACCCCGGGCCTATGGCTTTTTTACCGCCAACTGGCGGCCCCTAAAACGCTTCGACCTGTCCTTGTCGGGCATCTATACTGGTAGCATGGATGTGCCGCATGTCATTGAGCCCGAAGCGGCATACACCATCATCAGGGTGACGCCCCAATTCTTCGAACTGAACCTGAAGCTAGCCTACAAGTTTCGCCTCAGCGACCAGTCAAGCATCCAGCTCTTTGCTGGGGTACAAAATATTACGGACAGCTTCCAGCGCGACTTTGATATAGGGGCCGGGCGCGATGCAGGCTACATTTACGGCCCGTCTCGCCCGCGCACTATTTTTGCTGGTGCAAAATTCAGCTTTGAATAAATGCAAACACTCAAAAGCAAACTTGATTTTTTTGGTGGCGCGGCATCCTTGCTGTGCGCCCTGCATTGCATGTTGTTGCCGGCGGCAGCGGCGGCGGGGCTGTTGGGCGGCCTGGCCTGGTTGGGCGGTAAGTGGGGAGAATGGGGCTTTATCGCGTTGAGCTTAGTGCTGGCGCTTGCTTCGTTGGCACCAGCCTATCGCTTCAAGCATGGCTCGGCGCTGCCGCTACTGATTGCCGCGCTTGGCTTTTTGCTGCTCTTCTCCAGCCAGGCAGGGGAGGTGCACCGCCACTACCTCTCCGCGCTCGGTGGGCTGTCCATCGCTGGTGCCCATTTCCTAAATTGGAGGCTGCTGCGCCGCGGGCAAAAAAGCTGCAGCACCACCCCTCTGAACCAGCCAAAGCTTTCCAGAGCATTAGCGCTCATCCTTTTGCTAGCCTATCTGTTCCTTATTAAGACGAGCGACAACAAGACGCCCCAGAGCCGGGGCGAGCTGTTGGAAACAGTTTGGAAAAACAAATAAGATGAAGCGATTAGCAGTAGTTACCCTGAGCGCCTTGTCCTTGGTGCTGGCGCAATGCAGTGGGGGCAGTACGGAGGCACCCCCTGCCATTGAAACGCAAATAGCGGAACCGCTGTTGCCGGAAATACTTACCGAAGCAACCTTTGACACCAGCGCTTTCGAAAAGGAAGATGGCTATGTCGTCTTGAACTGGGCAGATTTAGCTATCCCGGATTTCCGCATGGAGTTCAGCGAGGAAGCCGAATCGGAGGTGATGATCCCTGTCTTTAGCGACAAGGCACGCTATCTGGAGGGGAAGCAGGTGATGATCCAGGGCTATTGCTTCCCCTTTGAGGAATCGGGGGCAGAGGCGTATTATGTGCTATCGCAGTTCCCTTTTTCGCAGTGCTTCTTCTGCGGTGCGGCTGGGCCCGAGTCGGTCATAGACTTGTTGCCCAAATCAAAATTCCCTCGCCTGAAAATGGATGATTACCGCTTCTTACGCGGCCGGCTGCGCCTGAATGATTCGGACTTTTTGTACTTGAATTATATGCTTGAAGAGGCGGAGATCGTTAACAAATAGTGCTGTTCTTAATTCTCCACTCGCCATGCGTGCCATGCCTTGGTGATTCTCACCTTCACACAAAAGGCGTTTAAAACGCGGAAATGCACTTGATAAGCTTTACCTTTCAGCTTTGAAAAGAGCTGATGGTGAAACAAGGCTTTGTCGTCTTATTCTTGCTAACGCTGTTGGTGCCCCCGGGCGCTGCCTGGCTGTATTTTCAATGCCGCAAGCAGCAGGTCAAAGCCAGCGTCAGGGCACAGATACTGGCGGGGGCGGAGCTGCCGGGATTGGTCGAGCTCAAATTTGCGCTCCAGGACCTCCACAACGGAAAGCTGCTGCGCTGGGAGCACTCCCGTGAGTTTGAATACCAGCGCCAGATGTACGACATCGTGGAGCAGTTTGTGGAAGTGGACAGCATCCGCTACATCTGCTACTGGGATAAGCTGGAAACCAAACTGAATTTTCAACTCAACCAACTTGCCGCTTTGGCCTTGGGCCAAGCGCCCGATGCCCGCGAAACGCTGGGCAAGCTATTCTTTATCCTCAAATCGCTCTACTGTGCACGCCTGCCTGCGTGGGGCACGGTGCCAGAGCTTTATGGCACTAGCCTTTTCATTTACCCTTCCTGCTGGGGTGCCGAGGCCAGCCCGCCGCCTAGCCCGCCGCCCGAGGCTTAAGCTGCGTATTGCTACATTCCTCATGCCTGCCCTGTTGCACAGCGGCGGGCTAGTGCTGTTTTTCCGCAACCGTTCAGCATGGCGTGAGCATTTAGGGCTCCAAGTGCCCAATGCGTTAAATGCTGTCACATTTTATCTTAAATGCATACCGACACACATGAAAAAAGCAATCATATGGTGTGCCCTGTTGAGCTTATGCTCGAAGGGGGGCGCTCAGGTGTTGACCGTGAAAAGCCAGGATGAGCTGCAAGCGCTCGAGTTTGCGACCCTGCGGAGCGAGAGCCCGCCGGCAACAGCAATCACCAATGCCCGGGGGCAGGCTAGCCTGGGCGCTTTTAAGGGAGCCACGCAGATTGAAATACGGCTTTTGGGCTATGAGCCTTTGATCCTTAGTTATACAGAACTGGAAGCAGCTGGCTTCATCGCTCTGTTGAAACCAGCGGGCATTGCCCTGGAACAAGTGGTGGTGTCGGCCTCCCGTTGGGAGCAGCGGGATCAGGACAGCCCGGCAAAGGTCAGGACGATCAGCGCCCGAGAGATAGCCTTACAAAACCCGCAGACGGCGGCCGATCTGCTGGGCACTACCGGAGAGGTTTTTATCCAAAAAAGCCAGCAGGGGGGCGGTAGCCCGATTATCCGTGGCTTCGCGGCCAATCGCCTGCTGATTGCCGTGGATGGGGTGCGCATGAACACGGCCATCTTCCGCAGCGGCAACTTGCAAAACGTTATTTCTCTCGACCCCTTCGCTACCGAGCGGGCAGAGGTGCTCTTCGGCCCCGGCTCCGTCAGTTATGGCAGCGATGCCATCGGGGGGGTGATGAGCTTTTACACCCTGGTACCTCGTCTCTCTCCGGATGAGGCCCCATTTGTGAAGGGTAAAGCCAGCGCGCGCTATGCCTCGGTAAATGACGAACGCACTGGCCATTTCGACCTCAACGTCGGTTGGAAGAAGTGGGCGCTGGTCTCCAGTTTTTCCCATTACCGCTTCGATGACCTGCGGATGGGCACGAAGGGGCCCGAGGAGTATCTAAGGTATGAATACGTGCAGCGGGTGGATACGCTCGACCGGGTCTTCGCCAATGACGATCCACTGGTACAGCGCCCCAGCGGTTATGCTCAAATCAACCTGATGCAGAAAGTGCACTTCAAGCCCAGCGCGGCGCTGGATTTCACCTATGGTTTCCATTACTCTGCTACCAGTGGCTTCAGCCGTTATGACCGTCTGCTACGCTACCGCCAGGGCCTGCCCCGCAGCGCCGAATGGCACTACGGCCCTCAAGTGTGGCTGATGAACAATTTGCAAATCAACCACCAGGGTGGGAGGTTGCTCTACGACCAGCTTTCTATCACCCTGGCTCAGCAAGCTTTTGAAGAGAGCCGCATCGACCGCGACTTCAACCAACTGGAAAGGCGGCAACAAGTTGAGAAGGTACAGGCTTACTCTGCCAATATTGACCTCAACAAAGCTTTGGGAGATAAGGGGCGGGTGCTCTATGGGCTGGAATTGGTAACTAACCAGGTAAATTCCAATGGCGCTATCGAAAATATCCGGACCCGGGCCATAGCTCCGGGCCCCGGGCGCTACCCGCAGTCCGATTGGCTTTCTTATGCGGCCCACCTCACTTACCAGTTCAAGCCTGCTGAGCAGTTGACGCTGCAAGCAGCAGCCCGCTACAACCGCTTTGCACTGGATGCTGATTTTGAAACCGATTTCTACAACCTCCCCTTCAACCGAGCACGCCTCGGCCAAGGGGCGCTGACGGGTAGCGCGGGATTGGTTTACCAATTTCAACCTGGCTGGATGCTCAACGCCAATATCTCTTCCGGTTTTCGCGCGCCTAATGTGGATGATATCGGCAAGGTTTTCGATTCGGAACCCGGCTCGGTAGTGGTGCCCAATCCCGGCTTGGCGCCGGAGTACGCTTATAACGCCGAGCTAGGCCTGGATAAAATCTTCGGGAAGCGCCTGCGCCTCAACCTCACGGGCTATTACACCCTGTTGGACGATGCCTTGGTGCGGCGCAATTTCCAGTTGAACGGGCAGGACAGCATCTTATACAATGGAGAGCTAAGCCGGGTGCAAGCTATCCAGAATGCTGCCCAAGCCACCGTTTGGGGCATCCAGGCCGGTCTGGATTTAAAATTGCCTGCTGGCTTTAGCCTGGCGGCCCGCTACAACTACCAAACGGGAGAGGAAGAGCTGGATGATGGAAGCCGCAGCCCCTTGCGCCATGCTGCGCCCTGGTTTGGCTTTGCTCGCCTGGCTTATACTGCAGCCCAGCTGAAGCTGGAGTGGACGGCCCAGTTTTGTGGCAAAGTCAGCTTCGAAAACCTGGCGCAGGAAGAGCGCAGTAAGCCCTTTATTTACGCCACTGATGCCAACGGACAGCCCCACTCGCCAGCCTGGCATACCCTAAATTTCAAAGTGATCTACCAATTGACAGAGCAGTTTTCCATCAGCAGCGGAGTAGAAAATCTAACGGATCAAAGGTATCGCCCCTATTCTTCCGGGCTGGTTGCCCCCGGCAGGAACTTCATCTTGGCGCTGAATGCTGCGTTTTAGACATAAAAAAACGCCTGCCTAGCAAGCTAGGCAGACGCATCAAAACAAAACGAAAAACCAACTTTAAACAAGTCTCTTTGTATTCACACTAACTGTATTTTTTTCCTGTTTGTTGCAAAGGGACTGTTAATGATTTCTTAACACTTTTTTAAGCAACTCATTGCTAGCCCCTTGAAAGCCAACTGTATTAGGTAGGACGTGCGGGCTCCCTGTGGTTGGATAAAACTTATCCTCCTGTACCTCTGCCCATTCCTCCATTACCCCGCTTTCATCCGCACTTCAATATTTTGCAGCTTGCCGCGACGGTTGATTTTAAGCTGTAGCACATCGCCGACTTTTGAGCGGCCGATGATTTCCTGCAATTCTGGTACGCTTTTCACATTGCGGCCATTTACCCCGATGATGACATCTTTTGGCAGCAGGCCGGCGTATTGGGCTGAGCCGCCGTCAACCAATTCTTCGATGACGACGCCTTGGCTGATGTCAACCCCTAGTTCTTTAGCATATTCGCTATCAAGGTCTACGATGGTGACGCCGAGAAAAGTGCGTTGGAAGCTGCCATACTCGATGATATCATCCGCGATGCGTGCAGCCAGGTTGACCGGGATCGCAAAGGAGTAGCCCGAAAAAGCCCCGGTACGGGTCGCGATGGCCGTATTAATGCCTAACAGCCGCCCTTGTGAATCCACCAAGGCACCGCCGCTATTGCCGGGGTTGACGGCAGCATCGGTTTGGATGAAGGATTCAATGGCCCGGCCGCCGCCCAGCAGGTTGATATTGCGCCCTTTGGCGCTGATGATACCAGCGGTGACCGTGGAGGTCAAATCAAAGGGGTTGCCCACCGCCAGAACCCATTCGCCAACCTCCGCTTCATCTGAATTGGCTAATTCAAGAAAGGGCAGGTCATAGCCCTCGATTTTGATGACGGCCAAGTCGCTCCTTTCATCGGTACCAATGAGCTTGGCTTTAAACTTGCGGTTGTCGTAGAGCTTCACTTCAAGCTCATTGGCAGAAGCGACCACATGGTTGTTGGTGATGATGTAGCCATCAGCGCTGTAAATAACGCCAGAGCCAGTGCCGCCTATCGGGGGCATGCCACCGCCGAAGGGGTTTGAAAATTCATCCCCGAAGAAGAAGCGGAAGGGGTCATTCCGGTTGGCGCTGGCGGGCTGGCTGGCTGTAGCAGAAATGTGGACAACCGCTGGCATAGCCTTGGCAGCGGCATCTTTGAAGTTGAAATAAGGCGTATTAGCCAGCGCTGGCACATTAATATTCCTCACTGCCTGGGCATAAACATCAGGTTGAGGCAGGGCTGGCGCATCAGCTTGCATCAGCTGGTAGCCTCCCAAAGATATTACGCCGCCTAACATGGCGGCGAAAATGAGAGAAACGAACTGCTTCATAGTGAACTGCTTTTGTGTTGTGATGAAAACTATCGCCAACGGCAAAAACCTTGAAATAGAGGTTTTGCCAAATATGAAGAGTTAACCACCCTCCCAAAGCCTTTGTTATGCCTTTTTTTTGCTTTAACAGGAAATTAACGCGGGAATCACAGCTTGCGATATTGTCCGTACCCCCTCTTGTACCCTTTACCCTTTA
>CAYSPJ010000129.1:0-5303 GCA_964432875.1 uncultured Phaeodactylibacter sp. | reverse complement strand
CCTTTACCCTTTACCCTTTACCCTTGTCCCTCCCCCTCAGCACGCCCACTACATCTTCCAACTGATAGCCCTTAGCCGCCAGCAAGATCAAGTAGTGATATAAGAGGTCGGCCGCCTCGCCGAGGAAGAGCTTCTCGTCATCGTCTTTAGCTTCGATGATGAGCTCTACGGCTTCTTCGCCCACTTTCTGGGCTATTTTGTTGATGCCGCGGGCGAAGAGGCTGGCGGTGTAGGAATTTTCCGGGGGGGCACCCTTGCGGCTTTCGATTACTTGCTCGAGGTGCCGGAGGAAATGGAGCGGCTCATTAGCTTCGCCCCAGCAGGTATCAGTGCCGAGGTGGCAAACCGGGCCGGCAGGGCGTACCCGGACGAGCAGCGTGTCCTGATCGCAGTCTAGCTTGATATCTACCAGCGTGAGCGTATGGCCGGAAGATTCGCCTTTAGTCCAGAGGCGCCCTTTGCTGCGGCTGTAAAAGGTGACCAGGCCCTCCGCTTGTGTTTTTTGCAGCGCGGCTTCGTCCATATAGCCTAACATGAGCACTTGGCCGGTATCGGCATCCTGGATGATGGCGGGGAGCAGGCCGCCGCCTTTAGCGAAATTGGGTTGAGTGAGGTCTATTTTCTGCATGGTGTTCATCTTTTTAGAGCCTGACGGCAATGCCCTTTTGTTTCAAGTAGGCTTTCAAATCTCGTATTTCGATTTCCCGAAAGTGGAAGATACTTGCCGCCAGGCCGGCATCAGCCTTGCCAACAGTAAAAACGTCGTAGAAGTGCTCCATCGTGCCCGCGCCGCCGGAAGCGATGACCGGGATGGAAACGGCTGTCGAAACCTGGGCGGTGATTTCATTGGCGAAGCCCTGCTTGGCGCCGTCGTGATCCATGGACGTAAATAATATCTCGCCAGCCCCGCGGCTTTCCGCTTCCTTTACCCATTGGAGCAAGGGGATATCCGTAGCGATACGGCCGCCATTGAGGTGAACCTGCCAGCTCTCGCCGATGGGCTTGGCATCTACCGCTAGCACAACGAATTGGCTGCCGAAATAGCGCGCCAGGTTTTCGATCAACTGCGGGTCGCGCACCGCGGCAGAATTGATGGATATCTTATCAGCGCCGGCCGATAAAAGGGCGTCGGCATCTTCCAGCGAGCGGATACCGCCGCCGATGGTGAAGGGGATGCTCAGATGGCGGGCGATTTCGCGCGCCAGGGCGGCAAGGGTCTTGCGCTTTTCGTGGGTGGCGGTGATGTCGAGAAAGACAAGCTCGTCGGCCCCTTCTTCGCTATAGCGGGCACCAAGCTCTACGGGGTCGCCCGCATCGCGCAGATTGACAAAGTTGACCCCCTTGACGGTGCGACCGTCTTTGATGTCCAGGCAAGGGATGATACGCTTGGCTAACATAAATTTGATATTGTGACAATTTTAAGGACCCGGCAAAGTTGCGAGCCGCGAGTTGCGAGCTGCGAGCTTTGGGCGATGTTTTAAATATAAACCTTCTGGCAACTTACCACTTTTCTACCTGGGGCTGTCAAGGATTTTGCTCATGGGGCACTAGCTAAGCGCCAGCCTCCCCAGCTCTTCCAAGCTGATTTTCCCTTCGTAAATAGCCTTGCCGACGATGGCGCCGAAGCAGCCGGCCTGGCGCAGTTGCTGTAGCTCTGCAACCGAGGAAACACCACCGCTGGCGATGAGCCTCAGATCGGGGAAGCGCTCCAGGATTTGGCGGTACCAATCCAAAGAGCTGCCCTGCAGCAGGCCGTCTTTGGATATATCAGTGCACACGGCATATCGTATGCCCCGGGCGACGTAATCCTCCAGGAAATCAAACAGTCCCAAGTTACTCTGCTCCTGCCAGCCGCTCACGGCCAGCAGCCCCGCTTTAAAGTCGGCACCAAGGATGATTTTCTCCGGGCCATACTCCTCGAGCCAGCGCTGGAAAAGCGCTGGCGCTTTGACAGCTACCGTGCCTCCCGTCACCTGCCGGGCCCCGCTTTCAAAAGCGATGCGCAGGCTCTCATCCGATTTGATGCCGCCACCGAAGTCGATCCAAAGCTGGGTATGGGTAGCGATGCGCTCCAGTACCCGGTGATTGATGATGCGCTGGGCTCGCGCACCATCCAGGTCTACCAGATGGAGGCGCTGCAGGCCGTGGGCCTCAAAGGCCTTGGCGGCATCCAGGGGGTCTTCGTAGTAAACGGTCTTTTGCCCGTAATCGCCCTGGGTCAGGCGCACGCATTTGCCTGCTATGATGTCTATGGCGGGGATGATGTGCATAATCGTCCAAAGTTTTGACCTGAAGCCTCAGGTATTGAGCAAAAAATTTTTCAACAACTGCTCACCCATCTTACCAGATTTTTCCGGGTGGAATTGAGCCGCGTAGAAATTGTCCTTCTGTAAACCGGCGCTAAAAGGATGGATGTAGTCTGCCGTCGCCGTCGTATAAGGGCCCAATTCGACATAATAGCTATGGACGAAGTAGGCATGCTCGCCTTCCAGCGCGGGCGTAAACAAGCCGTTTTTCAGGCCATGGATATTATTCCAGCCCGTGTGAGGCACCTTCTGGCCCGCTAGTGGCTGGAAGCGCCGCACCTGTTGGGGGATGATGCCCAGGCAGGGCGTGTCGTTCTCTTCGGAATATTCGCAGAGCAACTGCATACCCAGGCAGATGCCCAACACGGGTTGGCGCAGGCTGCGGATGAGCTCATCCAGGCCCTGGGCGCGCAGGTAGCCCATGGTGGTGCTGGCTTCGCCCACGCCGGGGAAAATCACCTTATCGGCAGCGCGGATCAGCTCGTGATCATTAGTCAGCACGGCTTCAATCCCCAGGCGCTCCAGGGCGAATTGCACCGACTGTACGTTGCCGGCCTTATAGTCGATGATGGCAATTTGCATAAATCGTCAATTGTAGTGTTCGCGTCGCGGTCAAATTTCCAGGTTTTGGGCGGTAAAACAAAGAGAACAAAGCAAGCGCTCAATAGTTAAACAATTATAAAGACATCCCTGCGCTGCAGCTATAGCGGTGGGAAATTTTATCTTTGCCAAATTGGAGGCTGATAGATACCTGCTGAGCAGGCTTCCGGCAGCCCGATAACGAGCTATCTTTCTAAAGCTATGCTGAGGACAACCAAACTACAATTCTCCTACGATGGGAAGGCCACGCTGTCTTTCCCTGACATTGACTGCAAGTCTGGCGAACACTGGCTGCTGCTAGGCCAATCGGGCAGTGGCAAAACGACCCTCTTGCACCTGCTGGGAGGAATGCTTTCGCCTCAAGTAGGGACAATCGAGGTGGCCAATACCAATATGTCGGCGCTCTCTTCTTCGCAACTGGATAAATTCCGCGGCCGCAACATCGGCATTATCTTCCAGGCTGCCCATTTCGTGCGCGCCCTCACGGTGGAAGAAAACCTGGTGCTGGCTCAGCAGCTGGCCGGGCTCAAGCCCGACCGGGCGCGGATCGGGGAGCTGCTGCAGCGCCTCAACCTGGGCCATAAACTGCATGCCAAGCCCAATCGCCTGAGCATGGGCGAGCAACAGCGGGCCGCCATTGCCCGCGCCATCGTCAACCAGCCGGATATCATCCTGGCTGATGAGCCGACTTCGGCGCTCGATGATCACAACTGCGAGCAGGTCGCGCAATTGCTGGAAGAACAAGCCCGGGCAGTTGGTGCTACTTTGCTGGTCGTCACCCACGATAGCCGCCTCAAGGAACGATTCCCCAAGCAAATCACGCTCGCTTAAACGCCCTGTGCTATGAACCTTCTGAAATTAAGCTGGAAAAACCTGACGAATAAACCGCTGTCTATGGCACTGAGCCTGGTGCTCTTCGCCCTGGGAGTGGGATTGATCTCACTGTTGTTGGTGCTAAACCACCAGTTGCAGGAAAAATTCGAAAAAAACCTGGCGGGGGTCAACCTGGTGGTAGGGGCTAAAGGCAGCCCGCTGCAGCTCATTCTCAGCAGTATGTACCACATCGATTCTCCTACTGGGAATATCTCTATCAAGGCTGCCAAGGCTTTCTTGCGGCCAGGCCACCCCATCATCGAAAAGGCTATCCCCCTGTCGCTGGGCGATAACTACCGCGGGTACCGCATCGTCGGCACCGAGCCAGGCATACTGGAGTTTTATCAGGCAGAAGTTGAATCCGGACAGCTTTGGGGAAAGACGATGGAAGTGGTCATCGGCGCGACCGTAGCCCAGGCATTGGGGCTGGCCTTGGGTGATACTTTCCAGAGCACCCATGGATTTGACCGCAACGAAGATTTATTACATGGTGATGCCGATGCCTTTATCGTGTCGGGTATCCTCAAGCCCACTGGCGCGGTGATTGACCAACTCATCCTGACCAGCACTCAAAGCGTCTGGGCGGTACATGACAGCCACGGGCATGAGGAGCCTACCGCAACTGAGGATGAAGAGGCCTACCATCATGCTGAGGGCGAAGAACACGATCATGAACACGCTCATGATGCGGTCAGCAGTGGCTACGACCTCTCCAAGCCCTTGATTGAATACGAGGACAAGGACATCACCTCCCTGCTCATCAAATTCAAAGGCCACAACATCCAGGCGCTCAACATGCAGCGCAACATCAATGAAAATACGGATATGCAAGCTGCCACGCCGGCCATTGAAATCAACCGCCTGTACGAGCTAATGGGTACCGGCACGAAAGCGCTGCGTTGGCTAGCCATCATCATCATCGCCGTCTCCGGGCTGAGCATTTTTATTTCGCTCTACAGCTCGTTGCAGGACCGGCGCTATGAGCTGGCCCTGATGCGCGTCATGGGGGCTTCGCCGGGCCGGTTATTTGCTCTCATTATCCTGGAGGGGCTGATGCTGGCGGGCATGGGGTATCTCTTGGGCATGGCGATTAGCCATGTGGGCATGGAGGTATTGGCCGCACAGATGAAGGATGCTTACCGCTATACTTTCTCCGGGCTAGTCTTCCTCCCGGCAGAAGCCTACCTCCTGGCAGGGTCGCTGGCTATCGGCCTGATTGCCGCTATCTTGCCTGCCCTACAGGCGCGCAAGACAGAAATATCCAGCACGCTGGCAGAGGGGTAGAGATAGTGGATAAGCGGCTGTTTTCCAGCGTCTGCATATAGTCGAAAGCGATAGGCATTTTGGGGCGTGCTATAAACTCAGACGCTGAAAATGAGGGTATCGGGCACTAACCCTCTCTGTGGAGATGGATCAAAACCTCTATCTTAGCACCCGGTTTATGCCGGACTTTTCGACAGGGGGGGGCCAACGGCCCGCATAAACGCAGGTGGGGCGTTTAGCCCCACTTGCCGTTTTATGCTG
>CAYSPJ010000128.1:0-14191 GCA_964432875.1 uncultured Phaeodactylibacter sp. | reverse complement strand
GGGCTTTTGCAAGCCTTACTCTTGAACGTTAAAAGCCCAGACACTCGACTACATGGACAGGCACTATTTAGTCCCAGCGGCACCAGGCATGAACAAGGGATGTAGCAGCGCTACTCAGCTACTGTCTCAAACGGGACAATTTTGCCGCTTCGCCGGCGCTGCGGCGCAACGATTGAGGGGCGCAGGTGTTTCCTGAAAATAAAACAACCAAGCAGATGCTCAAGAACCGATATTTAGTCATAGCCCTATTGGTTGCCGTTTTGGCTACCGCCGCTGCCTGCGGGCATAAGCTGCCGCAAGTCTCTCCCGTCATGGCCCCGCCCAGCCATGCGCTCTGGGATGGCTTGCTGAAGGAACACCGGCGGGCTGACGGCATGGTGGACTATCAGGGCTTCATCCGCGACAGTGCGCAATTAAATGCTTACCTGGGCCTCTTGTCCGCCGCCCATCCTCAAAAATCATGGGGTAAGGATGAGCAGATGGCTTACTGGATCAATGCTTACAACGCCTTCACCGTAAAACTCATCGTTGACTATTACCCGGTGGAGAGCATCAAAGACATCAAGCGGGGGATCCCTTTTGTGAATACCGTATGGGATATCAATTTCATCGATATCCAGGGGCAGCGCTACAATCTGAACGATATTGAACACGGCATCCTGCGCAAGCACTATCAAGACGCCCGCATCCATGCAGCGGTCAATTGCGCATCTTTCTCCTGCCCACTCTTGTGGCCAGAAGCCTTTGTCGGTGGCCGGCTGGATGCACAGCTCGACGCGGCTATGCGTGCCTTTGTCAATGATCCACTGCGCAATCGGGTGAGTGCCGGGCAGGCAGAGCTCTCGGCGATTTTCAGTTGGTTCAGCGGCGATTTCAAAAAGGATGCGGGTTCGCTGCGGGATTTCATCAACCGCTATGCGGAGCAGCCGCTGAGCAAAGAGGGTAAGATTTCGCACCTGGATTATGATTGGCGCTTGAATAAAGCCCCGTGAAAACCGAAGCAGTGGCCCCTCCCATGCAGGCCTAGGGCTGCCTTTATTTCTTAGTCAATATCCTGGTCAACTGCCGCTCACCTCTGGATGCCGAGATCAGGTAATTACCCGGCGGGAAGCTGGTTGTTTCCCAATTGATAGAGGCATTAGGGCGTAGGCTAGCCTCGTGTAAGACTTGCCCTTTGGGGTTGGCTAGTACCAATTTCAAGACGGTGTGCTCCTTGTTGGTGATAGTGAGCATATCCAGAAAGGGGTTGGGCTGTATCTCTACGTCCAAGCCAAAAGCTTCCGTACCCTCATATACGATAGCTTCTTCCTGAAAATGGGTTGAGCTGGAGAACGGCCCGGTGAGCGGGGCAGCAGCCGGGGGCAGGCCCGCTGCGACGGCGATGGCAGGCGGTTGTTCCCCTTTCATCGTATGATATGCCGTTTTCAACAACGAATACTCGTTGAAAGCATCCTTGCCTAATTCCCAGAACATGACGCCGCCGGCCCGGTTCATCGCCAGTTCCGTTTTAGCTACAGTGGTGACGATACCGTTGTAGTACAATCGCCCAACCTGATCGATATGGGCGTGAGCCGGGTTGGTGGCAACGATATCGCTGTAATTGACCGAGCGCACTTCACCTGGTTTGGAAAAATCCCAGCCATAGAGCGGCAAGCCCAGCACCAGGCGCTGGGCAGGCATCCCTTGCCTTTCCCAGAAATCGAGCGCAGCGACAGCTAAGGAGTAGGGCGAATGCGGCCCGGGGCGGTCGGGGGCGAACTGCCCGGTAAGGTCATAAGCCATGAGGCAGACGAAGTCGAAGGACAGCAAGGCCTCGTCGCTGAGGTTTTTGTAACGTACGATGCCGGGCAGGGCGGCGGTTATCAGCTTGCCCTGGGCATGCAGCGAGTCTCGCAATTCCAAGACAAAACCGTTGTAGGTTTGAGTGACGTGCTTGAACTCCAGGTCCACATCCACCCCATCCAATTCATAAGCCCGTACATAGTTCATGATGCGGTGGATGAAGCCCGTGCGGCTCCCTGGGCGCATCAGCCGGGCCCAGGCTTCAGCCCATTCGGGCCGGAGCGCTCCTCCAGCCAGAGAGACCAGCACTTTGACGTTGGCCTGATGCGCGCGCCGCACGACCGGCCAAGGGTTGACGCCTTCGAGGCTGATATTGCCCTGGGCATCGGGATTGGCAAAGGCCAGGAAGACATGGGTGAGGTGTTCGAGGCCGACCTGATCGACCTGCCCAAAGCGGTAGTAAGGCAGGTAGCCGACCACCCGATGCTCTTGCCCATAGCTGGCAAAGGCGGCTAGAAGTAGGGGTAGTAGTAGCGCCACACGCATGTTCATGGTTGTAAATTTCGGCCAAGATACAGGTTTTGCGGCTACTTTATCTGGCGGCAAACCGTTTTGTTCCGACGTTTTTTTTTGCTGAAGCCTTGTTGGCGGCGATAGGGCGGTGCAATCGGCAATTGGCAATTGGCAAGGCGTGGCAAATCGAGAAAAGCCTAAAAGCTGGGGCGCAGGGCGACCAACGCGGTGCAGCCGGCAACGCCTCCTGCGTCGGCACTGCGGCTGCACTTGGCCGTTATGCTACTTAGTGCTGTCAAATAGCGGTCATCTTGCCATCCTGGCTGCCTCCGTGCGTGCTGCGCCCTTCTCCCGCCAGCTGAAGCGGTGCGCCCAAGGGTTTTCCTTGCCTTCCGCCACATCGGCGATAATCTCGCCGAGCATAGGGGCGAACTTGAAGCCGTGGCCGCTGCCGCCAGCGGCGATGACCAGCCCCGGGCGGTCCGGGTGTGAGCAGAGGTAGAAATCGCCGTCCCAGGTATCGCAGTACAGGCACAGGCGGGTGTGGGCAAGTGGGGCATCCCGCAGGCCGGGCAAGTGGGCTTGGACAAATTCGCGAAAAGCCGGCAAAAAAGAATCTGGCACTTGGTTGTCCGCCAGCGGGTCGGCCGGGAAGCCGGGGCCGTGGTTGGCGATTTTCACCAGCCCCTCCGCCGTAGCCGGGAAGCCGTACCAGCCCGTGCGGGAAATGTCGGACGACCAGCCCGGGAAAACCTCGCCGCGATAGGGGGTCGGGTCAGCCGGGCGTAGCAAAAAGACGGGATGGCCCGTGTAACGCATTTTATCCTGCATCTCAGGCAGGATGAGCGGCGTCCAGGCGCCTGCAGCTACGATGGTGCAGTCTGCCTGGTATGCCCGCCCCTTGGTGGTGGTGATGCCCTCGATCCGCCCGCCGCGCTCGAAGAAATCGCGAAAGCCCTCGCCCTCGTGTAGGCTCACGCCCGCTGCCCGGGCCATCTGCGCCAGTTGGGCCACCACTGCGCCACTTTCGGCCCAGCCCCCCCGCGGGTTGTAGTAGCCGTCGGCATAATGCTCGTGTGCCCATTGCGGGTAGCGCGTGTGCAAGGCGTCTGGTGCCAGCCGCTCGATGGGCACGCCTTTATGGCGCAACAGCCTGAGGCTTTCCTGTTCCAGCCCGCCTGGCATAAAAGCTGCATGGGTGAGCAACAGGAAGCCCGTTTGGTGGTAAAGCGGGCGCGGCCAGTCGCGGTTCCAGCGGTCCCAGCCCTCCAGGGCCTGGAGCATCAGGGCGGTGTAGAACTCGTCGGCCCCATAGTCTGCCCGGATCATCTTGCTGTAGTCAGTCGAAGCAGCGGCAGGGTAGGGGATGGGGCCTTGGTCGAAGAGGCGCACGGACTGCCCCCGGCGGCGCAGCTCTAGCGCAGCCGTGATACCAAAAATACCGCCGCCGATGATAAGCGTATTATGAGTAGCCATGGTGGATATTTATGTTGCAATAATACGGAGTTTTGGTTTTATTACACCGCTTAAACGCCGGCCTCGAAGCTGTTGCTGCTCTAGGCGTACTATTTACAGATTGCCTGGATGCTCACGGAGCTGCCTGGCGGCAGCGGGTGTTTTTTAGCCACGGATTGTGCGGATTTTCACGGAGGGGAGGGGAGGGCTGGGGGCATTTGCTCCAGCCCCTTGACTGGCTGTTGCCTGCCATCGTTTGCATCGGCGAATGAACCCTGATGCCCGCTCCTTGTTTACACCTAAAGTAAAACCGACAACGCATGTCCAATATCCTAATCGCTGGCGGGAGCGGGCTCATCGGGCAGCGCCTTAGTGAGCTGCTAGCAGAGCGCGGCCACACGGTCGCCCACCTGAGCCGCAGCAAGCCAGACAATAGCCTCTACCCTGTATTTCAATGGAACCCCGCCCAACGGGAGATCGAAGCCGAAGCCATCCGCCAGGCTGATTACGTCATCAACCTGGCCGGGGCCGGCATTGCTGACAAGCCCTGGACGGCCGCGCGCAAGGAGCTCATCATCCGTAGCCGCACTGATAGTGCGCGCTTGTTGCGGGAGTCGTTTACCCGTTTCGACCATCAGCCCAAAGCCTACATCTCTGCCTCGGCCATCGGCTATTACGGCAACCGGGGCGATGAATGGCTGGATGAAACCGCGGCACCGGGCAGCGGCTTCCTGGCGGAGAGCACCGTGGCGTGGGAAAAATCTATTGCTGAAGTGGCGCAATCTGGCATCCGTACCGCCGCTTTGCGCATCGGAATCGTGCTCTCTACCCAGGGCGGCGCGATGGAAAAGATGCTGCTGCCTTTCAGTTTCGGCTTGGGCACCTACTTTGGCGATGGCAGCCAATGGTATAGCTGGATACATATTGATGACCTCTGCCAGCTGTTTGTCAAAGTACTGGAGGACGATACCATGCAAGGGTTCTACAATGGCGTTGCGCCCGAGCCGGTCACTAACAAGGAGCTGGTAGGGCAAATGAAAACGGCATTGGGCAAGCCCGGCTTGATCTTGCCAGCGCCCGCTATCGCTTTGCGGCTCGCCATGGGCGAAATGGCCGATGTGATACTATCTAGCGCCAGAGTAAGTTCTCGCAAGATAGAAGCAGCTGGGTTTGCATTCCGTTTCCCCCGTCTGCTGCCAGCGCTCAAAGATTTGTTGGAGCGGAAGGTGTGATGACTACAGCTTTCATGGCTTGAATACCTCGATTTCATGGTTGCGCACCACTAGATCAGTGAATTTACCCTTGAAGCGGGTAGCTTTCACGATGTGGTTGTCTATCCAATGGTAATTGCCGCCGCGCGGCTTGTTGAGCAGGAGAGCGTGGTACTTGAATCCGTGTTTTTTCAGCCATTGTTCCGTGACATCCCGGTGCTCTTCGGTACGGGAAGAGAAAAAAGTGATGATGTGGCCGTCATCAAACCACTTATTGATGATCTTCAGCGCATCTGGATAGGGGAGGGTAGTGAGCATGCGCTCTGGTTCTTCGTTGGGGATATCATCACAAACCGTGCCGTCGATGTCGATGAGGAAATTCTTGACCGTTTCGGGCAGCAAAGGGCTTACTTTTTCGCCCTTTTCGTTGAAAGTGTCCTTAAGGTGCTGGTTTTGTTTGCTCATGGAAGCAGCCGATTTATAAATTTTAGAGAGGAAACAGGGCGATGGTTTGAAAGTTTTGAGGACGGCTCTAAAAATTCACGTATTCTGCGGGGTCAACAGGTTTTCCTTTATGCCAGAGCTCAAAGTGGAGGTGCGGCCCGTTCGTCATCGTGCCGGTATTACCGATGATAGCCACTGCTTCGCCGGCCTTGACATAGCTGCCTGCTTTTTTGAGCAAGACGGAATTGTGCTTATAAAAGGTGAAGGTGTTGTTGGCATGTTGAATGCCGAGGGTGTTGCCAGTCTCCATCGTCCAGTCGGAGAAAAAGATATAACCGTCCAGCGCAGCTTTGATGGCGGTATTTTTAGGCGCCAGTATATCGATGCCATAATGTTGTTGTTCTGAGTTGAAGTTGGCAGAGATTTCACCTTTGATGGGGGGGATGAAATACATCTGTTCCAGTGGAATATCATTGGGTGAGAAGTTGACGGTGCGGCTGCTTCGGGCAGCCTGGCCCACTTCCTGCAGCTCGATCTCCTGCCGTAGTTGATCTTCGCTCTGGGAGCGTTCCACTTCGTCTATCGTATCCATTAAAGCCGGTTCGACCTCGCGGACGATGGCGAAGCTATCCACGTCTCCCACCAGGATGCGCCGGATGTTTTCCGAATATTTTTCATGGGCGGCCAGGTCTTTTTCCATCCTACGGACCTCACGGTACAAGCGCTCCACCTCTTCGCGCTGGTCGCCGCCTATGCCATAGCCTGGCATATAGCGCTTGAGGGGGGTAAAGGCCACAGCCATGACGACCAGAAAGGCGACCAGCACCAGGATGGTACTGACCGCGACATAGACGTTGAGCAAGCTAAGGCGGTAAGAGCCTACCTCCTCGAAAGTTTCATTATTCATGATGACCAGGCGGTAGGTATGCCTTAGCGATTGTTTCCACTTATCCCACCAGCCCTTTTCATTATTGTGTTCCGCTGCCATTGGCCTTCATTTTCGCTAGCTACAGATTCTATCACTGCCCGCTTTGGCCTGGCAGATTAATTTCATCGTGGCTAGACATTGTCGAATCTATGCTTTGAAGTCTTTTAAGAATAAAATAATTTTGCGTTTCAACGTTTATATAACGACAACTAAGCGCTTAAAGATTAAGATACCAAGGCACAAAGTTATGTTTCCCGGCTGGAGGTGTGTAATAAAAGCCGGTTTCTTTTTAGTAATTGTAAAAAAGCAAGAGTTTTGAAACTTATCAACAAAGCAATATTAGTGGTGGCAGTCACCGCGTTGGCTTCAGCTTGTACCACTCAAAAGAGCCGCAGCGACCAGTCTGCCCTGGGAGAGCTATACCACAATACCACGGCTTATTACAATGGCTACTTCAATGCCAATGAGCTGTTGGAAGCCAGCATCCTGCTCTTGGAGCAACAGCATGCGGAAAACTATACCCAGTTGTTGCCCATGTACAAGTACGTGGTTTCGGATAACGCCCAGATGGCCGCGCCGGAGCTGGACGAAGCCATCAAGAAAGTTTCCATCGTCGTCAATTTACACCGCTATACAAAATGGACCGACGACTGCTATGTGTTGGTGGGCAAAGCCCAATACGTCAAGCAGGACTACGAGTCTGCCGAAGAAACTTTCCGCTACTTCGTCAACGAATTTAGCCCGGAAAAGATGAAAAAGCGCAAAGGCGCTTCAGCTCAGGACAAAAAGCTGAGCTCCAAGAAAAAGAAGGCGGCGGCCAAAAAGAAGAGCGTCAAAGCGCGCAAAAAGGCGGCTCAAAAGGGCAGTAAAGGCAAAACCAGCAAAGAGCGCGAAAAAGCGCTCAAGCAATATAATAAGGCCGTAGCTCAGGCCCGCAAGAAAGGCCAGAAAGCCCCGCCCAAACCGGAAATCTTACAATCCCGAAGCAAAGATGAGGCCTTGGCCAAGCAGGAAGCAGAGAACCCGGAGGACAAGGATAAGAAGGGTAAAGATGAAAAAGAGGACAAGAATCAGGATAACCCGCTGAAGCACCGGCCAGCCTATCAGGAAGGCATGCTGTGGCTGGCCCGCACCTTGGTGGAGCGCAACAGCTATGACGGCGCCCAATTTTTCCTGAATGAACTGGAGCGCAAGCCAGACCTCTTCGAGCAAATCAGGGATCAGATACCGGCCGTGTGGGCCTACCTGCACATCCACCGCAAAGACTATACTGCTGCTTTGCCCGCTTTGGAAAAAGCCCTTGAAACCGAGAAGGACCGCTTACAAAAGGGGCGTTATGCCTACATCATCGCTCAACTGCACCAGATGCAGGGCAACAGCCGTGAGGCTTACGCCGCCTTTGAACGCTCCCTGGGCTTCCGGCCTGGCTTCGAGATGGAGTTCAACTGCAAGCTGAATATGGCTCAAAACGCCTGGGCCAGCGGCAAAGGCAGTGCCAGGGAGGCAATAGCTAATCTCGAAAAACTGCTCAAAGACGAGAAAAACAAGGAATACCTCGACCAGATTTACTACTCCCTGGCGCAAATCGCGATCGAATCCCGCGATTTGAGCGAGGCGATTAAGAACCTGGAGCTCTCCCTCAAGTACAATACTCAAAACCGCGCGCAGAAGATTGAATCCTATCTCACCTTAGCTGGCCTCTACTACGAAACAGAGCGCTACGTGCCTGCTAAGAACTACTACGATAGTACGCTTATGGTGATGGGCGATACGGAACCACGCTTCAAGGAAGTCAGCAGCCTGAGCAAAAACCTCACCGAAATCGCGGCCAACATTCAAATTATAGAGCTTCAAGACAGCCTGCTGCGCCTCGGCGGGCTGAGCGATAAAGAGAAAGAAGCCCGGGCGTTGGAAATCAAAAAGAAACAGGACGAGGAACGCCTACAAGCATTGGCCAACAAAGCGGCTGGAACGGACGATGGCGCCCGCCGCAGCCTGCCTGGCGCGACCGGAGGGGGCTTGCAAAAGGAAAGCAGCTTCTTTGCCTATGACGACCGCGCGCTCAAGCGCGGCACGCGCGAATTCGAACGCCAATGGCCCGGCCGGACCTTGGAAGATGACTGGCGCCGTTCTAATAAGCGGGAATCTTCTTTTGCGGAGCAGGAGGAAGTGGCTGATGAAAACCAGGCGGCTAGCTCAGCTTCGGCAGTGCTCACCGCCGACGAAGTCAAGAAATATCTGGGGGATGTACCTGGCACTGATGCGGAGCGCAAGCTGGCGGAGCTCAAAATGCAGGAAGCCATGTTCAAGCTGGGGTCCTTATACCGCGACCGCCTGCAAAACTTGCCCAAGGCTATTGAAGTCCTTGAAGAATTGGAGCGCCGCTTCCCCGGCAACAACTTCGAACTGGAATCCTGGTATCAACTTTACCTGGCCTACCTGGATTCTGGCAACCACGCCCGCTCCCAGTACTTTGCCGATAAAATCCTGGACAAGTACCAGACCTCAAAGTACGCGATGGTCATCCGCAACCCCAATTATGTGGATGAACTGGCCAATGAAGAACGCAAGCTAAACCGCTATTACGACCAGGCTTACGCTTCTTTCACCGGCGGCAATTACCAAGATGCCTTTCAGCAGAGTGCTACCGCCAAAGAAAAATTTGGGGCCGCCAATGCCCTGCAGCCTAAATTCGCGCTATTGGCAGCGATGAGCACCGGGAATCTGGAGGGGCGGGAAGCCTATCTGGAAGCCTTGAAAGACGTCATCGCCCGATACCCCAATACTCCTGAGCAGATGCGCGCCAGAGAGATTATCCGCTTGCTGGGCGAGTCTTCTGCCAGCCTGCCTGGTGGCGCCACTAAAGAGGAAATGGGGCAGTACAAAGTGGAGGATGAAGACCTCCACTATATCCTCATTGCTTTCAAAGACCCTAATGCTGACCTCAATACGAGCAAAATCAAGGTTTCGGACTTCAATGAAAAATACTTCAAGCTCGACCGCCTGCGCATCTCCAATATCTACCTCGGGGAAAGCGCGGATAACCGCTTGCCGATACTGGTATTGCGCAAGTTTAAAAACAAGGCTGAAGCTATGAAGTATTACCAAGGCACTCAGAAGAACAGTAAGGATTTCATCTCCTCGGATGTAAACTTCGAGGTCTTCCCGGTCACCCAAAACAACTACCGCGAAGTGCTTCGCGAAAAATCGGTCGATGGCTACCGGGCCTTCTTCCAGTCCAACTATCTGCAATAAACCAGCTTGGCAGGATGATATCCGGGCTATATTGCCGATTAGCGGCAATATAGCCCGGATGTATTAGGCCGGCAGCTGCTTTTTCAAGGCCATCATATAGCCTAGGTGTAAGGCTTCGTGTACGTTGACAAACTGCAAGGCTTCACCAAAGTCTTGCAGCTCGATGCCGTAGCTCGTCTGGTAAGGCTCAAAGCTTTGGAACACGCCCCGCTCATAGTCCATAGCTGCCTGCTGGGCAGTGGGCAGCAGCTTTTCGCGGATAAAGCTGATGGTGTTTTTTCCATATTCCCCCTCCGGGCGGGTGCCTTTCCGGAAATCTTCAATAAAGGTGTCGGGCAGCAACATCTCCTGACCGCAGCGGCCGTAGAGCAGCAACTGTTGAGTAGCCAGCACATGGCCAGCATTCCAGAGCAGGTTGTTGCTATAGCCTGCAGGGATGTGGTTCAACTGTTGAACTGAAAGCCCTTCCAGTAGCTTGGCGATATGCTCGCGAGTGGTTTGCAAAAGTTGGAATTGATAGGTCATGCTTTGTTTTTTTCACTGGATTTGTTTGGCCTATCAGTTGGCAGGCCTTTTCTATAGAACCAGGTTGGTGGGACAAAGTTTTTGGGGGTCTCGTCCTTGCTCCATTTGATACAGCCTCTTTTTGTTTGGCACGCTAATTTTTTGGCATCCGCTCATAAGCCTTGGCCACAATATGTTCGGCTACGATATCCAAGTCGCGGAGGCGCCCCGTAAAGGGGATTTCATCCAAGAGCTCTTCCCGGCGATACAAGTAGGCCGTGCCCTCGATGAGCGCCCCTTGTGCCTGATACTCTCCACCGAGGAAGAAGCAGTCGCCGGCACAATCTTCGATATCCCAAAAAGACAGCTGCGGCTTAGCATCCGAGGCCTGCCGGTTTAGCGCTCTATTGACCGCCTGCCCCAGGCGCTGGTTGTCTCTGCCGCGCCCTTTTTCCAGGAAGCTGGTGCGCAAAAAGACCGGCAGGGCCTTGGGCAAAGGATAGGGCGGCGCGCCGTCAATCAAGCCAATAGCATAGCTGCCCGTGCCGATCATCTCGGGTTTTTGCACTCTTTTGACCTGCTCGGCCAATACCGGCACCTCTTCGAGCGCTTTTTTGAACAGCTCGCCTACTTCCACCCGTTTTTCGTTGGCTGCCGCCACCTGGGGCATGTTGTTGAGCAGGCTGAAGGTGAGCAAGCCGTGGCCGAAGGTGCTGGCTTCGAAGCTCGCCTTGTCGGCCGCACTGCCGGCCAGGATGAACATCCCGCTGCGATCGTTGATCATCTCCAGGGCCCGCCGCTGGTCGCTGTTGAGCGAGCGCTCGCCCGCGAAAAGGGTTTGGATGGTCTGGCCGGAATTGCAGGCATCGAGGATGAGGATGCGGTTGCGGGCTTTCACCTGCCGCATCCAGGCCATGAGGGTGTCCTGGGGGATGGTGCTGGTACGGCGCAACGCCGCGTCGCTCAGATTATCGTTGCGCACATCGGTGGTCAGGTAGTGGAAACGCCCCAGCTCGCTATTGGCCGGATAGGTGATGCCGTGGCCAGACAAGTACACCAGGAGGATGTCCTGGGGCTGGGCCCGGCTGGCGATATCTTGCATGGCCCGAGCAATGACATCCTTGCGCGGGAACGGCTCGGCGCTGGTCGTCAGCAGGGTGGTGTGTACCTTGTCGCCAAAAAGCGGTTTGCCAGTGGCGCGCAGGGCGTTTTCAAAGGCGATGGCATCCAAGTCGGGGTATTTCAGGCTGAGCTTGTCGCCGCTGTATTTCGAGGTGCCGACGATTAGGGCGTACAAGCTGGTCTGCCCCAATTTGGCATCCTTACTGGCGTTGGGATTGAAAGTGCTGCCCCCCTTTGACTGGGTGCCATCCGGGAGGTACTCGAAGGTATGCAGCGTGCTGCGCAGCCAGCCGGCGCGGTTGTAGGCGCGCAGCGCCAGGGTGTTGGCCGCATCGGGGAAGAAATGGCCCGCATAAGGCTGGAGGTCCACTTCAAACTCAGCGCGCTGGCCTGGATTGACATCCGGGCTGAGCTCGATATTGCCGTCGAGCAGCAAGGCTACCTTGCCGATGCCGCCGCTGCGCGCTTCGAGCCGCACCCGCAGGCGCCCATTCTCAATTGAGGTCTCGGCGATCAGGGGCGGCAGGTCAAGCTCGTCCAGCCCCTCCACCGAGCGCAAGCCGCCGGGGATGAAACCCAGCAGTTTCGGCAGCAAGCCCGGCTCGTAGTAGCGTTCTTTGAGTTGTTCCAGATCGATGATGGTGGCACCGACCCGGTAATACATCTGCCCCATGGCGCCCGGCGAGGCGTCGAATAAGCCTTGTGGCGTCGTGATGGTCCAGTCGCGCTCGCTCAACAGGTATAAGGTAGCCAGCTCCATGCCGCGGTTCAGGTCCCACAGCCGGATGGTGCCATCGTAGGAAGCAGAAAGGGCTTTATCCCCACTGGGCAGCCATTCAAAGCTGCGGATGTGCCCCGGCCGATTCCCCTGTAAAAATTGGTCACCAGCATAGCCGGGGTGGACCGAACGACCCAATTCGAGCACAGCTGTGCCGCTGCGCAGGTCTATGACTGCGGCCACACCCCCGCCCCAGGCCAAAGCATACTGGCCGTTGGGTGCATAGGCCAGTTGCCCTTTTTCGAGGGGCTGTACCGAAAACTGCCGGAGCAGACGGCCCGAGCGGGCATCCCATTCCCGGATTGTGCCGTCGGCATCGAGGGTAAGCCCGGTGCTGCCATCAGGATGGAAAGAGGCCGCGACGGGCTGCCCCAAACCAGTAAAACTGGCGATGGCTTCGCCGGTATAGACGTCCCACATCGCCAGCTTGCCGCCCGCTTCGATGGTCAGCGCGACTGCGCTATCGGCCTGGAAATGGATGGCGTGGAAAACCGCTGCCCCGCTTTTGCTGGCCAGCCGCCGGCCGGTGTCCAATCCCCAGGCGCTCCAGCCGCCAGTGCCGTCGGCCAGCGCCAAGCGGCCATCCGGCGAGAAACGGACCGTCCCGGCCACTGTGGGGAAGCTGCGCAGGCAAGCACCGGTCTCCATATCCCAGAGCGTCACCGTATAGGGGTCAGGCTCGAAGTAGTAGTGATTGGCTGGATCAGAGCCATAATAAGTAAATTGGTCATAACTAAATTGGCCAAAGATGGGCCCAGCCGCAGTCTGCAGGCCAACCGCTGTGCCCTGAGCATCGAAGATTTGGCCCTGGACGGCGGCCCTAGGTATCTCTTGGCGGTTCATAATCACCGGTCCTAAGTGGCTGCCCGAACTAACCAAGAGCCTTTTGCCGTCCGGCGAGACATCCAACGCCACGGGGGCCCACAGATAGTAACCTCCTGCGAGTTCTCGGGTCAGCTGCTGCGTCTCGCTGTCCCACCAACTAAGGATGCCACGGAGGCCACTGAGCCAGCCTGCGGCCAGGGTCGTGCCATCCGGGGCGAAACGGAAGGTATTGTTAAACTGTGCAAGATTGTAGAGACTCCCCCCCCACGCCGTTACAGGGTTGAGGGGCTGAGGCTCGCCGCGCTGGGCCCAATCCCAAGCCATAAAGGCCCCGTCCAGCCGGGTCAGAGCCAGGCGGCGGAAATCAGGGGCAAAGGCGTAGTGGGTCTCGACATCAGTATGGCGTGCCAACACTTGGTGTTCGCGCGGCGGGTCAAGCGCCCAGTGCCGTATGCTGCGGTCATCAGAGGCGGAAAGCAGGGAGCGGACATCGGGTGCTAGCGCGAGCGCATTCACCCTTTCCCTTTCCATGTGTTGATTCAACCGGACTATTTCGCGATTTTGCGCGACGTCCCAAATCCAGATTTCCCCCCAGCTCATGCGTTCGACTATCCCCCCGGGCCTCGTGTACAGTCCTGTCTCATCCCCCAGGGCGATGGCCAGCTTTGCCCCGCCCTCGAAGAAGGCAAAGTCTTGAATAAATTCCGCCCCTTCGAGGAGGCCGCTGTCGTCGGTAAGAAAGGAAGTGCCCGCCTGGTAGTCAAAAAACTGGACTTGCCTATCCTGGGCGCTCCAGGCCCGGGCACCCTTAAAGTGGAGCGGAGCGACAGCCCGTTCACCGCGATCGGAGTTGGTGATACCAGCGCCAGAGCTGGCCTGCCACCTCGCCAGCACTTCGCCCCATTCGCTCCGGGCAATGACCTGCTCGCTATCAGCAGAGAAGTGGAGACCGGCCAGCGCGGGCTGTTGGCCTTGCTGCCAAGCCTGCTTGCCCTGGCGCAAATCCCAGACGGCGACGGTGCGCTCGTCCTCCCCCGCGGCCAGCCAGTTGCGGTCGGGCGAAAAGTCAAAGGCGCGGAGCGCGCTGGTAGAGACCGAGGTACTCCACGTCTGCACACCCGTCTCCAGAGACCAGGATGCCAGGTGTTTGCCTTCCAATAAGGCGACCGCCGCCAGGCCGTCGGGCGTGAAGCTCAGCCCGGTAATCTCCTGTCCCGCCTCGATGAAGCGGACGAATCTTCCAAGGTCTAAATCCCACAACACGATGCGGCCGTCTCTCCCCGCAGATAGGGCCTGCCGCCCACTGGGCGAAAAACAAACCAAGGTAGCTTCTTCCAGATGCCCTTCTTGCTTGGGCACGATCTCGGGCCGCTG
>CAYSPJ010000127.1:9787-14215 GCA_964432875.1 uncultured Phaeodactylibacter sp. | reverse complement strand
GCACCCCCTCGCCAGCCCACCCCTCCGTGAAAATCCGCGCAATCCGTGGCTAAAACATCCTGCGCGCGCCATAGAGCAGCAGGTGGACGCCAAAAATAGAACCAATCGCCCCCTACTCGCGCACTACCGTAAAAAATTCCAGAGAGGCCCGTTCGGGGAGGCGGGCGGCAGCAAATTGGTTTTCAGCTACGAAAAAGTACTGGATATTTTGCCCCGCTTTAGCGTCGAGGGTAGCACCCCAGACGCCATCCTGGGTTAGTTGGTCATTATGGCCGCCATCGTCGAACATCTCCAGGCGGCGGAAAGCCCCGGACGAGCCGTAGCGGTAAAAGAGCCAGGCGCGATTAGCCTCTTCCAGCTGGGCCTGAAAGGCCACGAATTCCTTGTAATCCAGGTGTTCCGTTTTCTTGATCGCCGGGGCCGTCTTATTGATGAGGGGGTGGTTGATGAGGTATTCTGTGCGCGGCCCCATCAGCTCGGCAATGCCGACGATAGCCACCTTATCGGCTTTGGCGGTATGGTGGAGGTTCTGCTTAAAAGCCTCGTAGGAATAGAGCTTGTTGCTGTCCAGCCGCACGTGTTTATCGATGAGGAGTTGGATTTCTTCGGCCCGCTTCAGGTAAGCGCCGTTGACGAAGAAGTCGTTGAGGATGGTGCGGATGCTGGCCAGGTACATCTTGCGGTAGAGCTCATCGGCCAGCAGCTTGGTGATGAGCGGGCGTTTTTCATTCTTTTGCCGATAATGCAGGATGGGGCTGAGGGTCTGCATCTCCTCGTTGCTCAAAGGGCTGTTGTTGATGCCGTCGTAGCGGAAGCCGCCGAACGAGAGGTTGAGGTCCCAGATGAGGGGTTGGAAAGCCCCGCCATCATCTTGATAGAGGTAGTAATTGTGGCAAAAGCGGCCAGTATAGCTGTCGAGGTTGACCATGACCATGTTGAGGGCTAGCATCCACAAGGTTTGGTCGATATTGAGCACCGAGTCCAGCTTCTCCGGTTGGTGGTTGAGGATGAAAGTCAGGTCGACAAGCTCCTTCCAGCCATATTCGGATTTAAGCTCATAATTGCCCATGTAGCAGAGCGAGTCCTTGCCGAGGTATTCGAGAGAAGACTTTTCGCCCTCCTTGCATTCTGGCGGAGTTTTGGTGCCCCAGATGGGGTCGCACTTGAAAAGGATGCCCTTGTCATGGCCATAGTAGGCCTTGAGGAAGTCGCCCTCTATAGATTCGGTATTGTTGTAAACGCCAAAGTACTCATCATTGACGTGGATTTTGATGAAATTGGCCTTTGGCGCAGGCATGTAGCGGCGCACGATCTCATAAGAGAGCACTTCGCGCACGAAGGAGGGATCGCGGAAAATGTTGCTGAGTTTCAGTTTGTTGTAGCCTCCGGGCAACTTTAGCGCTTTATGGGTATTATTGATGTCAATATTGAAAGGCAATTTGGAATAGCCGTCTTTGCTCACGCTGAAGTAAGAGCTGTTGCCCTTGTAGCGCACGCCCACGCCTTCGTACTTTTCCCCGTCGTAGAAAGCGTCGCCGACCAGGCGGTAATTTTCGCCTTGTTGTTTGAGGGAATCAAGGATGACATTCCAATCCTTTTCTTCGAGGATGATTTTCAATTCTTTTACGGAAGAGAGATCAAAAACATCCTTTTGCTGAGCAGCCAGGTTGGCGGCAAAAAAGCAGGAAAGGAGCAGAAGATAAAGCTGTTTTTGCATGAGGTAGCTCAAAAAATTGCGTGAAATAAAATTGCGAAGCTTCGCATAAGGGGAAGCTTCGCAATAGAGTCTTATCAAGATAGCCGGGCCGGTGTTTAGTTATTCAATTCTTCCAAGCTGGCGTTGTAGCGTTCGTACATGTAGCGAGAAGGCTCGAAGCTAGCTGCGCCAGCGTTTTCGGCAAAGATATAATACTCAATGGCCGTAGCACCACTGGGTGGTTTGATTACAGCGCCAAAGAGGCTGTCATTAGCTTCTCCATCCGCCTGTTGGCCATCGTCGCGCATCGGGGCCTGCATAAAAGGCTCGCTGTCATTGAAGCGATAGTGCAGGATGACCTCCTTGGGGAACCTTTCGATCCGGGCATTCACCCTGAAGTCAGTGATACGTTGAGCCGAGAGGCGTTCGCGGCGTACCACGCTGACCTCGTTGATGGTAGGGGGCAAGATGACGAGCTGCGGGTGTTCGCGCAGAAATGCCGTGCGGGCTTGCATCAATTCCTGCAAGCCGGGGATGCGGCTGCGCTTGCCGATGGTTGAAGTGAGGCTAGCCTCGAAATCTTCCATGGGGTAGTAGCGGTTGACATCATCGGTCAGATCCTGCCGGATGAGGCTTTGCAGCTCCTGAGTACGGCGGGCATACTGTTCGTGGCGGAAGAAATCCGCGACGATAGTGCGGATGTGCGCCAGGTAAATCCGTTTGTATTTGTCAACAGAGAGCAAGCGGCTGAGCAACGGCTTGCTGGAGTTGTCGAGGTGCAGGAGCGGGTCCATCTGCTGAAGCTCATTGAGTTTAAGGTCAGAGCCGATCCCGGTATTTTTGTAGCTGCCGAAGCAGAGGTTGAGGTCGTAAATGATGGGGGTAAACTTGCCTTCCGCATTGCGGTAGAGGTAATAGTTTTCGCTGAAGCGGCCGGTATAGCTGCTGAGGTTGACCAGCACGTTGTTAAAAGCCAGCATCCACAAGGTGCGGTCTACGTCCAGCACCTTTTCTATATCCTCAATTTTTTCATTGAGCACATAAGTCAGCTGGATGAGGTCATCCCAGCCCGATTCGGAGAGCAGGGCGAAGTTGTGGAGGTAGCACTTGGCGCTATTGTCGTACTGTAGCGAGCCAAACACATCACTTTTGCAGCCTGTTGGGGCTGGTTCCAGCAGGTTGGGGGCGCAATGTACGAAGGTGCCTTTGTCGTCGCCGAAATTGTGTACCAGGAAAGCGTTATCAATCGGTTCGACATTGACAAAAAGCCCGTAATATTGGTCATTGACATAGACCTTGCTGTAGTTGGCGCGCGGAGCAGGCATGTAGTGGCGGGCTATTTCGTAGCCGAGCACTTCGCGCACCAGGCTCGGGTCGCGCAGGGCGCTGGAGAGGGTCACCAAAGAGTGGCCCTGGTAGTTGCGCCCTTTGTCAATGAAGTTAAGCTTGATGTAGAGGCTATTGCGTTGGCTGCCCGGCTGGAAGGAGCGGGAGCCGCGGTAACGCACGCCGATGTCGTTGAATTTTTGCCCGTTTATTTCAACAGACCCCAGGAGCAGCCCTTCTCCATTGACGCTGAGGGAATCCAGGACGTAGCTCCAGTTGTCTTGCTCGAATTTGATCTTGATTTCCTGAATCTTATTTACGGTGTAAAAGTCTGCTTGGGCCGAAGCGGAGGAAGCAGCCCCGAGGAGGCATAAGCTCAACAAAATCAGTATACTTCTTTTCATATTAGATTGAGTGTGATTTCAGGATTATAACGAATGATGAAAAAATCTTGGCAATATTACTGAATTTCTTCCTAATGATGCCACACAGAAGGAATAACGATTTTTTTACCGCCGTATTTCGCCAGGCTTTAACATACCAGTTTTTTTCTCATGCGTGCCCGCCGGAGCCATGCCCGCCCTCAAGGAGCAGCCACCAGTTGCATGATATGCAGTACGATATTGACCAGCACGATGGCGATGAGCGCCAGCGATGCCAGGCGCAGCCACCAGCTGTTGCGGCGGCGGAAATCCTCGGCGCGTTTTTGCGCCTGGGGGGTAGCGGCTTTCATCCGCCCAATGGCGAATAAGTAGATGTAGATGCCCATAGCGAGGAAGCCAAACTCCAATATAAGCCCCAGATATTCCATAATCGTTATATTTAGCCATTATCCAGTTCTTCAAAAAAGCCGGTTTTGGTGTTTTTGCGCACTTTGTCCCAATGGAAGTAGCGCCCGTTCATGGCCACATAAACGCCGGGGGGCAGGGTCTGCACAAAGGCCAGGGCGCTGCCCAGGTTGAAGAAGCCATCGGAAGAGGTGCTGAAGGCAAAAGGGATCATTGCGCCTGTCAGTACGATGGTCTTGTCTTTGATGCCGTCTGCTGCCAGGTAATGGGCCGTCTTCACCATCGTGTCCGTGCCGTGGGTGATGAGGATTTTATCCAGGTTGCAGCGCCGACAATTGGAGGCGATGATTTCGCGGTCTTCATCCTGCATCTCCAGGCTATCTACCATCATCAGGGTTTTGATGTCTATCTCGAGGGTGCACCGCCCAAGCTCAAACATGCCCGGGAGGTGGGTGTTTTTAAAAAACAGCTCGCCAGTAATGTAATTATACTCTTTATCAAAGGTGCCGCCGGTCACAAAAACTTGAATCATCATGTGCTTGCCTGGATTTTGGCGGCAAAGGTAAGGGATGGCGGGCAAATTATTGTTTTTTAAGGTGAAGTTTGTGCCTGCAGGCT